>JBDTVG010000221.1:0-54041 GCA_040007395.1 Chloroflexota bacterium
ATCCGGCATTTTCCTGCCCTGCAAGCCCTTTCCCTCCTACTGTCGGGTGACTAGAGTTGCGAGACAAAACCAAGCCAGAGACAATCATACCACTGAAGCCCTCTCAGAGGCTGTATAGTAATGTGTACATGGCGCTGGTGCAACTGCTACCGAGGGAAGTCGATAGCCGCTTGACGAACATGGCGTTGCTGATGGTAGGGATATTCGGGTCACGCAGCGTGCAGACGGGACGGTTGGCAGCGAATCGTTGCGTATCAAGAAGCAGAGTATCGTGCGACGGATGGAGCGTTTTTTGGATAACGGAGCGGGGCGGGTCGCCGTTGGTGTGGGACAGCACGAAGGTGAGTGCCCATCATCGGTTACTGCTGGTGGGGATAGCCTATCGGCAGCGGGTGATACCACTGGCTTGGACATGGGTTCGCAGCAGCCGAGGCCATAGCCGAACGAGCCTGCAAATCGCGCTGTTGAGTTATGTCCATAGTCTGCTGCCCGCTGGCGTGCGGGTCAGCCTAGTCGGTGACTGTGAATTCGGGCATAGGCCAGTGCTATGGAGTGTGCAAGGCTGGGGCTTGGATTATGTGCTGCGCCAAAGCGGACAGCAGTTGGTCGGTGTCGAAAACGAGCCTGACTGGTTGCGCCTTGACGCGCTATTGCCTAACCGTGGCACTTGGCGCTTTGTAGGCGATGTCTGCCTGACCGCATCGGCGCAGGTCCTACCCATCTGCTGTTGGCCTAGGAGATCCGCTATCCTACGCCTTGGCTGTTGGCGACCAATTTGACCAAGCCCCGCCCAATCTTGCGTCTATATCACCGCCGTATGTGGATTGAGGGAGACCTTTGGTGACCTCAAAGCCAATGGTTTTGACTTGGAACGCTCTGGCCTGTGCCATTTCCTCCGCCTCTCATGCCTCACTCTGGCCGTTGCCCTGCTCTATGTCTGGTTTATCGCTTTCGGCGCGGATATTGTTCAGCGTAACCTGCATTCCGACATAGACCGTTCCAACCGCCGCGATCTCAGTCTATTTCGTATTGCTTGGTACTTCTTACAGCGAACTTTATTATTTGACCTGCCCTTTAACGTCTCGTTCTCGTCCTTCTTTGGCTCACTGTGCCTAACTTTCGTCCTTGTGGTTGGTAGGTGTCGGGTGCCTAGTGGCTAATATTAGATCGTGAGTTTTTGACACGCATAAGCATAGATACGTTGGACATAACACTCATAGAGAAAGGCAAATGCAGCGGGATCATCGCGAGCTTTCGCAATCAGTTGAGCCTCATCCAACTCGGATAGTTCGTGCCCCATCCATAGTTCTCCGGTTGTCGTATCATGTAGATATAATGCACAAGTGGTGGAATTCTTTCAGGCAATAGAAAACTTTACGGACAACTGGCGAAGCAACAGAATGTGTAACAGCCCGATCTAAGTTGACTTGTTACAACTTAGCGGGCTAGCTTCAGAGGAAGTGAATAGAAATCGAAGCTACTATGGACACACCAAGTGCCATAGTACCAAATTCAAGATGGCTACTGCACTGCTTGCTCTACTTCTGCCCCTCCTGCTCAAAGATTGTACCAAGTGCAGCGGGCGGACGCGCACGCAGCAGAGTCCGAACCAGCGGATGCAATCGCGACGGTAGGATTTTGAGCAACCGATCCAGATAGGGGCCGCTGACTGCTAACAAAGTCACGATCATCAGCAGCCAAGGAATCGCGTTGAGCAGCGCAATCGGGATTCCATTGGCCTGCAAGCCGCTGGCTAGCGTGCGTAACCCCGCTACCAGATACACCCCGAAGGCTACCCGCACCGGGTACCACCCGCCGAAGATCACAATCGCCAGCGCGATCCAGCCGTTGCCAATGATCGCCGAATCGTTCCAACCCGGTGCAATATTCAAAGTGTAGGTCGCGCCTGCCAGGCCGACCAATGCACCGCCCAACGCCGTATATAAATAGCGCAGACGGTTTACGTTGCCGCCGCGTGCAAAGGTAGTCGGGGGGCGTTCACCCACACTCCGCAGGATCAGGCCGGGACGTGTCCGATAGATCCAGAACCACGCGAAAATAATCACCGCAAAACTCAGATAGGTAAATACATCCTGTTGGAACAGGATCGGCCCCGCGATAGGAATATCCCGCAGCAGCGGAATATCAAGATGTGGGGCGGGCAACCCCGCTTTGCCTCGATACGATGTCCCTAGAAAGATTGCCAGATCGCGACACAGCAGAGTCAGGATAAAGCCAACCGCCACCTGACTCTGCTTCAGTTCGATACTGCTTGCTGCTACGATCAGCGCGATAGTGGCACCCACGACAATCGCGGCGGCGGTGCCGAGAATTAGGCTTTGCGTATTGAAGGCAATTACAAAGCCTGCCAACCCAGCCAACATCAGTGAGCCGTCCAGCGACAGATTGACGACTCCAGCGCGTTCAGTGAACGTTTCCCCAGTAGCAGCTAGTATCAGTGGCGCACCACTCCGCACAATCCCCGCCAGCGTATTGATCAGTGTATCGTCAGCCATCGGTTTACCTTTTAACTTTCTCTGGAGGTGCGGCTCAACCGAGTGCGGAACCCATTTGCTAGTAAAACGGCTAGCACCAACGCGCTCTGAAAAACGTTACCAAGCGAAGGATCGATGCCCAGATTTTGCAGCTTCAGCGTGCCAATGGGGATAATGGCGAAGAACAGCGCTACGAACGGAACCCATGTCGGCAAAACATTGACTAGCAGCACAACAAGTACGCCGAGAAAGCCTAGCCCGCCCGAAATGTTAGGAACCAGTTTCCCGCGCGAAATTGGAGAAATAACCAGCAGTGCGCCAGCCAGTCCTGCCAACATGCCGCACAGCGCCATCGAAAGCAGCATATTGCGCTCAGTCCGCACGCCAAGCATAAACGCCGAACGCGCATTGCGACCCATTGCCCGCAGTTGCAAGCCCCAATGTGTGCCACGCAGAATAAAGAACACCGCCAGAAAGCCAGTGGCAGCGATTGCCAACGCTGGGAGACTCAACGAGAGCGATGGGGTCAAGCGGGGCAGCAGCGCGGGAGCCTCGAAGGGTGCGGTCTGTGGGTAATTTCCGGCTTGCCAAGGGCCATTCAGCAGAAAAAGCAGAATGTTGCCTGCGATAAAGTTCAGTGCAACTCCGCCGAAGATCTCATTAACATTGCCGCGTGTCTTGAGAAGCGCCGCCAGCAATGCCCATAACGCGCCGCCAAGCATCGCTAACGCCAATTCAGCTGGGATGGCCAGCCAACTGCTCGTATTGACCGTGACTAGTCGTGCGATGCCCGTCGCAAAGATCGCACCCATCGCGACCTGCCCTTCGATCCCGATATTCCATAAGCCAGCGGTGAAGGTTAACAGCAAACCACTGGAACACAACAGCACAGGCAGGGCAATCATCAGCACATCGGAACGGCGTTGGTCAGTACCTAACGCGCCATCAATAAATTGGAGGACTGCCGTCACCGGATCTTTGTTGATGGCGAGTAAGATCAATGCCAACGCGACCACCACGATGAGCAGCGCAGGGCCAAGCGTAACCGCTAGCCGTATCAGTCCTGTAAATCTGTTATCCGAACGGCGTACCACATCCATAAATTATTTGCCCCCGATCATCTGCCCAAGTTCAGTGAGTGAGGTTTGCGATGGATCGTTTAACATCCGCGCTTTGCCCCCGAAAAACACGATGATTCGATCACTATATTCGACAATTTCATCCAGATCCGGCGATGTAAACAGGATCGCGGTTCCGGTTGCGCGGCGTTCGAGTAACTGCTGCCACACCCATCGAGCGCTCTCAACATCGAGGCCGCGTGTCGGGTTTTCGAGCAGCAGCAGCTTGAGAGTCGAGGGCAGCAGTGAAAGTAGGGTGCGCTGCTGGTTGCCGCCTGAAAGTGTCTCGATCTGACTGTCGGGTTGCCCTCGAATACTGTAGTGGGCAATGCGGGCTTTGGTTTCTTGCGTCGCGGTTTTCCAGTTGACGCGCCGTCCGGCTGGCGACGTTAACGCGACATGCTCGGTTAACGTTAGCCCCGTCACAAGCCCTTCTTCGAGCCGTCCGGCAGGTGCATAGGCGACCCCCAACTGCGCCCGGTCATGGTAATTCCAACGGGTCACATCCGTATCCGCAAGGCGGATCTCGCCTGCGGTGCCAAATTGCAATCCGGCGCAGGCTCGCAGAAAAGCATTTTGTCCACTGCCATCTAAGCCCGCCATCCCGATTACCTCACCCGCTTCAACCTCAAGGCTGATGTCTACCAATGCGACGCGGCTATCGGGAACAGTTAAAGCCTTAACATGTAGAACCTTCGTTTGTGCCTGACGCTCAAATGGCTGACGTGGGGTACGATCCAGTGCCTTGCCGAACATCAACGTCACCAATTGATCGGTAGGATAGGGCATCATCACTTGCCCAACAACCTGTCCCTGCCGCAGCACGACCACTTCATCGCACAGGACTTCGACATCTTCCAGCTTGTGCGACACAAGGATCACCGTCAGGCCGCCCGTGTGTGCAAGCCGCTGCAACGAGCCAAATAGTGCAGCTTTTTGATCGGCGGAAATACCCGTTGTCGGTTCGTCCAGAATCAACACCTGTGCGCCTCGGCTCAACAATCGCACAATCTCAAGCTGCTGTCGCTCTCCGATGGTTAAACCATCTACATAGGCATCTGGTCGGAGCGTAAAGCCAAAGCGTTCGGCAAAGGCAATTAGTGTTTCGCGGGCGGCCTTGCGTCTGGGCAGCAGCCCGCCGGGTTCGCCCAGCATAAAATTTTCGAGAACGGTCAGGCTTGGTACGTCAAGCGGGTCTTGGTGCAGCATCCCGATACCAAAGTTCAGCGCGTCGGCAGGTGTGCTAAAGGACACAGGGGTGCCATCTAGCAAAATGCGCCCGGAGTCCGGTGGTTGGTAGCCGGATAGGATTTTCATGAGCGTACTTTTGCCTGCACCGTTTTCGCCCAGAATGGCGTATATCCGCCCGCCTTCGAGCGTCATCGATATGGCGTTATTGGCTCGCAGTTTGCCGAAAATCTTAGTGATCTGATCTAATTCAACACGCATCGGAGTTATCCACAGGTTTGTTATCTAGGCTTATTGCCGCGCAACTATACAACAAAAGGGCTAACCCGCAACCGTGAAATATGACAGACGACGTAACAGACGATGGGATGAGGTAAAATCAAGTTGCTGGCAGAATTAGCAGTTCTTAACAAAGTACAATCCATGACACTTGGTCATATTATCCAAACCATGTTCGAGAGTAAAGCCTTGCGCGGCAATCGTCTTGGCGATCCGCATGTACGTCCGCTGTCGGTTTATCTGCCGCCCGACTACGATCAAGATCCAGCGCGGCGCTATCCGGTGATTCTGATGCTGGCTAGTCATGGCAACACGGCGCAATCGCTACTCAATTGGAAAGCGTGGGGCGAAAGCCTTGATCAGCAGGTGGATCGACTGATTACATCAGGGGCTTGCCCGCCGCACATTATGATTATCCCCGACACTTGGACACGACTCGGCGGGTCGCTGCACCTGAACAGTCCCGCAATTGGCAACTACGCCGATTACCTGCTTGACGAGCTTGTGCCGTTTGTCGATGCGACCTATCGCACGCTTGCCGATGGCAGCCATCGGGGAATTATGGGTCGCAGCAGCGGCGGCTATGGGGCGATCTATCATGCCATGACACGCCCCGGTATGTTCAACGCAGTCGCTGACCATAGTGGCGACTCGTATTTCGAGTACATGGCGTTGCCGCAGATCGCGCAGTTGCATATGAATCTAGCGCGTTACGGCGGTCTGGATGGCTTCATGGAAGATACAAAGCTCAATACGCCCAAGAATCAGGCGTTCTATGATACGATTTCCATTGTCACATGGGCGGCAACCTTTGCAACAAACCCTGATGCGCCGCACGGCTTCGACCTGCCGATAGACTTGCAAACAGGCGCGCTTCGCGAGGATGTCTGGCAGCGCTGTCTGCAATTTGATCCGGTGCGATTGGTTACACAGCCGGCCCATGCCGAGGCATTGCGGAACGTTAAGGAACTGTTCATCGACTGCGGGCAGTTCGACGAATACAATCTACAAGTTGGCGCACGCCTGTTGAGCCAGCAATTACAAAATTTGTCCGTGTCTCACACTTACCAAGAATATCCCGGTGGACACCGAGGAACACACTATCGCTATGACGTTTCGTTGCCGCGACTGGTACACGCTTTAGTAGATTAAAGGGATTATTGTTACGGTGAAAGATTTACAGGTAAATCCTAGACTCCGCCAGATGACTAACCCAGTATGATACGTAAGCGTATACCGCGACTGCTACCTGTATTGTGGCTGACGCTATGTTTAGCGCTCAGTGCATTGGCCTGTTCACAGAGCAGCGGGCCAGTGATCTATGTCACAGCGACAGTATCGACAGCCGTTCCGAGTGGCGAAGCACCGCTGCCTAATCCGTTCCGACCTACACCAACCCCCAGCGGTCCAACTGCTACGCCAATCCAGCCAACGCCAAACCCGACTTATCCACCATCATCGCTGACCAGCACCTACACCGTACAGGCGGGCGATACCCTAGATACCATCGCCCAAAGCTACGGCATTAGCATCGATCAGATTCTTTCGCTGAATTCTAGTTTGAACATTACTACGCCGATCTTTGTTGGGCAAGTGCTGACTATGCCCAATCGCCCCTCAAAGACGACGCTGAACTTCAAGATTATCCCAGATAGCGAATTGATAAACTCACCTGCCGCCAGTAAATTCGACCTATTTTCATATATCAAATTTCAACCGGGGTTTATCCGTGTCTACTCCGAGGATGTTTACGGACGCTCGTTAAGCGGAACTGAGATTGTCCAATTTGTCTCACTCAGTACCAGTATCAATCCACGTTTGCTGCTGGCGCTGCTCGAATATAAGGGCGGTTGGGTCAGCAATCCCGTCCCCGACTCGGACGCGATGACCTATCCGATGGGGCTGAAAAAGACTGATCAGCAAGGCTTGTTCAAGCAGTTATTTTGGGCTGCCAACGAGTTGAATTCGGGCTACTATGGCTGGAAATACCGGGGCATAACCTCGTTGAAATTTAGCGATCAGTCACGACTGGCCTTTGCGCCTGAACTCAACCCCGCTACGGTAGCAGTGCAATATCTACTGAGCGAAAGTGCGGATCGCAACACTTGGCAGGAACAGATCAAACCATCAGGTTTCTTTACGACCTATATGGCGATGTTTGGTGATCCGTTTCTCCATGCAATTGAGCCGCTAGTCCCGACAGATATTAAACAGCCGGAGTTTCAGCTTCCTTTTCCACCGGGCGAAACATGGTATTTTACGGGGGGGCCACACGGCGGCTGGGATGCGAACAGCGGTTGGGCTGGAGTCGATTTCGCACCACCCAAGCCCCCCGACGATCTAGTCGCCGCGCAAGGCAACTGTTACATCTCGCCTAGCTATGCACTGGCAATCGTCGGTGGCTTAGTCACCCGCAGCGGCGATGGCGCAGTGGTCATTGATGTTGACATGGACGGTGATGAACGTACCGGCTGGACAGTGCTGTACTTGCACATCGCCGATCAGGATCGCATCAAGGCGGGAACAGTCGTCAAACCGGGGACACCCATAGGGCATCCATCGTGTCAGGGGTTCTATCTCAACGCGGTAGCGACGCATCTGCACATTGCGCGGCGATATAATGGCGAGTGGATCGCCGTCGATTGTTGGGCGTGTGCGCCGAGTGTCGCAACCCCGCCGTTGGTCATGGGCGGCTGGACTTTCAAAGGCTACGCGAACCAAATTTATCAGGGGTGGATGGAAAAAGATGGACAGATCAGACGGGCCGAACAGGGTCGCGATAATCCCGATAATCAGGTGAGTTCATAAATTTGCACATGAATATACAAGCTAATTTATCAAGGCAAAGGCAAAATAGACTGCTCATCGCGGGACTAGCACTATTAACGTTGCTACTCTTGGCGCTGTTGAATATTGTACAGGCTCAGGCGCAAGGCCCAACGGCGGTACCACTCTCGTTGCCAACCTTAACACCGAGTGAGGTTAAGGTCGATACGCCAACCCCCACTATTGAAGCGGCGACTAACGCGCCCAGTGCCGCTCGGATTGAAGCACAAAGCAAAGATGTCGGGGCGAATGTGCGAGCCGCGCCCAACACCGATTCGGAAATACTCGGTACGATTTTCCCCGGCAAGTTTTACTCCGTCACTGGTCGTTATGGCAAGTGGGTGCAAATCGTGTTTGATAAGCTAGCCAGCGGACGAGGCTGGGTTTTTAGCGACATCGTAAATATTACGGGTCTCACTTTCAACCAGATTCCAGAGATCGACCCCAATGCAGTACCTACCGCGAATCTGGATGCTGCCAATTCGCAAAAAACGGAAATCGCCATTACGCAAACACCCGGCGCACCGGAAACTGCGACTGCGCTCAGAGCCTCGGTAACGGGGGTTGTATCCACACCGGGATCAGGTGATAGTACTCAGGAAGCCGCACCCGTCGAGCCGCTGGTCACTTTCACATTTCCGCCGCCTGTGGTCGAAGCTACACTAGGGTCACATACCGCAGCAATCAATCAGGGCGGCATCCCGCCGATCATGCCGATCTTGGTGCTTGGCGGCCTCGGCATTCTGGGGCTGTTTGTCAGTGCGCTACGGCGTTTGTGAGATCGATGGAGTCGGCTGGGCAAGCGGCAAACTTGTTGAGCCGCCGTTGACCGCTGTATTGACCTGAGCGACTTGCTTGTTGCGAGAACGCAGCGTCATCTCGCTGGTGACTATCGCCCCAAGCAGCACGACACTTAGCAGCAGCGGAATCCACCAGAGGCGCAGCGTTCGGCTGGTCGATGGCAGTTGCGCCGGATCGAGCGGCACACGCAGCCGGATAAACTGCAACAGGATAAAGGCGATAAAGCTCATCACGATCACGAGCAGCAGCCAACGCACACTGAATAAATTCTGGTATTGATCGTCGCTGACAGTGACCAAAAAATAGCTATTCAGCAGGGGGTTCAACAGCAGCGGCAATCCCAGATTATAGCCAGCGGTAATGCCGATGGCGTACCAGATCGAATCGGTGAAGTACACGGTAAATGCTGCCATCAAGCCCACCAAAACCAAGGCGGGGATGGCGCTCGATGCGAGATCGGTACTGAACAGCCCATAGCCAGCAAACAACAGCGCCGTTAGGATTGCGCCTCGGAAACGGTTACTTTGTCCGGCGGCGTGTTGGATAAAGCCCCAGAATAGCAAACCCTGAAACAGTGGAATAATGATCCCATATTGAAGAATGTAGGTGACCTGCGAAGATTCAGTCACAAGACGCGGCGGGAACGGCCCGACAGTGTTTTCGAGAAAGCGGTAGACCATAAAGGACAACCAATAAAATGGAAACCAGATCGCCACGCCTGCCAGCACACTGACGATCAGGCTGATCGGGCCGGGTGCACGTCCCACCAGATCGTGCAGCTTGAGCCGCTGGAGAAAGATTGCCGCTAGGGTAAAGCCGCCTACGATGAACAAAGCAGCAACGAAGCGTAGGAAAAGTGGCTCAATGTTAGTGGCTAACGAGAGCGTGAGCGCCGCCGTGCCGATCAGCACCAGCAGATACAACCACAACGCGGCACGCAGCGAAGGAAACTGCACAGAGGCTTGAGATTTTTCAGGCATGAAAAGTTTTGCTCACTATTCGTGATATTGGCATTTACCGATAAATGTGTCCCACTACACGATTATGCACGCCTTAGCAGCGTAGTGCTAGCGCAAAGTAATAATTTCAGAAAGCCGCCACTTTCGTGAATTGCTCTAAACCATAATGTACTACAATGTGCCAACAGCGCGACTCTCACCCGAATGCCCCCAACATTTGCCCTTGACGACCCGTTTAGCCGTGTGGTATTATCGTTAACGTATTGGTTAGGGGGCGTGGTGTAGTGGTTAACACGTCGGCCTGTCAAGCCGAAGATCGCGGGTTCGAGACCCGTCGCTCCCGAATTAATAGTTAAGTAAATATGGTAGAAATACTCTCACTAAGTAGAGTATTCTGAACAGCATTAACTATCTGAGTTGATGCTGTTTTGTTTTCCCCTAAAATCACCGCGAAGCTTCCATATAGTACCAATGCCAACACTTGACTATCATGGACAAAGACCTTTTCCACAACCACTTCAATAAGCTGTTTTCGGGCTTCATCTGGTTTGACTTGAGTGGCACATGTTTCCCAATAAGCATTGAAATTGGTCAGTAAATCCTCAGCTTCAGTGATTTGATCGTAATCCGCTGGGTGCAGGTTATCGAGTTCTTGCTGTAATTGACGACGTTTTTTAACATATTCGTCTTTATTGAGAAACCCTTCTTCCCAACGTAGATCAACTCGTTTAATCACTTCTTCAATTTCTGCTAACCGTTTGAATGAGGATTCGTTGTCAATCCGATTCTGCACGGCACACCCAACTTGTTCACGGAATTCTTCTGGAATTACCAAATGTGACAGAATTTCTACTACTTGATGATCCAAATCGTTAGCAGCGATCAAGCGTTCTGAACACTTATCATACCCGCGCACACGAGCAATACACTGATACCATCCCTTCCCGGTTCTCTTAATGAACGATGGACGCATCTTGCCATAGTTATCGTCCAATAAATCTGCTGGCTTGTTAGCGATACACTGTGTACAATACACCCTATCGTGAAGGGCATAGATACGAGTAGTACTAGCTGACTTGACGGTTACTGACATGCCTGCCCGCACTTCTTGACAGCGATTAAAGAGATCCTCACTGATAAAGCCTTGATGCTGCCCCATGACCCACGCTTTGCGCTTTCGGCTCGATTTTTTGCCTTCGCCAAGTGAACCACTATATTGTGTGTCAGCATGGGAGACTAGCCCTAGATACACCTTGTTTTGAAGCATATCGCGCACCATTTCTTTGTTGATCGGTTGTTTTCCGATACGGAGCTTTTGAATATCCTTTTTGCTATTCATCCATTCGGCAATTTTGGTATCAGAGTATCTGCCCGTCGCATAGCGACGAAAGGCCAGTCGAACAACGGCGGCAATCCGTAGCATTACATACAAACCTGTCGGATGTTCAAGGGTTGCTTTTGTGGTTGTCACTAATTCATAGCCAAGTGGTGCGATACTCCCATTGAATTTGCCCCCTTCAAAGCGCCCTACTTTTGCCCGCTTGGCATCGGTACTAAGGTTCTTGGAATAGAACGCATAAAAGACTGCCAGCAATTGTTCCATCATTGCTGTGTACGGAGAGTCATCATCATCTTCACTAAATCCCTCGACACAATACAGTTTCAATCTATATTCGTTGCGAAGCAGAATCTTGATCATCACCGAATGTTCGGGATTACGGGCGAGACGGTCAAACTTCCAAAGCATGACCGCATCAAAACGCCCATGTTCTGCGTCAGTACGCAGCTTGCTAAAGCCCTCGCGGTCAAGACTCCAGCCCGATTTGGCAGCATCGGTGTAGACTGCCACTACCGTTCCACTCCGTTCGGCAATAGCTTTCCGGCAATATTTTTCCTGTTCTTCCAAACTGATTTCGTTCTGCATATCGGTTGAATAGCGGGCGTAAATCGCGAATCGAATTGGTGGCTCAGTCTTGGAGAGAATCGAATTGGTGGTCATGATCAGAGTTCCTTTCGGTGTTAGGTGCGAATTCGGTCAGAATGAATGAATTAAACGTTTTGAAATTTCTGATAGGTAAGCCATGTGAAATATTGCAGTTCAGTATGCTTCCTTTCCGAGTGAACCGCTCGTAAACCCGTAAAACAAAAAGTCGTCAACTGCTGGAATCAGCAATTGACGACTAAGGTCTCGCAAACGATAATTGCGCCTAGCCTGCCTTGCTGGTTCTTTCAGCGTGGTGGGTTAGCTCCCGATTGATGCTGGTAACACCAATCGGGAGCGTCTTTTTATTGAGTTGACTGTCTATTATTATATGCCAAAATTCGGTGTTTGCGTGGAAATTGTTTAGGCAAGGCAGCCAAGACTCCCATTCTACGACGATTGGCCTATGGCTGGTTGACGTTCGGCTAGCCAAAACCCATGAATTGTAATATTCTGAGGAGTGCCAGCATCCTTTCTGGGAAGGTATAAAAATGACAAAACTTCGCTTCACACGACCTACTCGTAACCTGTTGATGTTATTGATTGCCATTTGTACTTTTGTGTTGCCGCATCTGTCTATCGTTATCTCGCAAATTGCCAAAGCACAAGAAGAAAATCCGTCAGTGAAAGCCGCTGATCTCGATGCGGCTTTCGCTACGGAGTGGATGCAAATGCTTTATGGGCGAGTTGAAGCCGAGAAGATCTCGCCTCCGGCAGCTTCGCGGGTCTACGCTTATGCGGGTGTGACCCTATACGAAGCAGTGCTGGCAGGAATGCCCGGTTTTAACTCACTGGCGGGCCAGCTTACCGATATGCCGGATATGCCCGAGTTGCCCGACGAAAAAGCCATCTACGATTGGCCCGCCAGCGCCGATGCAGCCTTGGCAGTCACATTGAAAGGGTTAATGTCAGCCGATTCGGTTAGTGCAATTGATGCACTGCGAACAACTCACCTTGCCGGGCGCACGCAGGCCACGAACGCTGAGGTCGTCAAGCGTTCGGTAGACTACGGAGAATCCATTGGCAAAGCGATCCTTGATTGGGCTGCTAAAGATGGCTACAAAGAGGCCGAAAGCAAACCCTACGAACTGCCAAAGGGAGACGCATCTACCTATATCCTGACTACACCGGGAACCAAACCGAATGAGCCGTACTGGGGGACTTTACGGACTTTTGCCCTGCAATCGACAAACCTGTGCGATGTGCAGCCGAGCATGAAATTTGACACCGATCCCTCGTCTACCTTCTATGCTCAGGCGATGGAAGTCAAGACCACTCGCGATAACCTGACCGAAGAGCAGAAAGCTATTGCCAATTTCTGGGTCGATACTGCTGGGATCACCGGGACACCCGGCGGCCATTGGGTCTCTATTGAGAATCAAGTCGTTATCCAGCAACATATCAAACTAGACTGGGCTGCCGGAATGTATGCACTAGTCGGTGTGGCACTCGGTGATGCCTTTATCGCGTGCTGGAATCTCAAATACGAAGTGCTGCTGCTGCGCCCAGAAACCTATATCAAGCAGTACATCCGCCGCAGTTGGGCACCCTATATCCAGACTCCGCCGTTCCCCGAATATCCGTCGGGACACTCAGTGGCTTCGGCGGCAGCCGCCGAAGTGCTGACGAAACACTTGGGGACAGTTGCCTTTAAGGATGACACACATAAAATTCACAACATGCCCGCCCGATTCTTCACCTCGTTTGAGGCAGCCGCGCAAGAAGCCGCTATCTCGCGCTTATATGGTGGGATTCACTACCGTGCCGCGATTGAAAATGGGCTACGTCAGGGCCACTGCATTGGTTCCATAGTGCTTAGTCGAATCCAGTTGAAGCCCCGGCTTAACGGCTAATGAATAGGGTGGGCGATCCTCTATAGATTGCCCATTCCATCATTCATAAGGGACAGCCTACGTGCTGTCCCGCTTTGCCCAAACAGTGGATACGCCCTCTTTGTCATAGGCACGATATTTGCCGATGCGCCTCAATTGCGTTAGATTGTGGATGCAGTAGACATAATCGATAGTTTGTAATGGAATATAACGGATGCGATTGATACAGAAATTTGTGCTGAGTGGTGTATTGTTAGGTGCTCTCCTCTCGACATTGCTAACTTCTCCTGTGCCTTCGATTGCGGCTAGCACGGCAACGGCGGCGCTGGCTCCTTGTAAATTCGATGTGGGGTTAGGTGCGGCAAAATATCAGATCGACGCAAAATGTGCGGTCGTGCCAGTTCCCGAAGATTGGAGCAAGCCCGACGGCAAAAAACTAGATATTCATGTCACTGTCTTGGCGGCGACTAAGTCCAACAAACAGGCCGAACCGATCTTCTATTTCGAGGGTGGGCCGGGCGCGTCTGCCATTACGAACTTTGGGCAGACATTTTATGCCGCTTACCGTTCGCTGCGCGAAAGCTACGATGTGGTGCTAATCGACCAACGCGGCACGGGCAGTTCGTCCTCGCTGCAATGTACCGAAGTTACCGATCAGGAATTGGCGGATCTTTCCAAAGCTCAAGACGATAAAGAAGGCACAGCGCAGTTCATCGAACGAATCAAAGCCTGTCTCACGCGGCTATCCGCCACGACTGATCCAGCGTTATATACTAGCAAAGTCTTTGCTGATGATACCGATGCAGTACGAATAGCGTTGGGCTACGATAAGGTTAATGTCTACGGTAGTTCCTACGGCACATGGTTAGGCCAGATCTATCTGGGTCGTCATGGCGACCATATCAAGGCGATTGTACTGGATAGTGTCGCTGGCCCTTGGAACTTCTATCTACTGGACGCTTCCAAAAACGCACAGGCTTCGCTCGATAAGGTGTTCGCGCTATGCAAAGCCGATTCCACTTGCAACCAGATCTACCCTGACTTACCCAGCAAACTCAAGCAGGTCTTGGACAAACTCGACAAAGAACCTACCAAGACGTTTGGCCTCGGTACGCTGACGCTCAAAAGCTACCCGGTCACAATGACGCGCAGCCGATTTCTGGAAGTGCTGCGTTCGGCACTGTACCTCAGTGCCAATATCAGCGTGATCCCGCAAATGGTGGTACAAGCTGCCAACGGCGACTTCACGCTTTCGGCAGCGCAGTTGACTCTTGAAGCGGAACTCGCCTCTCAGGTTTCGCTCGGCATGTATTACAGTGTCCATTGTTCGGAAAGTCTACCGTTTTACACCGATGCACTGATTGAGCGCTACAAATCCGATAGCTTTTACGGGGCGGGTGTAGACGGAGACAAAGAACTCGCCGAGACGTGCAAAGCGTGGCGCAGTGCCGAACTTGACCCGGCAGATGTCGCGCCTGTGAAATCGGATCGTCCCGTGCTAATCCTCGGCGGAGCGCTCGATCCGATCACGGCGGTGGCCTTTGGTCAGGAAACCAACCAACGCTTGACGCACAGCACCTTAGTAGTATTCCCCTATCAGGCGCATGTGCCGCTGGTGGGTAGCAAATGCGCTCAAAATATCACCAAAGCCTTCTTCGACGCGCCGGAAAAGGCTATTGATACAAGTTGCGTGGCAAACGATGTGAAGCCGATCTTTGCCGGAGCGTATCAAGTCGAACTGGCTCCGTACAGCGATCCTGATGGCGCATTCAGTGTCAACATTCCAAAAGGCTGGATTGCTCAACCCAACAAAGCCACCAGCCCGATGACCTTTTTTACCAGTCCTGACGGCGTGCAGCTATTAGGCATCGGCAATTTCAAGAACATGAGTGGCGCTGCTGCCGAAAAAGCCGCCTTTGACATTATTGGCAAAACTTACGGCGCAGTTGATGTCCAGATCGCGCAATCAATGTTGTTTATCACCATTGTGCAGCACGGGCTGGATCGGCCTGATCAAGCCTACATCGGCGCACTGCTGATCCGTTCGCTTGGGGCAGATACGCAAGTGGTGTGGCAGGCCGCGCCCGCCAATATCCTTCAGGCGGTACTAATGCCAGTGGCGATACCCGTCTTTACCAGCCTTGTTGCCCGATAAACGGATTAAAGCCTATTGAGAAGTCCGAATCTGAGGTAAGATTCGGACTAGATTATTGAGACACCTGCGTCCTACTTTGAGGAGAACTGCATGACCACCAACTCGCGCACATGGTTTTACAACGAGCCTGAACACCGCCCCTACTATATCGAGGAGCGCGTTAACCAAAACCTGTGGGCTACCCGGCTTGGCTCGATCTATCTCGATTGCGTGCGGGCTGAACCGCCGTTCCGCATGGAAGGCGTATGGAACGGGATTACCGTTTCGATTGAGTGGGTTCCCAACAAATGGTTTATTCTGCATACGACTAAGGAAGATCGTACCCTGATTGGGGCTTTTGCCCAGATTTTGCAGTTCCCACCCACGTTGAGTTTTGAGGATGAAACGGGCGCATTTATCGCGGAGTGGCATCGCACCGACGCTGCTAAACGACTACAAGAACTACAGGGACATCCGAACTACACGAATGTTAAAACCTATAAACGTTAGGACAAACGACACACAACGTGTTGTTTAGACTCAGAAGGGTAACCCCTGATGTTAGTTGCAAATTACGATCTGGATCGTGATCTTCGTACTGCGAAAGAGATGGCAGCGGGCTTAACCCCGTATATTTACGAAGACGAACTGTACGGTTTAATGCCGGGTGATCTGCCAAAACTGACCGTTGGTGGCTTGATGATGCGTCTGCATCGTCTCACCGCCATCTCTGGTGAACTTTCCCCGGCACAGCAGGAAGTGCTGCGAACTGCCCAAGAAAAACTCGATGCAGTTCGTCGTGACTGGATGGTCGCTTACGAAGGGAAATTGCAGCGCGAATTCTCGGCACGTATCACCTCGATCAGCCAATTTCTCAGTGAATGCAGCGATAGCCCACATAACTGTGCCGATGGCTATCCCTCAACCGCCGAAAAGCGTGCGATTGCCGAAGCGCTGAATGATGAAGCGCTGCGCCTGAATATCATGGTGTCAGATGTCAAAGGGGCGCTGCTGTCTATCGACAATAAGCTGCACCGCTATACCCATGAAGGCGACTTTATCTGGGACGCACGCTTGAAACCTGCTTACCCGCCTGAGAAATACTGGTTCCTGTACGTCAAGTTCTAATTGTTCAGGACTGATCATACTTGAGCAGCGTTGAGATTATTAGCGGGTTTGAGATCCTACACTGGAGATCGTATGAGTAGCATTGTAGAAGCGCAAATTATCGAGTCGGAAGAACGTCTACGACAAGCAATGTTGCATTCTGATGTTAGTGTTCTGGACAAATTGGTTGCACCTGAACTCCTCTTTACCAGTCATGTGGGTCAATTGGTCACTAAAGCAGACGATCTCGCCTTCCATCAAGCTCGCATTCTCCGCTTGACAGAACTTGAGCCTTCTCAACAGCAAATACAGATCCATCCCGACTTCGCGGTTGTATCTGTCCTGATGCACTTGGTAGGAACCTATGAGAGCACACCAATCGATCAGCACATTCGTTATACCCGTGTCTGGTCGCTCTTGCCCAACGGATCGGTACAAGTTATCGCAGGTCACATGAGCGAAATCCCACCGACCAAGCGATGAATTGCTGGCGTTCCAAAGTGGTTCAGCCCGGTGCTTGGGTGCCGGGTAGCTCATCTTCTGTACGTGGTGTCGGATCGACACTAGACCAGACATCACGCAGCTTGCGCCATGTATCCTCTAACAGATCCGGGATAATGCGTGTATCCCCAATGATCGACAGATAATTAGTATCGCCTGCCCAACGCGGCACGATGTGTTGGTGCATGTGCGCCGCAATCCCCGCCCCTGCCGCACCGCCCAGATTCATGCCTACATTAAACCCTTGCGGATTGTATACCTTGCGTAGTGCTGCCAACGCATGATTAGTGGTCAGCATCAGGTCGGTCAGCGCGTCGGCGGGGAGATCCTCAATCGAGGGTACATGGACATACGGCACGACCAAGAGATGACCATTGTTATAGGGAAACTTGTTCAGCGTCACAAAGACAAACTTCGAGCGTGCCACAATCGTTTCGGCCTGATCTTTGGCATCGTCA
Organism: Chloroflexota bacterium; assembly: GCA_040007395.1. Classification (GTDB taxonomy): domain Bacteria; phylum Chloroflexota; class Anaerolineae; order Aggregatilineales; family UBA2796; genus DATGFK01. The sequence goes on from JBDTVG010000221.1 coordinate 17,680, forward strand.
ACAAAGGTTGCCTTATGGCAAAAGACACAACTGACCGTTGAGCCTTTCTCGCCCGTTTCTCCGGTCAGGTAGGGCATACGCCACGGGGTGTACAGATGATCCATTCGCGAGAATTCCCTCACATAAGACTCAAGGTAGCTACTGCGAAACTTGCAGCGTAAAGGTCGCTTGCCGTTCTTGACCCGGTTCCAGCACAAAGACTCCCGAACCGGGAATGCCTTTGCTATACAGGTTAAATCCGTCGTTGGCATTGGTCACTGGCTCAACCGCGAAATATGGCGTATCCTGCGGCACATACAGTACGACATCCTCAAACAGCCGATCAAAGTACAGCGTCACCGATCTGCCCGATTCGCCGTAGACCATGCGGATCGGTTTTTCGCCGTCGCGCCCAGTGAGGCAGTCGTCAATAAATTCGCTGCCCAGTGGGCGCAGTTGCCGGAAGTCTACTCGCGGTTCAACTGCCACTGATCCAGCGGAAGGCATACACTGTTCCAGTTCAAAGTATTCCGCACAGGGAATCTCTAGCTGGATCGTATCGGTGGGGCTGGCAAGGGTTCGCATGAAGTGAGGATGATGTCCAAAGCCGGCTGGCATAGGGGTCGTATCCTCATTCTTGAGCCATGTTGTTATTGTAAAGTTTTCGCCGTCTACGCGGAAATCCATACGAGTGGAAAAGCGCCACGGGAAGTTGACTCCGGCATATCGGCTGGATTGGAAATTAACAAAAATCTTCGAGGGTTCGGTCACTTCGACAACCCATGGAAATTCTCTGGCAGTGCCATGTATCGCGGTGCCATCTTCAAAGTTAACCCGCAGTTGGTAATCTGCCCCGCGAAATTTAAAATGACCATCGCGAATCCGGTTCGACCACGGGATCAGGGCATAGCTGGCACATGCCGACACATCCTGATAGTGGGTGTCGGGGGTCGGGCGCATCAGGTCGATCCACTGGTTATTGTGCTTAATCCGGGCAAAGGCAATCGAGGCACCAGTTGCGGGCAAAATTCCGACCTGCCAAAGCTTGCTTTCGATCACTTTTAACTGATTATCTGGCATGAAACTCCCCCTGAAAATTAACAAAAAGGGTAAAATTTGAAGGCTAGCCAACACGGCTTTTGACGCGAGTTTCGATCAACTTGCCGTCGCGCATCTCGTGGATTACATCGGATTCGTGCATCACTTGTGGATCGTGACTAACGATCACCAACGTGATTCCGCGCTCCACAACCAAGCGGCGCATCAGGTCAAGTATACGTCGCCCGGTCTGGCTGTCCAACTGTCCAGTTGGCTCATCAGCGAGAATGATCTGTGGGCGTGCAGCGATGGCACGGGCGATAGCGACACGCTGCTGTTCACCGCCACTCAATTCATAGGGGCGATGGCGAGCGCGACGGGTCAACCCTACCCAGTCAAGCGCTTCTGCCACCCGCTGATCGCGTTCAGTCCGCCCCATGTGGCGCATTCGCAGCGGCACGCCGATGTTTTCCACAGCGGTCAAAAGGGGGAGCAGCCCAAAGCTCTGAAAGACAAAGCTAAAGGTATCTCGACGCAGTGCTAGCCGTGCCGTTTCATCCATCTGGCTCAAGGGTCGATCCCCTATCCAAACCTCGCCGCTGGTGGGGTTATCCAGCCCCGCGATCATGTTGAGCAGTGTTGTCTTGCCGCTACCTGAACGCCCCACAATCGCGGTCATTTGCTGAGGCCAGATCTCTAGTGAAACATTATTGACAGCATGAATATCCTCTCCTTCGAGATGGTACACACGCTCCAGATTTAGTACACGAATGGCGGGATTGTTTGCGGCGTTATTGGACATAGTATCAATCATTGGTGGGATTGGTTCGGCAATACGTTTCTTAGTACATTTTAATTGAGGTGGTTGTCAAAGCCAACTTGAACAGACTCAATCGCTGCAATGTCGGAAAATCCTACATCCGGTACTCGAAACCCAACCGCTGCACACTGTTTAGAATGGCTCTATCGCTCCTTACTGCTTCTACCCACAAGTACCAAAGGATTTTTACAGCTCAATTTCCCACCCAAACACCACATCGGCCCAGTTTAATCACCCCTCTTCATTTCCGTTTTGGCCTGAATCTTTTTATCTTCAACGTATCGCAGAAACTAAACCAAAAAGAGTTCTCGAAATCATTCGCAATATTCCTGATACCGAAAATCCCTATGTCCATCGAGATCTCTGTGAAGCCGCTTTGAAAATGCCGCTTGAACAGGCGTTTCAACTTGTACCTAAAGCTAAGGTTTGGATTGAGTCGCCGTATATTATACTTCCCACCGAAATGAGCAGATTCGTATCGCATTTGGCAAACAACGGTCAAGGGGATACGGCACTTGAGTTCCTGCAATTGTTACTCATTCTTTCTCCCGATCCTAATGCATCAAAATTTAGTATATCTGAAGCTCAACCTCGCTTAAGAGACGGTTTGAAAAAAAGAGAAGGAAAAACTCCTAATTGGTACAATGGGCAGTGACAAAACAGCCCAAAGTAACAATCAGGAGTGTGACCAGTGTGCCACAAAAATGACGGGCTATCCAAGCGATTTGAGCGATGAACAATGGGCAATTATTGAGCCATTATTGCCGAAAGAGAAGTGGGAACGACCTATCGAGATCGATATGCGCCGTGCAGTCAATGGCATGTTTTATGTGGTGCGAACAGGAATAGCGTGGGATTACTTGCCGCATGAATACCCCAATCATAACCGCGTGTATTATCACCATCATAAATGGTGTGGGGATGGGACATGGGAGCGCATCAACATGGCATTGCGTGAGCCAGTACGCCGCCAAGCAGACCGCGAGGCACAACCTAGTCTGGCTATCATTGATAGCCAGAGCGTCAAAACGACGGAGGTTGGCGGCGAACGTGGCTTCGATGGCGGCAAGAAAGTCAAAGGACGCAAACGCCATATTCTGGTGGATACGCTGGGCAATCTCCTGAAAGTCAGGCCCCGCCGCCAACATCGGTGAACGCGCTGGCACCCAACAGTTGCTGCTGAATTTGCCTAAACCACTCTGGCAGCGGCTGGCGAAGATCCTGGCCGATGGCGGCTACGAAGGGGTCGATTTCCAAGTTTGGGTCAAGCAGACCTTCGCCGTTGACTTCGAGATTTCTTTGCCCCCGCGTGACACAAAAGGTTGGCTCATGTTAACGCGAGGTGCAAAAGGGTAAACTGAAGGAGATGTAAAGGCGGGGGAGAAGTGCAATGCCCATTGAATTTCCTATCGTTGAGTTGCTATCAAGCCAGAATAGTTATGAATGGCTGTTAAAACACTTCCACCCCAAAGGGTTAGTGTGTCCGCGTTGCGGGGCAGGACGAGGGCAAGCGCGACTATTTCGAGTCCGCACGGTCACCGAGGTTGAGGACTATCGCTGTCGGGCGTGTGACAAGACCTACAATGTTTTCAGTGGAACGGTCTTTGAAGGACGGCGGCTCAAGCCAGAACAAGCCGTCTTATTAGTACGGGGGATTGTGAAAGGTGAACAGGCACAGATTTTAGCCAATGAAGTTGGCGTATGCCGCCAAACCGTGCAAGCCCTTCGCGCCAAAATCCAAGTGAATGCCCATATTTTACAGCCCGATACCCCACTTTTGGTCGATGAAGAAACTGAAACCGATGAAATGTATCAGAACGCGGGGGAAAAAAAGTGACCGCCATCTTGACCCGACTGACCCACCGCGACGGCGAGCCAATAAGCGACGTGGACATGGCACGTATGAGAATGACCGCCCGCCGATTGTGGGAACGGTCGGACGCGAGAGCGGGAAAGTACGCCTACGTATGGTAGAACACACGGATAGCAGGACGTTATGTGCCCATGTCGAGCAATTTACTCAAAATGGCGCACAAGTCTATACCGATGAATGGCGCGGCTACGACCACGTTGACCGCCCTCATCAAACGGTAGCTCATGCTCAGAAAGAATGGGCACGCGATGACGATGGTGACGGCATCCGCGAAGTCCATATCAATACCGTGGAAGGCCTGTGGACCCTCGTTCGCAACTTCATGCGTCTCTTTCGCGGTGTTCATAAAAAATACTTGTCGGGCTACCTCGCCATCTGTGAGTTTCACATTAATCTCAAGCGGATCACGCCTGAATTTATTGCCTCACTCGTTGCTTTGCACCCTAAGTTAACATGAGCCAAAAGGTTTTGTCGTTGTTCCGCTACGTTGGATCGTTGAGCGAACCTTTGCTTGGCTAGGCCGCTATCGTCGCTTGAGCAAGGACTACGAACAATTACTGGTCAACAGTGAAGGCATGGTGTATCTCGCGTCTATTCATCGATTCCTGCACTGTTTAGCCCCTGTTATTTGAGCCTCTTTTTCAAACCGTCTCTGAGACATTTCTTTACCATAGTGAATACAGATTAAACTCTGTTTTATAGCGACTCGGCATGTCTGGAGGTAAATATGATTCTTGTTACTGGCGCGGTTGATCAAACTTACGCCGATTGTCTTTCCGATTATGGGCGATGTGGTCGAAGCGATAGTCCGCAGCATGGACGATGTTTCAACTTGTGGTAAGAAATATATGCTCGGTGGGCCAGAAGTCTTGACCTACGAGGAGATTGTCAAGCGTGTGTTGAAAGCACTTGGCACAAGCCGACTATTGCTCGCTTTTCGACTACGGCGACCTTCTTTACCCAGTGTTCCCCTGAAAGACATCAGGTTGCCCCGCTGGGCCAGAACCAATCACCATTAAATCATAGTCGTACAATGGCTCACTCATCTTGCCCCCTTTAACAAATGCCGAATTGCCAAACTCAGTGGCTATTCTAAAGTGCGATTCTAATTTGGATAAAAGGTTAGCGCGAATTTTATTACACTTGACGTTCACTCCGTGCCGCAAACTTTTGCTGGATCTGGACTACGGCTTGATGGGCTGATTCTTCCAGATAGGGGAAGGCTAGCCATGCATTCATCAGTCCAAAGCAAATTCCGGTGAGCGTGCGGAACAGGGGAGTCGTTTCGCGGGCAGGCCACAAATTAAAAGGGGCATAGCCCAAAAGCTGGCTAAAGCCGTCAATCGCAATCGGCAAGATCCCCAAAAACACATACAACCATAATGGCACCGGTCGCAGATGTCGCCGCACAAACGGGATCACAAAGATCAGGCCACCGATAAACAGAGCGCTATAGATGGCAATATCGCGTTCACATAACGCCACCTTGTAGCCCATCCGCTGATCACCAATAAAATCGCGGGCTGCAAAAATAAGATCGTTATTCCACGTCGCAAGATTTGTTTGGGTTCCGGTCTGGCTATCGACCTCGGACGCATACGACTCGAAGGGCTGTAACCCAGCGACATCAGCACCGCTGCGCGGGTAAGCGGGCTGCTCCCCAAACAAAAACCATGAACGGAATGCAAATTGATGACACATCGGGCTGTAGGCAGTGTACAAAAAACGGGCTGGGCCTGTCAACCCGAAGTGCATCAGAGTCGGGGCGACAAACGGCAGCCCAACATATAAGCCGATAAGCAGCAGCAGCCAGCGCAGCCAACGGCGCGACAGCCCCAATGCCCAACGGTTGGCTCGTACCGCAAAAGACCGATCCGATTTAATCGGTGCATTGTCCGACATCATGTGACTCTCCTATAGTGGTTTCAGCGTGCCAGCATAACGAGGATTATCACAGCTTACAAGTTTTTCACTAATGGGGAATCGCAGAAGGGAATGGCAGTGCTTGCTCGATTATGCTAGGCAGTCGCTCGCTAAAAACAAAGAGACCGGGAACTAATCCCAGTCTCTCGTTTTCAGCGGCGCTTGAAGCGCTGTTACAACGCGACCATTGCAGTTACTGGTCGGTTTTGTTGACTTCAATAATCGTCGAGGGTTCGTCGGTCTTCGCATCGGCGGGGTTTTCGTAGCGCTCAATGACCACATGCACTTTGGCGACATAGGCAGCGACGGCACCGATCAGCGCGAGGGGCAGGGCGAAATAGGCCAGACCTGTGCCGGCGACAACACCGAGCGTCAGCGGAATTTCAAGAATGGTGCGCCCGTTACCATCTTTCAGAATAAGGCGGCGGATGTTGCCTTCCTTGATCATGGCTTCGATGCGCTCAACGAGTTGGTTGCCTGCGACACTGATTTCTTCGTAGAAAGTGCGTGGGCTACCCTGAGTATTTTTGTCTGTCATTAGAACCACTCCTCTTTGTGTACTTGGCTGAAGGGTTAATCCAGCATAAAGTGTTCAACTTATCACACTCTATATTACGTACATATGTTGCAAAGGTTGCGGACATTTAGCACAAATTTAGGCGAAACATCAATGGAACAGAAAAACGCAGACCAATTTCTGATCCTGAATCACAAATGTACCGCGTCAATCGTCTTATTATATAGAAATGAAGATTGACAGGAGACAACTGATGAATTCCACCCATATCGTTATCATTGGCGGCGGTTACAGCGGTGTGATGGCGGCTCGCCGTCTGGCTCAAAAGACTCACGGTCAACCCGTACAAATTACGCTCGTCAACGGCTCAGACCATTTCGTCGAGCGCATTCGTCTGCATCAAGTGGCGGCGAACCAAGGGTCACGAACGATCTCGCTTCGCAACCTATTGGACCATACAGGCATTGGCTTAGTTCAAGGATGGGTCACAAAGATCAGCCCAGAATCGTGCTCCTTGACCGTTCAGACAACGATGGGTCAACAGACTATCGCCTATGATTATTTGATCAATGCACTCGGCAGTTTTGTCGATACCGCGCGAGTCCCCGGCGCTGCCGACTATGCACTGTCAGTCAGCACGGAAGAAACAACCCTCGAACTGCGCGAACGGCTGCCCGGCATCGCGGCGCGTGGCGGGCGATTGGTGGTGTGTGGTGGCGGCCTAACGGGAATCGAGTTGGCAACGGAACTGGCGGAAGCTTACCCCGGACTGAAGGTGTCACTATTAACACGAGATCAGTTTGGAGAGCAGCTATCGAAACGCGGATCGGGCTATCTGCGCCGCACCTTTGATCGGCTGCATATTGATATTATCGACAATGCGACTATCACTCGCATCACGCCCGATCACGTAGAATATCAGGGTGGCACCGCGGCTTATGATCTGTGTCTCTATGCCGCTGGATTCGCAGTACCGACTTTAGCCCGCGAAGCTGGACTTACCGTGAACGCACAGGGGCAAGTCATCGTTGATGATCATCTACGCTCGGTTTCACACCCAGAGATCTACACTGTTGGTGATGCGGCGGACGTAAGCGACGCGATTAACACGCCGATTCGGATGGCTTGTGCTACCGCACTGCCAATGGGTGCCTATGCCGCCGACGATCTAGCCGCCAAACTTCAAGGCAAGTCCCACCGACCTCACGAATTTGTCTATGGGGGACGCTGTATCAGCTTGGGTCGCCACGCTGGGTTAATGCAGCTCGTGGACGCTGAGGACAATCCCAAAGAGCAGATTATCACGGGGTGGTTAGGCGCACAGATCAAGGAGATAATCTGCCGCTACACAGTCTGGCAGATTCGCCATGCCCGCTGGATGTATTACCCCCGTCGTCCGGCGGCTAAACGCAAAGCGGCGCACGTGGTAAATTTTGGGTGACAATTGGCGATTCCAGTCTATCATTGGGGCAAGGCATGTCTTGCCCCATTCCTGCTGTAATGTGTGGAGAGTTTACCATGCCGTCTGATCCGCAGACTTTCGAGACTTACCGTCCGCTGCTCTTTTCGATTGCTTACCGAATGCTGGGCAGTGCGATGGAAGCCGAAGATATGGTGCAAGAGACTTACCTTCGCTACGAAATGGTTCAGGACAATCCCATTGAGTTTCCGAAAGCGTACCTGAGCAAGATTGTTACCCGCTTGTGCCTCGATCAATTGAAATCTGCCAAGACACAGCGCGAAAATTATGTGGGGACGTGGCTGCCTGAACCCCTGCTCACCGGCGAGTCGACCAATGTTGGCTTCGACGAACGCGAGACGATTTCGATGGCTTTTCTGGTACTGCTAGAAAACCTCTCCCCTATCGAGCGGGCTATTTTTCTGCTGCGCGATGTCTTCGACTACTCTTACGCCGAAATTGCCGTTATCGTGGGTAAAAGTGAAGCCAACTGTCGACGTTACTATCACCGTGCCAAACAGTACCTTACCGAACGCCGCCCTCGCTTTGAGCCATCGTCCGCTGAACAACACAAGCTGATTGAGGGGTTCATACAGGCCATTACGCTGGGCGATGTCGAAGGGTTAACCGAGCTATTGGCAGAGGATGTGGTGATGTACGGTGATGGTGGCGGTAAAGCCGCTGCGACACGGCATCCGTTGATGGGTCGTGAGGCGGTCATCCGCCTGATGTTTGGCAGCTACCGACTTATCCCGCCAGAAACACAGGTACAGTTTGCTGAGGTTAACGGTACACCGTCGCTGCTATTCCGGCAGCATGACACCCTTTTTTACGTGATAAACTTTACCATCGTTGATAATAAGATCAGTGCCATTCGTGGCGTTTTGAACCCCGACAAACTGGTTTATCTTAACCAGCATTCTCAAGGTAGTCAGTCATCTTGACTATTGTAAAGGGATTGGTTCAATTGTCCCATCGTCTCGAAGCCGCATTTTTTCGCCTGAAAGTGTTTTATAGTCACCCGCAAAGGCTTCTGGACTGAACCAACCTCGCGTTAGCAATATCGCAAGCAAGGTTTCCAGCTTGGTATAGATCGTTTTTTCTGTATCAAGTTCTAATTCAACAGCACCGGAAGATACTTGTCTGTCAGGATTCAGATGTTTTTCACGAAAAACGATAAACGCCATATCCCACCCTCTATCTTCTTTTGCCATTTGTAGGGTATGAATTTCTGGTATCGTATTTGCCACATAATCAAATACAACTTCACCCAACAGCACTGCAAACCCGCAGCCAGTTTTCTTTGCTGTTGTTGCCTTCGCAAAAAGTTGTTCTTGAAGGCGCCTCCATGCGTTAGTTTCGATAGTTCCTGCGCCAACGCTCTTACGCAAAAAGACATTGTCTTTTGTTTCCTGTGCCCATTGTTCGAGGTGTCTTGAGATGCTGCCAGTGTTGTTAGTCTCTCCACCACCTTGAACCTCAACCAGTATTCGTCGTGGGCCAAATGTCTGTATTCCTTCATCAACCGCTGCTAAGATAAAATCGGCCCGATGCCGTTTGTTTTCACCTGTCCTTATCCTGACTTCAGACTTATACCCTATCTGGTGAGATTCAATATCTGGATGAAATAGAGCTTTTGCCGTTTGCAAAAGCATCTCCTTTTGATAATCACTTATCTGTACTGTGGAGGCAGAAATAAGACGATCTTCGCATACAATATAAAATGTTCCATCATTTTTTCGGACAGCGCAGACAGGATGTTTAGATCCATTTTTATTCTTCTTCGATATTTTTGAGCACGGCAAGTTGTTAAAAGGACACAGTGGAATAGTAGCACGGGTTACTGGGGGAACTTCGCAGGGTTCAATAGGGAGTTCGACATCTGTCCGCATTCCGAGATATTCTGCGACGGATACTGCCATTTCTATGATTTGTCTTTCTTCAATGCCGTTAAATATCCTTGAACGATACCTGCTATATGATTCTGAATTTTTTCTGGTTGATGAGACAATTCTGCAAGTGCCATCTGCAATTCAGGTGTGAAACTCGGTTTTACGATTTGGAAGCTTTCATCTAATAAGCTGTCAATAGAAACACCAAGCGCCATTGCAATTGCCACTACGACGGAGAGCTTGAAATCATTCTGAAGACCCCGTTCGAGACGCGAGATAACGGAACGGGCCGTACCAGCAGCACGTGCTAAATCCTGTTGTTCCCAATGCTTTTGTTCACGTAGTGTTTTGATTTTGAAGCCGTTTAGCAGGTTCATTATATCTTTACCTCTTTACTAGCTTAGTCTATATAGGTATAGTTGTCAGATAAAAATTGTAATTGCTGATTGCAAATTGAATGATGTACTGTTTGACTTGCACATCAACAAGTGTTCTGTTATTTTTGTGTGCTAGCGTGAGAGGTTTTCAATGCGTGTTGCTTCATTTTTCTCTGGGATTGGGGGATTTGATTTAGGCTTCGAGCGTGCTGGGATGCAGGTTGTGTTCCAGTGTGAAATAAATCCCTTTGCCCAAAAAGTGCTGAAAAAACATTGGCCGAACGTTCCTCTTCACAGTGACATTAAGACGCTTTCTGTTACGGATTTGCCAGAAGCCGATCTTTATTGTGGCGGATTTCCATGTCAAGATTTATCGTTGGCAAATCAAGGTAAACGGCAGGGATTGAAAGGAAATAGAAGTGGACTCTTCTACAAATTTGCCAAACTTATCGAAGAACAGCGGCCTCAATGGGTCGTCCTCGAAAACGTCCCTGGACTTCTCAACAGCCAAAACGGGCTTGATTTTACAGTGGTCCTTAACACGCTGGATGAATTCGGGTACGGTGTGGCATGGCGTGTTCTCGACGCAAAATACTTCGGAACGCCCCAGCGCCGCCGAAGAGTATTCATTGTCGCAAGTTATCGCTCCCTCCGCGCCGCTACGGTACTTCTTGACGAAGAAACACTTGCTCTCCCTGCTCGAACGAGCACAGGCGAGAAGAAAGATACTTCCTTCGGAAATGGAAGTCGCTTTACGGAATCAAATCTCTACACTATCCAACATGCCTCAGTGGGAAGAAAACATACGGCAGGACCACAAGCAAAAGGTTACAGAAACGATGGAGAAACATGGACTCTTGACTCAAGAGGAAGCTCCGACGTTCTATGTGCGCCATATGACCCCTTTGGAATACGAAGCGCTCCAGGGCTTTCCGACCGGATGGACGCAAATCGATACCGCGCCTTAGGGAATGCCGTCGCGGTTCCAATTGTGGAATGGATTGGAAGGCGAATCATGACTGTCGAATTAAACAGTATTGAGCCATCTGCTAGACTTTATCCAGAGGAAAACCACAAACCCAAAGTTCACCAACTTAAATTATTTGAGTGATCTCTCGTTGGCTCGCTCTTTTCTTTTCGGGCTAGCGGTGTACAATTCTCCCCGCACAATTGCCTTTTAATGGAGAGAAAATATGAAGTATTTACGGCGTGCTTTCGGGGTATCGGTAGCCATCCTCGTGCTGCTGACAACGTTTAGCCCGAATGCCGCACTGCGCTCAAATGCACAAGACGCGAACACCGTGACAGTAGACGGCTCGAATATCGTGTCACCGATCTTGAAAGCTGCTTCGCAGTCTTATAGTACCAAAAATGTAGGGGCGAAGATCGAAGTCAACGTTTCTGGCACAACCGGCGGTTTTGAAAAGCTATGTGCCGGAACGCTCGATTTGAATATGGCGGTACGCAGTATCACCGACGAAGAAGCAGCGGCTTGCCAGCAGAAAAATGTTAAGTTCATTGAAACCGTGCTAGGCTATGACGCGCTAGTGGTAGTCGTTAATGCCTCATCGAAGGTCACATGCTTGACTACCGATCAACTGAACAAGCTGCTTAGTCCGAGTGCGAGCGGTGTGAAGAACTGGAACGCCATCGATGCAACGCTGGGCGATCTTCCTATCACGGCGGTATATGCGCCCCCGCCGGAGTCGCAGGTTTATACCCTTGCCGACTCGCTAGTGGCAGGCGACAAGATCCGCACCGATATTCAAAAGGTCGATACGTCTGCTCAGGTCATCGAGAAAGTGTCCAGCGACGGTAGTGGAGTCGGCATCCTGACACTGGCAGATGCCAATAATGCTTCCAATTCTCAGCAAGGACAAACCATTAAACGGTTGCAACTCAAGAATGGCGACACCTGCCTTGATGCAACCGTACCTAATCTGGAAGAAGCTCGTTACCCGGCTGGCGAAACACTCTATCTATACCTGAATGCCGCTAGCCTAGATCGCAAACCTGTATCGGACTTCATGAATTATCTGTTCGGCAGTGATGGGCGTTCAGCGATCACGTCCAATGGGTTTGTTTCTGCCAGCCAAACGACCTATGATCGCATTCAGAACTATCTCGCAACCCGGCAAACAGGCCGCACGTTTAGCCGTATCCAGAGTGTGAATGTTCCGGCTGATACCGCCGGATCAGTGGTCGCGGACGGATCGCCAGATGTATTCCCGATCCTCAAGGCGGTCAGCGATGCCTTCAAGCCGCGCTATGACAAGATCACGGTTAACACAACCACGTTCGGCAATGACATTGGGTATCGTAAACTATGTGCCAATGGCGTGGATATGATTGGTGCAACCCGCAAACCCTCCGATGCAGAAGCGGAAAGCTGCCAGAAAGCCAACGTACAGACCCTACGGCTAAATTTGGGCAGCAGCGCAGTTGTACTGCTGGTCAATGGCAATAACAAATTTGCAACCTGCTTGACCACTGACGAGATCGGTAAGCTGTTCGGTATCGCGTCGCAGGGCAAAATTATGAAATGGTCGGATGTAAACCCAGCTTTCCCTGCTACCGATCTACTCATACTGACTCCAACCGATGGCGCTGCGGAAACCGACTTCTTGTTGAATAAGTCAATCAAAGCGGTTGCGCCTGTCCGTCGTCAGGATACAACTGAAAACGATGATGCGCTGTATCGCGGTGCGGGAACGCAAAACGTTGAGGGCGCGATTACCTATATGAACTTTGCCGACTTCCAGAAGGTTAAGGCGAACGTTCATCCGGTGCAGGTGAATGCAGGGTCGGGCTGCGTTGATCCGAGCGAAGCTAATGTAAAAAGCGGCACCTATCCTATCTCCGAACCGCTGTATGTAGTCTTAAACTTGACTACCTTTACCCGCCCGGAGATCAAAGCCTTCGTATGGTATTTGCTCGGCGACGATGCAGCGGCGATCTTTGCCAAGCAGGGCTTAGTCGGGACAGATACCGCAGGAATTGTCGCCGCCCGCGACATCGCATTGACCCGCTTTGCGCAGGCTGCGCCTAGTGCGCCAGCCGCCACACAGCAAGCAACGGGTGTTGCTACTGACTCTGCCGCTCCGGCAGCGACTCTCCCAGCGACTACCGCCCCAACGGCGTTGGCAACATTACCCGCCACCACATCACCGACGGTAGCGGTTACCGTCAAGGCGACAATCGCTCCAACCACTGTGCCTCCGACGATAGCGCCAACTTCCATACCACCAACGGATGCTGCAACAGTCGCTTCCGACGGAACTCCTGCTAAGTAAGCTAATAAGCGGCGGCTTTCGCACAACTATCACCCCAAAGGGGATGGCAGTGCCATCCCCTTTGCTTTTTCTACTAACAGTTTGAATCAAAAACACGCTTTAAGAACATCCCCGCAACATTTACAAGTTTTATACAAACTATCTTATAACCTGCAATAGGACTATAGTCATGTTAAATCTGACCCATACAAACCTTATGCTTTATAAAGATATAACATTTGATACCAGCCACCTTTCATCCAACAGGGAAAAGCGATATGTATACCAAAAATCAGCTCATGTTCCCGCATCATATTATCCCTCTGCTCCGCAACCTGCGCGGCATTGAATGGCAAAATTTGGTCGATAGGGTGCTGGCTGTCCCCGAAAGCGACGAACAAAGCCTTGCTTTTGTGATGCTCATGGTTCGACTGAATGGTTGTATGGCGTGCGAAACTGACAGCTTCCGTGCCATGCGTGGCTGTGATGCGTGCGTGATCCAGACTCTACGGCGCTATAAAGGCTCGGATCGCGAACTGCTATATTCCTATCAGCAGGCACTTGATGATGTGCGTCGTTATCTGGCAAAATCCGGCAAAATCCCTGTACCCGTTGTCGAAGTTGCCTAGCCGGACTTCACCCTTTCTCGCATTGTTTGATTACCGCGGCTAGCTGCATATCGTCCCGGCGGAGCACAGGGTACAGTGTTCCGCCTTATCGTTCCTCGACGTACCTGAATCAAACCTGTTACAGTCACTTTACAGCACAAGATTTTGATTGTAGTATTAAGATTGCGTTTTGAAACATGAAGACGCATATACATTAGAATATTCGTCTGTTGTGATTTACGGCTGTTCACGCTCTATATAAAGCCAGTCTATCTTTGGAGAACGCATCATGACCGAAAATCCAAAACTCACCGAGTCCGCTGGTGTACCCGCTACTGCACCGAATCAGGGCGATGAAACGCTGCTCGTCCCACCGCCGAACTTCAAAGAACGTATCGAAGCAGCGCAGCGTGCATTAGCCAACGGTAGCAAACAAAGTCTTGAGATTCCCGTGCCACCTGCCCGCCCAACTGTCGAAACTGCCGAAGTGGAGCCAGCACAGAACGATAATTCTGCTGATCCGTTAGTTAATGTTTAATGGGCGACTCGCACTCCAACCGCCCAAAGCACCTACCCCTACCATCAGCACAATGAGCACAACTGTTATAGGCCACGAGGCTTGCAGCAGTTGTGCTGCTGCGCCCTCGACTCCCCCTACGATAACTCCGACAATTATTCCATAACGTTGGGGATCAGCAGCAGATCTCCCCGTCAGAATCACTTGCCAGACCAACAGCGCCGCCATCACGCCCGACTGCGGGATCAGCAGTGCGGCTCCCATGCGGAGCTTTTCGGTGATCCGAGCTTCGTATTCAGCCGCAATATGATCTGTTGCAAAGAGATCGGCAGTGTCGAACGTCTGTGGCTGAGTCGGCGGGATCAGCAGTGCCCGCGCTGGATTGATCACTACGCTGGTGCTGATCTCGTTATATTCTAACCGAGCTATCCACACACCAAAGATCAGCGCCACGATCCAGCCACAGATCAGCGGAACTAGCACTGCCTGCATCATCCCTTGAAACGTCTTAGCCGTCACAGTGCAACCTCAGTGGTAGGTGTAACACTTGGTGCAAGTGTCGGTGGAACTTTCGTTGGCGGGATCTGGGTTGGTGTAGGTGGGATGCGAGTTGGTGTAAGAGTCGGATTGGGGGACTGGGTGACTCGCGGCGTTTTCGAGGGCGTAAGCGTGAAGGTTGGCAGCGGCGTGCGACTAGGCCGTATTGTTGGTGGCAATGGCGTATCGGTTGGCGTTTGGCTAGGCGTGAGGGTTGGCGGTAATGGCGTGGACGTAACTGTGTTGGTGGCTGTAGCGGTAGGTGGCAACGGCGTAATCGAAGGAGTCCGGGTGATCGTCGGCGGGATATAGGTCCCGCGCGTCCCAGATTTTTCGAGGGTGATGGTCAGCGAATAAGAGCCTGTACCCGTCGTGGTTTCGCGCCCGAATCGGGTTGCCCGGATGATATAAGTGCCATCGAAAGGAATTCGGTAGCTGCGAATTTGTGCGTCGGTTGGGCCAAGTCCTTCGCCCACAGCATCATCATTGGCGGCAAGGCGATTCTTGTTTGGTGCCACCAGATCGACATATGGGTCAAGTTTGCTGCCTTCTCCGGGTTTCATCGTGATCGTCAGAACATCGTTGGTTTTAGCGATAAGCGCATAAGTGTCTACGAAGGTGCTGGCAGTGATCTCCCCTGTCACCGTTTGTCCATAGTTGATCGGGCCTGCATCTTTGGTTCCCGACAACACACTCAAGGTATGGTTCGCGGTTAGCCCAAACGCGACAATATGTGGATACTTGCCAGAGTCAGCCACATAGAGCAATTTGCCGCCTTGCCCTAACGCCATCGCTGTTGGGTTGCCAAGCTGTCCCGGCTTAGGCGGCGCAGCTTCATCGTAGGGTTCGCCAACAATGCCGACCAGCTTCCCTTTTGCGTCGAGTTTGAGGATCGCCTCATCTGCCGTCGCGATGTACATATTCTCGGCGCGGTCTGCTAATAAGGCCAGTGGTGTAACATTGCTGAGTTCGTCCTTGCCCAGCCCCCGTGCAATCACTTTGCCTTGCGGGTCAAACTTAATTACACCAGCACTGTTGCGCCCCACGACATAAATATTGCCGTCGTCATCCGAGGAAATCAGTGGATGATCAATTGGTGCGGACTGTAACGGCGTTAAATCCCAATTGGCTGTCCATTCCCCAGCACGATTGAAAACTTGTATCCGTAATCCTTTCACGTTTTCATCTAGCACATAGATTGCGCCTTTTGGCCCGAATGTAAATGCCTGCGGCGATTCCTTGCCGAACGAACCGTTTTTGTCGCCTACCTGCCCACCGATAAAGCGTTCGGCGCTGCTAGCGGTTGGCGCTATCCGCCAGATCGTGTGGCTGGTCGGGTCTGCAACGTATTGCATCCCTTCACCGAGAAGCCCAATTGTCCAGAACTGACCGGGACCACTGGGTTTTGTCAGTTCGTTGACCGTGCCACCCGATCCAACCCATAAGATCCCGGCATCGCGTTCAGCGACAAACAGCGATGATCCATCGGCGCTGACGGCGAGTCCGGTGGCAGGTTGCAGTTTATCATCGGCAACCTGCCAGATTACCTGACCGAATGCATCTAGATCTTCACGACTTTCTGGCGGGTCAAAAGATAGCGATCCGACGATTTTATCTAATTGCGCGGCGGCTCCCGTTGTCCAAGCGTGGGTAGTAGCAACCCCACGCAGCACCGCAACTTGGCGCTTACCCAACGACAGGATCGCGGTGCGGGCTGCAACCTGTTGAGCAGGATCGGCAACCTCAATGGCTAACCCGGTTACGCCGCCGATATGGACAGTCTGCGGCACAAGATCGGGGGCTTGAGCGATATTGCGTAAGATAGGCGTGAAGTCTTCCAGACGCGCCGCACCGATCAGGCGAAAGCTGCTAAGAGTCACGGTGAACAGCAACCCCGATGGCGTTTTACCCAGTTTGATAGCTTCCATATCGCTTTTGCTGGCAGCCATCACAGTTCGAGTTGCCATCTGTTCGGTGACAACCCAATCGGCTGGATACTGAAAAGTTAGGCCAAGCGTCTCGTTTCGATAAGTTTGCTCTGAAGTTTGGGCAATGGATTGAGCAGATTGAGCGTTTATCCCACGCGCCGTGAGTACCGTGAGTACCACGAGCGCCAACAAGATCGTCACAAACCGTCGCATAAGTTTTCCTTCGGCAGCGAAATAGCATTTATAGATAAAGACATATCGCGCCAATGGTATTGCGGCTAACGTTTCCACGCAAATTCACGCCTTAGGCAGTCAGACTCACCCCTGCAAAGGGCGATGGTGCGAGTCACTTATTCGGGTTTTGTTGGCAATGGATAATCAATATGACCGTGATTCTGTCGGCAGATTCATGTTATTTACATATGGATGATAAAGTCAGAGGAAAAGCTAGAGATTGCATTTGAAGCGCTATATCCCCATCCATTTGTTGAATGGGGATACAGCGGGATTTAAGGTTTAGTACGTAGTTAGGGCATCGAATCGGGGCGCGGTTCGTTGAGTCCACCCGTGACCATGTAGACGATCCGTTCGCAGATATTTGAGATGCGATCCGCATAGCGTTCAAAGTTATGGGATACCCACATTAGCATCGTGGCACACTCAATCTGCGACGAGTCCTGCGCCATCGTTTCGATCAACAGGTCGTAGATCGTCTGATGCAGTTGATCGATCTGGTCATCGCGGTTGACAATGGACCGTGCCAGTGCAACGTCTTCCTCGGTCAAAGCACGCATGGCATCGGTAAGATTAATAGCGGAAAGTTCCGCCATATCATCAAATTCCGGCACATACAAAGTGCTGGGCAGATGTTCCATCCGCAGCACCAGCCGTGCGATCCCGGCGGCATGGTCGCCCATCCGTTCCAGATTGGTCACGACGCTGACGCTAGCGACAATGCGACGCATATCACGGGCGTTAGGCTGTTGAAGCGCTAGAAGCGTATAACTTCTTTCTTCCACCTCGTAGCGAATCCGATTGATAGTGGCATCGAATTCATCAACGCGATGGGCAATGCTCATATCGCGTTTTTGCAAGGCTTTGGTCGCTTGCAAGGCTTGCGTTGTGACCAGTTCAGATAGTTTGAGGACATCAATTTGTAAGTCGTTGAGCTGCTTGTCAAAGACCGAACGAGTGGTATTTACCATGAGACTATCCCTTTCCGCGACTTACGGTGAACATCGCTGCCCTTATCATTTTCTTAAACTTATTTTAACATAATCTTAAAGATTATCAATAGGGGTTACTGTGTAATTTGTGTCAAAATCTTATAACAATCACTGGCGAGAAAAGCCAGATGGCAGGGAAAAACGGTACACGAAATGTTAAGCCAAGACATGTCATTTCGTGTACCGCAACACAATACATTAAATATGCGCGAAAGAGATTAAATCGCGATTAAATCAGTGGGGGGTATTCTGTTAAGTGATATAAAAACAGCATCACACGCTGGCTTAACGTCGGATCAGTTTCGATATGTTCGTCAAGATAATGCAGAATACTGTCTAGTTCAGCTTTATCCAGCCAAACTCCCTGACACATTGGACACTGGTCGATCTTGATCCCACTGTGTTCTGCGAATTCATGTTCGCGTAGTTGTGTGCCATCCTGTAGACATTTGCGGGCGCTTTCGGTGATGCCAATACTACCAACAACGACAGGCTCCAGTGGCGATTTATGCTGCTTACCCAGCGTTTCCAGTTCGCCACGCTGTAACCAATAACCGCCACAGACAGTACATTGATCCAGTGGAATATTCTCAATAACAATCGTCTTGAGGGCAGTCCCATCATTCGGACAATTTAACATATTTGAGACGTTTGACATGAAATTTCCTTTAAGAATGCGTTAAGAACTCGTGCGACGTTTTCCGGTAAGACGCGCTAGCATATCAAGCACCGATGAAGTTGGAGCCGATGCTTTAGGGTGTGGCGCAGTGCGACCCAGCAAGGTCAAAGCTTGCCCCAGTTCGTAAGCGTCCAGCCAGATTCCCTGACATTTGGGACAGACATCGACACGCAGGCCAGAGTGTTCGGGAAACTCAACCTCGGTAAGTGGCGTACCGTCTTCGGGACATGGACGAATGCTTAGTCGGGTGATGCTCACGACAGGTTCTACATTCGCATCACGCTGGGCCAACCGCGCTAGTTCGCCGTGTTGCAACCAATGCCCATTGCACTTGCCGCACTGCTCAATGCTGATGCCATCCACCGAAATTGTGACCAGTTCAATAGTACGATCTACGGGACAGTACATGCGGCTTCCCCTTTCTATTCGACTAAATCTTCGGCAGTGTAACGCCTGTTTGACCTTGATACTTGCCCTTCTTATCCGCGTAGCTTACTTCACAGGCTTCGTCAGCTTCGTAGAACAAAACCTGCGCGATCCCCTCATTACTATAGATCTTGGCAGGCAGCGAGGTTGTGTTGCTAATCTCTAAGGTAACATTTCCTTCCCACTCAGGTTCGAGAGGAGTTACATTCGTGATAATACCTGCGCGGGCATACGTCGATTTTCCAGTTGTCAACGCTAAAACGTTACGCGGAATGCGGAAATACTCTATGGTCACAGCCAACGCAAACGAATTCGGCGGAATGATACATACATCGCCCTTAAAGGACATCAGCGAACGTTCATCAAGATGTTTAGGATCGACTACCGTATTATAGGGAGTTGGTGTAAAGATTTTGAATTCATCGGAAACTCGAATGTCGTAGCCATATGAGCTAAGGCCATACGAGATCACACCCTGTCGCACCTGCTTTTCCTCAAAGGGTTCGATCATGCGATGTTCTTTAACCATTTTGCGAATCCAGTGATCGGGTTTTAGCCCCACAATGTTATCTCCTATTAGGCTTAGGCTTCAGTGTTATCTGAGTCGGTATCAATTGCCACATCAGTAGCAGTCGTCTCAGTCGGACGTTCGCGGCGCTCCATGAATTCCGGTGTCGTCATGCCCATCAGCTTTAGAGTACGCGCCAGCACAACCTTTGCGGCGCGGTAGAAACGCAGTCGCGCCTTTTGTACGTCCAGCGGAATATCTTCCTGATCGGAAAGGACGCGCACGCGGTCATAGACTGGATGGAATACACCTGCGAGTTCCAGCGCATAGGCCGCTAAGGCCTGCGGAGCCATATCTGTCACAGCGCGATCAATCACCTCACCAAGTTCAAGCATCTTGCGGATCACGGTCAATTCGTCAGTACCAAGTTTGCTGAGATCGGCTCCCTCATCGGTCAGACCGCGTTCATCCGTCTTGCGGATAATTCCGGCACAGCGCACATGGGCGTTCTGGATGCGATACACTGGGTTTTCGTCGCCCTGTGTCCGCGCCAATTCCAGATCAAAGACCATACCTGTATTCGGGTTTTGTGCCAGAATGAAGTAACGTACTGCATCAGGGCCAACGTCGTCCACGAGTTCGTCCAGTTCTACGAAATCGCCTTTCCGTGTACTCATCCGGCGGGCTTCGCCGCCTTCGACCAGTTCAACCATCTGATGAATGATCGTCCGCACGACAGATGGATCGTAGCCCAGCGCTTTGACCCCTAGCAAAACTTGTGGTGCAGTCGCGGCATGGTCAGCCCCAAAAACATCAACAACCAGATCGAAACCGCGTTCCAGTTTGTTGCGGTGATAAGCCATATCCGGCAAACGATAAGTCGGTGCGCCCGTCGTTTTGACGATCACGCGATCTTTTTCGTCGCCCAATTCCGTCGATTTGAACCAGACCGCGCCGTCTTTGTCGTAGGCCAGATCGCGTTTGCGTAGTTCGTCCACTGTCTGCCAGACAGAATTATCCTCGTACAGGCTATTTTCGAGGAAGAAGTTATCGTGAACGATGTTGACGCGGCGCATACTGCTCTTGATGCGCTCCATGATAGCGGTTGCCGCCAATGTGCGGAAGTCGTTCACGGGCGCATCGCGCATCGTGTCGCCTTTGAAGGCAATGAGCATTGCCGCGATCATGCGAATGTATTGGCCTTTGTAGCCTTTTTTTGGAAATTCTACGGAGTCGCCCAATATTTCCAGATAGCGGGCGCGGACACTTTCGCCCAGAATATTCATCTGTTCGCCCGCGTTATTGAAGTAATATTCGCGAGTCACCGCATAGCCAACGGCCTGTAGCAGATTGGCAAGGGTGTCGCCAATAACGCCGCCGCGAATACGATGCACGCTAAGTGGCCCCGTCGGGTTGGCGCTGACATATTCGACCTGTGCCGTTTTGCCTGCCCCTTGACTCTCTTGAAACACCCGATCCCCCGCCGCGATAATGTGATCCACCTGCTCGGCAACCCATTGATCGGAGAGGCGAAAGTTCAAAAAGCCGGGTGGCGCAACCTCAATCGCGGCAAGAAAGCCTGTTTGCGGAAGATGCGCTTGGATAATCTTAGCGATTTCAAGCGGCGGCTTGCCGACCTGCTTTTGGATCTGCATGGCTACCGCCGAGGCATAATCGCCCTGACTGGCATTTTTGGGGCGCTCAATCTTGAGCACGGGAATAGCAAAGGCGGGTAGTGTCCCGGCGGTTTGGGCCGCGCCGATGCCTTGCCGGACAACCGCCGCAATCTCTTGACGTAGTAAACTCACAACGAACTCCTGATAGTAGAATCTGCGCCCATTCTAACAGCGAATTGCACATTCGATCAACGCATAACAACGTTATAATGGGTTTTTGTCATGATTGGGGCTTGCCAAACCATAACAGGTCAATGCAAAAAGCACTGGTAACGGGCGCAAACGGCTTTATCGGCTCGGCCTTGACTCGCCGTTTGCTACACAATGGCTATGCTGTCCGTGCCATGTGCCGATCCGCAGAACGCGGCAAAGCATTAGTAGGGGCAGAGGTCGTCGAGGGCGATATTCAAGATCTCGACACGACGCGCCGCCATGCCACAGGCTGCGATGTGATCTTTCATCTGGCGGCGGTTGGCGCTGGCAGCGCCGTCCACCAACACAATATCAATGTGCAAGGGACACTCAATGTCATTCAGGCTGGATACGAGTCAGGTATACAGCGTTTTGTGCATGTCAGCAGTATTGCCGTCTATGGCTACGATCTATGGGGTACGATTGACGAAACCTATCCACAGCATCCGCCGCCGAACGATTTTTATATGGTGACAAAATCACAGGGCGAAAAAGCGGTTTGGGATTATGCCGAGCGCGTGGGGTTACCAACTGTCACGGTGCGTCCGGCGTTTGTGTATGGTGCCGGCGGGACGTTGTGGACACAAAACCTGTATAAATTGTGCAGTACCATCCCGATCCCGCTGTTGGCGGGTGGAAGGGGCAGCGCTCACCCGATCTACGTGGACGATGTGGTTGATCTGCTGGTGACCGCTGCGACTCACCCTGATGCGCCGGGTCATGCTTTCCACGCTGCGCCCGATCCCGCGCCGACATGGGGTGAATTTTTGGGCTACTACGGACGGATGGCAGACAACGCACGAACGATCACTATTTCGCTGCCGCCGACGTTCCTACTCAAGCCAATTGCCAATGCAGTGTCGGTGGTAGGGCGGTTGATGGATCAGCCGTTCGAGGTGTACGGCGCAATCATGAACATGACTCGCACTGTAACGTTCAGCATGGCACAGGCGCGGAATATCCTCGGCTGGCAACCTCATTTTGATCTGGAAACAGGCATGGCTCTCACTGAAGCGTGGCTGAAGGGCGACTCTGCTCTCAAAGATCGGGCAAAGCGTTAACTCGTGGAACCTTTAACCATTATTGCCCTGATTGTGATTGTGGTGATTAGCACTATCTTTTTGCTGTACTGGCTGCTGATCACGACGGAGGGTGTCTATCTGGGACGGCGCGTCGTGATCTGGCTGTATGATGTCTACGCCAGCCGCTACGACAATATCAAGAAGTATGAGCCGGGTTGGGAATCCGCGACGCTGGGTAGACCGCTGCTGCGAGCGCTGCTGGATATTCCCGCGCCGCTAGTGCTTGATGTAGCGACAGGCACGGGGCGTTTACCGTTGGCGCTGTTCGGGCAGCCTGCTTTCAACGGCTATATCATTGGGCTAGACTACAGTCGCCGGATGTTAACCGTCGCTGCCGAAAAACTCGCGCCGCTTGGCCTCCGCATGAACTTGATCTATCAGCCCGCGCAAAAACTCCCCTTTGCCGATAACACTTTCGATGCGGTCACTTGTCTTGAAGCGCTTGAATTTATGCCCGACCCTGACGCGGTGATCGCTGAATTGGTGCGTGTTGCCCGTCCCGGCGCACTGCTGCTGCTTACCGTTCGCAAAGGGATCGAAGCGCGGCTCATGCCCGGTAAAACGATGGCGCGGGATGCCTTCACCGAGCATTTGCACAACCGCTTCAAGCTCGAAGAATTAGTCCTCGCCGTTTGGCAGATGGACTACGATCAGGTGTGGGCGCTCAAACCCGGCGAGCCTACGCCTGCCCCTGAACACGCGCTCGAAGCGATTTTACAGTGTCCTAACTGTGGGCGTTTCGAACTGGTTCGCACTGTGAACGCGGATGTGTCTGGGCTGCGCTGTCTAGAATGCGAGGCATGGATTCCCATTGGCGCAGACGGCGTGATCGACTATGCCGACTATGCAAAAACGTAGCAGGGTACAGGCTATGAGACGAGATCAGCCCATTCACTGAAAGTGAGGGTTTTCGCTTGAATACCTTAGCTGGACAGGCTAAAGTGGCCTGTTCGGCTTCTTGCTTGTGATAGAACCACGAAGCGTAACGCCGTTGCTATACTCAATCAGAGTCATCCCGGCGCGTTTGCTACAGGTCAACTGCCCACCATAGGGGGCGATGAAACTACCAGAAGTCGGTGACACATCTCGGTAATCGCGCCCAACCGCCACTGTAATGTACCCCAAATGAGAGTGACGATTATTCGTGGGATCAAAGGCAAATCTTTCCAACCCGTGTTCAGTAGGTAGAAAGACTTCTACCCAAGCGTGTGAGCCGCCTTCGCCCAGTAAATGCCCAGAAACGTATTGTGCGGGTAAATGGGCCGCCCGACAAATAGATAGCATCAGATGAGCATAATCCTGACACATGCCTTGACCAAGGGCGAGTGCTTCGGCAGCAGTCGTATCGACTGTTGTTACGCCACTCTGATAACGCATCGCGCCGTAAACCCAATCATTGATGCGCTGTGCCAGATCATGAGGCGAGGTTGCGTCTTCCTGCAACTGATGGACAACGGCGTAGATATGAGAGTCGGGCATGGTTAGCGGTGTATATTGCAATAAATAATCAATACTATCACCGTCAATTGCCGTTGGGTGTGTAAAATGCGCCTCGCTCTCAATACTCATCAGCAGTTCAAAAGAAATGGAATGATTGACTTGCGACACTTCCACTTCCAGAATGCGATTGCCAAAGCGGTCTGCGGTCTGTCGTGTCGCCACTGGCGACGGATTGACCGCTAGATAGTGGTCGCGTACCTGCTGAGTGCCATAATTTTCAGCAGGGATAACGATAAGGCGCTGTTTTAGATTGTGGATTGGGCCGGGATATTCATAGTGGAAACGTTGATAAAACAAGAACTCTATGCGTCGAACATTCTGCCAATCTATTGCCTGATCATCGATAAATTGTGCATATTGTGCAGCAGAGAGATCCTTGTCATTCATTATGATGACTGCTTTCTGGCGAACCGTTGCTATGGGATGGTTGACTCACTTGATCGGCCCATACTTTGAGACTGATCAACTGTGTGCCGCCGTAAACTGTCGAGAACGCCACATCGACGGCATCACGTCCGCGTGCGATTAACACTCGCCCAATACGCGGGCGATTGTGTCGAGCATCAAAAGTAAACCACATGCCATCCATATAAACTTCAAACCAAGCGTGAAAATCCATCGGCGTTGGATCAAATGGTACGCCGATGTCGGGTAAATACCCACAGACATACCGTGCCGGGAAGTTCAATGCGCGACAGAAGGTAACGCCTAAATGGGCGAAATCGCGACAGACACCGTAGCCCTGTTGATAAACATCCCAGCCAGTGGTGACAGAGGTACTCCCGATACGATAGGCGATATTACTGTGTATCCAGTCGCAAACAGCCTGTACCTGCGCCCAACCGCCCTCGATATGCCCGAAGAACTGCCATGCGTCGTTGATCAACAAGTCTGATGGACAGTAGCGGCTGGGGAGTGTATAGATCAGCACGTCATCCGGTATATCTTCTACAGGCGTTTTCGGTAAATCGGATAGTGCCAGATCAGGGAATGGAGATACTTCAGCTATCGCATCATAATTGACTTGCAGTGTCCCTGCTGGGGCTACCAGCCGCCAGATTTGATTGCCAAAGCCATCGAAATAGTCATGGATGGGTACCTCCGGAGTGGTCATCCGTTGCTCTTCAATCAGGTGATTGTTGTAGCCCGAACCAAGTGCCATTAGCATTGGAGTTGGCGCGATACTTTCGTATACGATATTGCAGCCTATATGAACAAAGATCGGTTTATGGTTTTCCACTATGGTTATCTCAGCGCCTCTTTTGAGGATTTTACTAAAAATTTCGGGCTGTAAATACAGAGGCAAATACGTGTAGCCAGACCGATGAATATTTCTACCGCTCATTGTACACTATTGTTGAGCATAAGTGGGTTTGGTAAATACGCTGAATTCACGGGAGAAGACAATACCGACTCTGGAATCGGTACGCTGAGCGCGTTTGTCTCTGCACGATGGGCGGCAAGGAGGATCGTACAAAACGCTCAAAAATGGCTTTGCCCAGACTATCCTCACTATTTCAACTTCACGATACCGTCTAATCGCTCCAAAAAAAGCGGACGATGGGTGAGGATAAGTACAGTCTGGTTCGTCATAGAATCAAGAATAGTTTGCCAAATAGCCCGTTCGGTAGTGGCATCTAGATTTGCTGTTGGCTCATCGAGAATAACGAGTGGCGCGTTTTTCAGCAGCACGCGGGCTAGGGCGATTCGCTGACGTTCGCCGCCGCTCAATTTTGCACCATCTTCGCCAACGGTAGTTTGGTACCCTGCTGGCAAGGTCAACACAAAATCATGAATTTGTGCTTGTTGGGCGGCTGCGAAAACATTCGCATCACTGGCGTTGATACGCGCCAATCGGATATTTTCCATGATAGTCGTATTAAAAAGATAAGTGCGTTGGCTCATTACCCCTATCATTTGGCGTAGGTCAGCCGGAGCATAGTCCCTCAGGTCATAGTCCCCCAACCGAATCGTCCCGCTTTCGTATTCCCAGAAGCGCAGCAGCAAATTCACTAACGTCGATTTGCCAGATCCACTGGCACCGAGTAGCGCAATGTGCTGTCCGTCTTTTAGTGAAAATGAAAAATCTTTGAAAACAAGCGGTGTTTCTGGTGTGTAACGGAATGAAACGTGATCAAATTCAAGACGATAATCCTGCGGGGTTGGTGAGGATTGTGCAAGGTCAAGCACCGCTGGAGGGGTATCAATGACCTCAAAGATTTCTTGCGCGGCGGCGAGTCCTGTACCCAGATTGGTCGCTGCCTGAGCTAGCGGCGTGATGGCTTCGAACGCGGCAACAGTTGCCAGAGCCAACGTTGCTAGATAAATACCGTCAACACGCGGGATTGCCACTGCTAGCACCATCAATGCCGCA
The DNA here is from genome assembly GCA_040007395.1 of Chloroflexota bacterium. Classification (GTDB taxonomy): domain Bacteria; phylum Chloroflexota; class Anaerolineae; order Aggregatilineales; family UBA2796; genus DATGFK01. The sequence goes on from JBDTVG010000221.1 coordinate 44,083, forward strand.
CCGTTTAGCACCACTACACCAAACGCGGTTTGCAAGCCATCTAGGCCAGCTATCTGTCGCTCATAGGTGGCAAACCTGTTGTTTAGCTGGTTCAAATGGGCTAATTGGCTTTTACCTTGTCCATAAACCAGACTGTCCGCCATCCCCTGAATGCTATCCACCAGTGCAGCATTGAGTTCGCTGCGGTTAGCCACTAAGTCGCGACCCGGATGCTGCCCGATCCACCATGCCAACCATGGTACACCGACTCCACCGATAATAAGAAAGGCAACCATGATCAGCGCGATTAACGGATCGAATGCCCAGAAGAATAACGTGACCAGTACAGCCGTGATCATCGCCACTAAGGGTGGAGCGATGGCACGTAGATAAACTTCTTGCAAACTTTCGATGTCGCTGACCACGCGACTTAACAGATCGCCGCTGCGCAGGTCTGTTAAGTGCGCGGGGGCAAGCGGTTCGATGGCTTGGTAAAAGCGGACTCGCCAGTCTGCCAATAGGCGAAACGTGGTGTCGTGCGAAACGAGACGTTCCAGATAACGAAATACGCCCCGTGCAATACCGAAAAAGCGGACACTGACCACACTTACGCCCAACTCTGCAATCGAGGGCTGCAAACCTGCTTTAGAGATCATCCACGCCGAGGTTGCCATCAATCCAACGCTGCTAGCAATCGTTAGCACACCAAGCAGCACAGACAGAGCGATGCTGCGCCAGAAAGGAAGTAGATAGCTACTTAGCCGCCTCAGTGTGTTTAATGGTGAATCAGACGACAAGATCGTTTTCGCCGAATGCTTGAATCAAGCGGTGATAAGCGCTGGCACGCGCCAGAAGTTCTGAATGGGTTCCCGTTTCGACCACCTGTCCCCCTTCCAACACATAAATCCGATCTGCATCAATAATAGTATTGAGGCGATGGGCAATAATGAGCGTGGTTCGGTTCTGCAATAATTTCCGTAACGCCGTTTGGATGATGGCTTCATTGTCGAGATCGAGATTTGCCGTTGCCTCGTCGAGAATTAGCAGTGGTGCATTTTTCAGAAAGGCCCGCGCAATGGCAATACGCTGTGCTTGCCCGCCGCTTAAACGCAAACCGCGTTCCCCGGTGCGAGTCGCGTAGCCCTCTGGAAATTGGCTAATGAACTCGTGTGCGCCAGCGTCGTAAGCGGCCTGCACGACCTGCTCAAGTGAAGCATCAGCTTGGCCTAGACGAATATTTTCAGCAATCGTCGCATTGAACAGATAGGGCCCTTGCGGAACCCATGCCACCTGCGCCCGCCATTGATCAGCATCCAATGTCGCCAAATTGATATTGTCAACCGTAATCTGACCTTCACGGGGTTGAAGGAAACCCAGCAGCAGGTTAGCGACGGTACTTTTGCCACTGCCACTTGCCCCGACCAACGCGACCTTCTGTCCCGACTGAATATCCAGTGTGATTCCTTTCAAAGCTGGGCGTGCCCCGTCGTCATAGTCAAACGACACGTTGCGAAACTGAATATTCATAACTGTCGGGATTGCTACGGCTGCGGCGTAACGCGCTTGTGGCAGTGGGGTATCCAACACACGGTAAATCTCAGCAGCGGCGGCATTGCTTTCTGTCCCAGCATGAAATTTAGCGCCTAACGTGCGTAAGGGTAGGTAAAACTCTGGGGCAATAACGAGCAAGAAGAGTGCCTGTTCAAAGCGGATACCACCATTTAGCAGGCGCACCCCGATTTCCACCGCCACAATGGCTATGCTTAGAGTCGCTAACATTTCCAGCGTGAGCGTTGATAGAAAGGTAACACGCAGCACGCGCATGGTGGCCTGACGAAATTGATCGGTGACATAGGCGATGGATTGCGTTTGTGCCAAGCTCCGATTGAACAGCTTGAGTGTGACCAGACCTTGCATCACATCCAGAAAATGTGCGCCGAGTCGCCGCATCTGTATAAACTGCTTTCGAGCCAATTCACCCGCTGCCATACCAATTAACGCCATAAATAGGGGGATCAAGGGAGCGGTGACGAACAAGGCCGAGAAGGTCAGAATGTCAATCGGCAGCACGACGATCAAGATCAGCAATGGAATGACTACTGCGGCGATGAGACCGGGAATAAAGTCACGGTAGAAGGCATCCAGCGCTTCGATACCCTCAGTCGCCGTGATGGTTAATTCGCCGCTGCGTTCACTCTTGAAATAGGTCGGGCCAAGTCGTATTAAATGGGTGATCAAGCGTTGGCGTATGTCGGCTTTCACACGGATCGCCATCTCCGCGGCGGCAAAGCTGCTGCCAAAGCTCAGTGCCGCCCGGATAGCGATCACGATTGCTAATTGAAGGAGTGGCTCCGAGACAGTATTTACGCCGCCGTTTTCCAGAAAAACCCGGTTGATGATGCGGCTTAAGAGCAACCCTTGAATAATGACCGTGCTGCCCAGAGCCACGCTCAAGCCAATACTCGCCCACAAGCTGGCACGAACAGTATGCAGTTCATTCAACAAACGTCGATTCATCAATATCCCATGTATCAGAAGGTGATCAATACTCCAAATGGCTATCGACTGTTAACCGTTTGCGGAACACCCAGTACGTCCATCCCTGATAGATCAGCACAATTGGAACCAGTGTTAAAGCGATAACCGTCATTACCTGAAGGGTATACTGGCTAGACGAGGCGTTATAGATCGTTAAGTCAAACGCCGCACCCAAACTTGAAGGCATGACCCGCGGGAAAAGCGTCCCAAACAATAGAACTACTGTGGCGATTATCGCCACGCCTGTACCGATAAAGGCCAGACCGTAGTGCCGTTGCCAGATCGTCAAGGCCGCAGCCAGCAGCCCTAGCACTGCTACTACCAAGCCAACAACCTTCACTAAATTCAGACTGACGAACATATCCGTCTGGTTGGCGCTAAAGGCTACAAAGGCGACGACCAGCACAATAACAGGTAGCCACGCCAGACGAATCACACTGCGGACACGCTCACGGATAATCCCATCAGTCTTGAGTTCGAGGAACAGTGCGCCATGCAGCGTAAAGAACGAGAGCATCACCAGTCCACCCAACAGCGCATAGGGATTGAGCAGATCGAAGAATGTGCCAACATAGTGCATTTTTGCGTCAATCGGCACACCGCGTACAATATTGGCAACGGCTACACCCCATAACAAGGCAGGAACAAAACTGCCAAAAAAGATTGCCCAATCCCATAATTTACGCCAATTAGGGTGATCATCCTTGCTTCGGAACTCGAAAGCCACACCCCGCACGATGAGCGCTAACAAGATCAGGAATAGTGCTAGATAGAAGCCGCTAAACAGCGTGGCATACCAGTTGGGAAAGGCGGCAAACATTGCGCCCCCCGCTGTTAACAACCATACTTCATTTCCATCCCACACCGGCCCAATGGCGTTGATCACCATACGGCGTTCTTGATCGTTTTTACCGAGGAAGAGCAGCAGTATCCCTACGCCATAATCAAAGCCCTCAAGGAAGAAGAAGCCGCTAAACAGCACGCCAATCAAGATAAACCACAGCGTTTGCAAATCCATTACGATTCTCCTTCCTATTGACCAGCCAAGTATAGGTTGTCTAATTTTTTACTAGATGACTCGTTGTCAGGAACACTAATCTCACTCATATTAATTCGGGCGTACTTTTGCAACAGATATACATCAGCCACAGCCAATGCTCCATAGACGAGTGTGAAGCCGATCAAGGTGATAAGCAGTTCGACCGGGGTTACATTGGGTGAGAGCGCTTGCTCGATACGCATTAGTCCAAACACAATCCAGGGTTGACGACCCATTTCTGTCAAGATCCAGCCTGTTGTATTTGCCAGATAGGGCAGCGCAATAGCGAGTATTAGCACCCATAAAAACCATTTGGTAGCGAGGACGCGCTGTTTACGGGTTAGCCACAATCCAACCAGCCCTAAGACAAACATCAAGCCTCCTGCCCCGACCATCGCCCGGAAGCTCCAGTAGGTGAGCCAAATGGCAGGCGGAACATAATTGCCGGGGCCATATTTTTGCTCGTATTGCTGCTGAAGTTGGTTGATGCCTAGCACCAGCCCACCGGGGTTATTATAAGTTAGTAGGCTCAACAAGGAGGGAATGCGAATGTTGACAATCGATGAGCGTGTCGCCTCGTTGCCGATCTGGAACATTGACAAACTGGCTGGACTCTCGGAGTCCCATAACCCTTCAGCCGATGCTAATTTCATTGGCTGGGTATCTTCCATGCGCTGACCTTGTAAATGCCCAAAAATCATTGTGCCGAGTACGGCAACAGTGGCAACAATCAGACCAAAACGCATCGAGGTGCGAAAGACCTCGCGCCCCTCAGCGTTATCGCGGTCAGTACGCAGCAGGCGGTAAGCACTGATCCCGATAACAAAAAATCCGCCAGTCGTTAGCCCACCTAAAGCAACATGCGGCCATTGCAACCACACGTTCGGATTTAGGAGGAGGGCAAAAAAATCTGTCATTTCAGCCCGACCACTGGCGGCGATATGGTAGCCAACCGGATTTTGCATAAAGGAATTTGCCACCAAAATCCAAAAAGCAGAGGCATTTGCCGCGAGTGCCACCAACCAGATCGTCAACAAGTGCAGATTTTTGGAAAGCTTTTCCTCACCAAAGATCCATAAGCCCAAGAACGTCGATTCGATAAAGAATGCTAAGAGGGCTTCAACAGCCAACGGCGCACCGAAAATATCCCCAACAAAGCGCGAATATTCTGACCAGTTCATGCCAAACTGGAATTCTTGAACAATTCCAGTGACTACGCCCATCGCAAAGTTAATGATGAGTAGTTTGCCCCAAAACTTGGTCATCTTCTTATATTTTTCGTTACCCGTGCGAACGTAAAAAGTCTGCATTGTCGCCACAATAACGGAAAGACCAATGCTGAGAGGGACGAAGAAGAAGTGGTAGATAGTGGTAATACCAAATTGGAGTCGAGCTAAAGTGAGCGCATCCATAACATACCCCTATGCCGATTCTCGCCAATGGGGTTAATTGTACAGGCTACCAAGTCCTCTACAAATGCTATAGATCACGAACATCGCATGACAACTATCCGAAATTCTTTACCCAAAGAGCCACAATCTTTAGGAAGGGTTGTGGCTCTTACTTTGCGATCATGCCAACCGTTACATTATCTGTTCGCAATTGTGACCCTTACCATGTGCTTTTACCGATTTTTCAGGCTCACGACAAACTGAGTCGGCTTGACAAAGATCAGTGCGACAACCACGAGCGACATCGTACTCAGCATATAGATAACTGCCATGGCGTTCACTAACTGGTGGGCACGAATTCCAGCGCCACTGGCATCGCCGTAGAGCGCAACGGCCAGCGTTTGCGAACTGCCTGTCGTTGCGACCAGATACGTCAACTCGAAAGCAGCAAAAGTCCTGACCAGAGCAAGCACACCCGCCGCCAACAAACCGGGAATGATCAGCGGCAAAACAATGCGCCGAAAGGTGCGGAACCAGCCTGCCCCTAACATCCGACTCGCTGATTCGAGTGAGGGATCAACCTGTTCAATAAAGGGAGTCAGAATAAATATCACAAAGGGGGTAATTGGAATCAAGTTGACCAGCACAATTCCAACCAGCGAGCCACCTAATCCGACCCTAATCAACATCGTTGCCAGCGGAATGCCATAGACTAATGGCGGAATCAGCATAGGCAGCAGGAACAATCCGTACAAAAGCCCCTTTAGTCTGAACTGGTGACGGGCTAAGACGTAGGCTGCTGGAAAGGCAATTGCTAACGCGATCAAGGTTGTGGAAATGGCGACGAAAAAGGTATTGCCCAATAACTGCGTCATATTGTGTTCATCTGCCAAGTCAGGATACCAGTGGGTAGTGAAGGCAGGTGGAAGCAGAGTCTTGAACCAGCTCTGAGCAAAGGAATCAATAACAACTGTGCTAACCATCAGAAGCAAGTTAATAACAAAAAATCCGACGGCTCCATAAAATATGACTTGGCCTGCTAGCTTACTGATCGAGAATGCAGGCCGTCCCATAACTTTGGATTTTACGTAGGTTTGGGTTGTCGTTGCCATGATTACACTCCTTTTCCGCCGCCGAGGACGCTGGTTCGTGTCATGCGGCTACGTGCGTACAGGACTGCGCTTACCACTACAAACTCAATGATGCCCATGACAAACGCGATAGCGGTTCCCAGTGATGGGTTTTGCAACTCATAGGCAGCCCGGAACGCGACTACCGACAGGACTTTGGTTTGGTCGTCAGGCCGTCCGACCATTACCGCTGACGGGAATACTGTGAAATTGGCGACGAAGTTGAGGCAAAATGCAATCGCAACGCCGGGCAGAATGAGGGGCCAGATGACTTTCCAAAAGGTGCGCCATGCACTTGCGCCCAACATTCGACTAGCGCGTTCAAGATCGGGGCTAATGCCAGACATATAGCCGAGGATCATTAGAAAGACAAACGGGAAATTCTGGATGAACAGGGCGATCTCAACACCCCACCAACTATGTACTAGTGGCAGCGGGTCTTTGATTATATGCAAGGCTTGCAATGCTTGGTTAAACCAGCCTTGCCTACCATAATACAATAACATCGACTGAGCCACCATGACATTACCGAGTGTCAGGGGCAAAATGAGCAGAGTCGTAATGAACCGTTCCAATCGTATGCCACGACGCATGTAATAGGCCAGAGGAATGCTGATCAGAATGGAAAACACAGTTACTGGCAGCGCAACCTGAAAGGTGATCCAGACCGAGTCAGACTGACCGGGATCGTTGAAAAACTGGAGATAGTTCGCAAAACTGAGATCGCCAACTGCATCCAGACTATTTCCCGGGTGAAGGCTCAAGTTCAGACCAAATAAAAATGGTATGACAAACATGGCCACAACGAAGGCCAATGCGGGCAAACACAGCAGTACAATTCCCCAATTTATGCGGCGACGTGGTTCAGCAGCGACAATGGTTCCAGCGCCTATTGATGTATTAACCATAGTGTCTCCCTTAACTCATAACAGGTTTAAGAGACGCGGCTTTGGGGGAGTGTGTCGAGACGATATTCTCTGTTGGGAAGAGCAGTAACCGATTCGGACGGATTCCGAATGTCAAGGGGTGCTCTAGCTCAGTTGGTTGCTGACTCCAGACCAGAAGCTGTATGGCCTCGTTGTTGTCGAGGCGAACCAGAATCTCGAACGCCTTGCCGACATAATCAACAAGGTGTACTGTGCCTTTCAATCGGTTAGTTTCTGGAAGTGGATCGGCAACCATTTCATCGGGCCGCGCAACTGCTACGACATGATCGCCTTTTTGCCAACCAGTATTCCCCGCATAGGTCGTGCTCGCTCGCAACATTACCCCAGTATCCGTCTGTACCAGCCATTCTGAACCCTCCTGCCCCATGATCTCTACTGGTAGACGGTTCGAATAGCCCATGAAATCCGCTACGTACAGACTATTGGGACAATTGTAAATATCTTGCGGCGTACCGATTTGTTCGATCCGGCCTGCACGCATTACCACGACCAGATCCGAAAGTGACATCGCCTCCGATTGATCGTGGGTGACATAGACGGTCGTTAGCCCAAGATGACGGTGCATGTTCTTTATTTCAATGCGCATTTCACTGCGCAACTTGGTGTCAAGGTTGGAAAGCGGCTCATCTAGTAACAACAAGGCCGGCTCAAGCGCGATGGTACGCGCAATGGCGAGGCGCTGCTGCTGCCCACCACTCAGTTGGGCGGGCAGTCGGTGTCCGAATTCCTTGAGGTCAAGATGTACGAGATCAAGCGCCCACTTGACACGCCGCTCCATCTCTGATGTGGGCATCTTGTAATTTTCCAAGCCGTAGCTCACGTTCTTGGTCACATTGAGATGCGGGAACAGCGCGTAATTTTGAAAGACCATTCCGATGCCGCGCTTCTCAGCCGGGATATTGTGAATTGGCTGATCGTTGAGAATAATCTCCCCATGAGTCAGATCGAGTAGCCCAGCTAAGCAGTTTAGTGCAGTTGATTTACCGCAACCGCTAGGGCCTAGTAACGAGACAAACATCCCGCCAGCGACTTCCAGATTAAAGTCATACAAGGCTTGTGTTGTGCCAAAAGATCGACTCACACCGCGCAATTCCAGCTTTTTAATTTTTTCCATTTTCGAACCTCGATATAACAATAGTTGGTCGCACTTTATTATAATATGCGCTACAAAGTGGTGAAGCATAAGCCTCACCTACTCAGTAGCGCATTGCACTCTATTATATTTTATAGAATGCCTACATCACGAAGATGCAGACTATTTTGCGGTGGTGGCTGCCGCTGTGGGCACTGCTGTGGGCGGCAATTTGATCTTTTTTCCGCCAATTTCTTTGTCCCACTTGGCAAAAGCTTTGACAAGGTTATCGGCGTTTAGTGGTAGAACAATCGGCGTATTCTTTGCCATGTCGTCATATTCCGGGCGACCAAAATCCTTAATCGCCTTCTGGCTGTCGGCAGGGGCCATCGATACATCTACCCCCTTGACTGCCGGGCCGGGATAGAAGTAGCCTTTGTCATAGGCTATCGCTTGCTGATCGGGTTTGAGCATCCAAGCGACCAAATCCAGCACCACTGCCAACCGATCATTATCCAGACCCTTCGGGATTGCGACAAACTGCGAGTCGGCGATAAAGGTGGTTCCGTCGAGTTTTACTGTCTTATAGTCTGGTGGCATATTCCCCAGAACACGCGGGTTAATATCCCAGCCCATCGTACTTGCCATCATAGCGCGAGTGCCATTGGCAAGTTCGGCAACTACGTCGCCAGTGCGCGAAGGATAGTACTCGATAGCAGGATCGATGTCCTTCAAGAACTGCCATGTCTTATCCCATCCATTTTCAGGATCGGTGGGGTCTTTATCACCTAGCAAGTAAGGCAGGCCCATCAAGAAGGTACGCCCCGGCCCAGAATTCGCGGGACGGGCATAGATAAACTTATTGGGATTGGCGAGAATCCAAGCCTTCAGATCGTCAATTGTCTTGGGCGGATTATCGACTTGGGATGGATCGTATTCTAACAGGGGGCCACTCGGCGTATAAACTACGTCAATAGCATAGCCTTTTGCCAGATCATTATAGGTTTTCGCCCCCGGCAGATAATTGTCGTTAAGACCGGGGAATTTGGCGTTCAGATCGGGCAAAACCTGCATCCAGTTGCCCTGAGCAATACCCGATGCGACCCCATCGTACCCAGTGAGTACGAGCGCCGTATCGATCTTGCCACCGTCGATCTGAGCCTTGATGCGTCCAGGAAGGTTAGGCGCAGTATCGGTAATGTATTCGACATTGGCGACTTTATCTGGGTTGGCTTTGGCGTAATTGTCGATCATCGCGCCAGTCAACTGTTTTTGACCAGCTACGTCGATAATCTGCAACGTGACTGGCTTTGAGGGGAACGGCGGAATGCCACCTTGTGCTCGCGTCGTTATAGCGCTGCTGGCAAATGACGTAAAGACCATGACGACTGCCAGACTGCTTACGGTTAAAACTCTCACTAATTGTTTCATTTTTGATGCTCCTTGATTACTAACTTTCACGCAGAGGATTAAAATCGCGCAACTACTCGATCAGACCTCCTTTCCCAAGAGATAGTCTTCTTTACAGAATAACATAATTACCGCAGGGCTTGTTAATTTTTCTGCGTCTGGATACGATGCTGCGGTTCGGAAAGCAATAGTACGCAATGGCAATATTATTACCATCCAAGGATAGGCAAAACTAGTTGTCAAAAAAGGCAGGCATCTTAAGAATCTGAGTTTGCATAAATAATCTCCTCAAATATAGACTCTCAAAATTGCGTTTCATGAATACACAATCTGTTTTCAGAAAAATATATCGCTGTTATTTCAAACTATCGTAGCATTTTACTATTTTTCAGTCAAGCACTAAGCTGGACTTTACACATGGGTGGTATAAGAATGAGGCAGACTAAGCAGTCT
>JBDTVG010000222.1:0-12225 GCA_040007395.1 Chloroflexota bacterium
AGTCAGTAATTCCGAACGAGGAATTGAAACAACGGCCCTAGCCACGTCGGGATTGAAGTCACGCGCGTTGATCAGTCAGTAATTCCGAACGAGGAATTGAAACCCGCGTGACCTTGCTGCAAAGATTGCGCCATTCCGTTGATCAGTCAGTAATTCCGAACGAGGAATTGAAACAGTGCCCCGCCTGCCGTGAATGTCAGACTGTAGGTTGATCAGTCAGTAATTCCGAACGAGGAATTGAAACATGGAGGGGCTTACCAACCAAGCAGCAGCTCTGGGGTTGATCAGTCAGTAATTCCGAACGAGGAATTGAAACACTATCTTCAACTTTGATTTTCTGCCAGTAGATGGTTGATCAGTCAGTAATTCCGAACGAGGAATTGAAACGTCAACATGACTGCTAAAGAAGCTGATCATGCTGTTGATCAGTCAGTAATTCCGAACGAGGAATTGAAACTCGATCCAATGGAAGTCATGCTTGCAATTCAGGCGTTGATCAGTCAGTAATTCCGAACGAGGAATTGAAACGCTGGCGAAGCGCATAGGGCTGAATGAAGCGCTGGGTTGATCAGTCAGTAATTCCGAACGAGGAATTGAAACGCACATGACGCGAGTACAGTACACCGTTGACGCAGTTGATCAGTCAGTAATTCCGAACGAGGAATTGAAACGATTGCCAGATCTAGGTTTCAATCCCCCAATGAGAATTATCGATCCTTAGATCCATATTTCACAATAACACCACAATAATACTGTAGCGTTTTCTAGCACTTTAACTTGAGTGCGTTGCGGGCTGGGCGAAAACACATGTGTTTTCGTGCAACATACGGTTCACAATGACGGTTGGTAGGCGATTTTCAAGAGCTACTTCTTGCGTTACACCTGCTAGCGCTCTCTAGTCCGTTTTGTGGCTCGTTTGTGAAAAATGCTCGTGCGTGCGATACAGTGTTGGCACGGCAGAGAAAAGTGCTCACTCGCGCAACATGTTGCGTAGCGCTACTGAAGACTTTCCTCATAGTCTGATTTACAGTGAACTGATGCTATAGTTTACGTAAGTAAGCGAACTGGACTGAGCAGCGAAATTACACCATACGCAGTTACAGAAACTCCCGAGATATATTGTCCAATGGAATGTGGAGGAAGTGATGCAGCCGTTACGTGAAGCCGAAGGGGGAACTATCACACCCCTTGAAGAAATTCGACAGTTGTTTCTGGCGGGTGACACAGACAACGCCTTAAAAAAGGTAGATGCCTATCTGGTCGAAAACCCAAATGACCTTGAGGCCCAGTTTGTTAAGGCTGAGATTGGTCTGACCTACGATAAGTACGCTGTGTATATCGCAGACGCACTCCCGCGTCTGGAAGCAGTATTCGGCGCATCGGATCGATTCCAAGACTTGCAAGAAAAAGTGAGCGCGGCGGTGGAATTGAAGCTGAAACAAGGCCACGCGGCGGTGGAAGCTGTCGAATATAGTAAGGCTGTGAGCCATTTTCAGGCCGCCATTGAGCTTTCTGGCAAACAAGCGGGCATTGCGTTGGCGGCGGCACTGGCGCTGCTGACCGTTGAGTCGATAATCCCTGCCAAGCATGTTTCTCGACGACGCACCCCATTTGATGAGCTTGATGACATTCTGCAACACAAAAAGGGGATCAAGTATCAGGACACAGATCAAGCCGCTATACAAATTTTTCTGGAGATCGCGCTCGAAAATAGCCAACCCGGCGATCCAGTATTCGACAAGGCGCTGGTGAACCTGACCAGCTACCACTTGAAGAAAAAACAAGTTGCTGAAGCCCTGAACCGACTGACTTCAGTAGAAACTCTCCCTGTAGATGCAGCATCATTGGTTACGGAGGTGTGTGAGGCTGCGTTTGATATAATTCTCGAAAACATTGCGGGACTGCTCGAAAACGGGCAGGAGAGTGAAGCAGAACGCATCTTGCAAATGGCTCGCGATTCCATGCTATTCCCCTACTTGATAAACCTATTGCAGGCAGAGATCTATCTCCGGCAGGGTGAATCTCCGAAGGCAATAGCCTGTTATGAGCAGATGTTGGTCGAAACGATTGAGCCAGAACGGGTACTCCCATCCGTCAAGGAATTATGGGACATGGTAGCGCAGACGCTCCGCGTGTGCGCGAACTGTATCAACACCAACGCACACGGTAGCGACAAATGCAGTTTCTGTAACAAACCGCTAGATGCCCATCCTTTGCTTACCGGAAAGTATTGGCAGCAAGACCTTTCCGCAGAAATGATTGCCCATACTTGTATCGCTGATCTACTCCATAATGACGGCGCACTTAGCGCTGCTCTGATCCATCTGGACATGGTATTGGCGACGGTCTCAGGGGCGAAAAACCTGCGGATGATGCGAGCACAATGGCAGGCGGAACTGGAACGTCAGCAGCAAGCAGCGGCGGTGCTCCAACTCGTCAATCAGGCAATTAACGCGCCTACTTTGAACGTTGATCTGCTCAACGGCGTATCCAGACTCGCGACAGATGGCAAGTGGTTGTCTGTGTCAGTCCCCCTGCAAATAGCATTGTTGCGTTGTCTAATTGGGGATGAGCATATGCTGTTGGCGCGGCAGTTGATGCATACGGCAACAGCAGAGGTGGCACAGGTGGTAGTGACCGAATTTGAACGGGCCGCTGTTGTGCGTGTACAAGCCATTGTTGACACACTTCGCCAGAAGCAAACGCCTTTTGAGGAAACCATTCAGTTTGCCGAAGAGGCGTTGACCTTACAACCGGAACATATCGAAGTCCGTTTGCTATGTGGTGAAGCCTATCTCGCGGCAGGCCATGCTACTGCCGCGTTATCGGATTTCAGAATGGTCTATGCGGCGCACCACTCGGAATTTCAGGATCGCGCATGTTTAGGGATTGCCCAAGTTTTGGAGCATGAGCGTGATGTTGATGGGGCGCGTGACATCCTGGCACAGGTATCCGACGCGCAGTCGCGCCCTATTTTGGAGCGGTTGGACAGGTTACAGCGGTACGAACCGTGCATCGCGGTTCAGCAGTTGCCGTTTACGGTCATGCACGACACGCTGACGCGAACCGAGAACTTGCCGACCTTTACGGGCATTTTCGCGGTAGCAGTCCGAGCCGTAGGCCGCCCTTGGTCAACCTCGGCGGAACAGTGGTACCAACAACTGCTCACCGCTGGCTTCGAGTTCGTGCAGATCCTCGGCGGGCTGGGGCATACGACTGGTGCGCCTGTCTTTGCCATCCGACTCATCAGCCGCCCTCATGCAGCCTTACCGGAGCGCGGACAGATTACGCTGGCCCTGCTGGTGCGAGTCAGTGCCGACAGCGCTCAGGATTGTCAGGATATTGCCATGCAACACTGGTACACCATCCGTGATATTTTGCCAGCAGCGCAGCAGTACGCTTTCAGCTATGAACCCGTTGTGGATGAGCAAGAACTCGCCTGGCTTCTGGAACCATTTACAGCGGATCAGGTGAGCGAGATTATTCGCCGTGAAGACTCCGGCACACACAACGAGTCACCCTATGTCGTCTATCCTTTTGTCGCAGGCACGCCAGATTTGCATAACTTGTGCTGGGGGCTGCTGCGCCAGAAGACACCCGTAATGTTAAGTATTCATTTGCTGCCAACGGCCCTGCTGCCGTGGGAGCAGACCGCGCTGGCAAAGGCCGCGCCACCCTACGCCGCTAATGTGGGCAATCTGGAAGTCAGTGCGCCCTCACTGGAAGATCCAATTGCCTTGTGGTGGCAGTCAATGCCCCGACTTGGCAAATTACAACGCAATCGAGAACAATCTATCACTTTGTCGGCGCAGGCATACTTGCTGCGTGTCAATATTGCCGGGACTGCCGAGATGCGGAGCATTGTGCCTGACCTAATCGCCTCTACGATGTTTGGCCCGATACGGCAAATCGATCATGTACCCATTGGCGGCTATCAGATCATGTATCCTGTCACCGACGAAGAAGCCGCCATTGCCCGCCACAACTTGGCAACGCTTGACGTGGAAAGTTGGGGCTATAACCCTTCGCCGTCCGAAACAGCGCGACTGCGCTATCTGGTTGGTGAACATGAAGCCGCTGTCGCCTTTCGACTGCCGATTCCCACCAGCGAAGGTGTTCCCGGCGTACCAATTACTATAGTCAAACCTGCACCGCCATCCATCGGAATGCCATCCACCGGAACGGTACTTGGCGAAAGTATTGCCCGTGTCGGCGGCACGCCCACGCGCATTCGGCAAGGCAGCGGGGATCGACGGCGACATACCTATATCGTAGGCAAAACAGGCGTGGGCAAAACCACGCTGATGCAGGCGATGGCGCTGCAAGATATTGAGGCCGGACATGGAGTCTGTGTTGTTGATCCGCATGGGGACTTGATAGATGATATTCTCGTTCGCATTCCTCCGCACCGTGCCGCCGATGTCATACTTTTTGATCCTTCTGATCTGGAACGCCCAGTTGGGTTAAACTTGCTGAATGCCAAAACGGACGCAGAAAAAAACCGAATCGCCACCGAATTCATTGGGCTGTTGGTGCGGATGTATGATCCGTCGCAGCAAGGCATCGTTGGTCCGCGCTTCCAGCATAACGTCCGTAACGCCATGCTTACCGTCATGTCCGTTGAAGGTAGCACCCTGATCGAAGTGGTGCGTGTCCTGACCGACTCGGCCTATTTGAAGCAAATCCTTCCGAGTGTGACCGATCCGTTGGTGCGGAACTACTGGGAAAAGCAGATCGCCAGTACCAGTGATTTTCACAAAAGTGAGGTTCTCGACTATATTGTCAGCAAATTCAGCCATTTTGTGGGCGATAGGTTGGTGCGGAACATTATTGGACAGCGCGAATCGACGATTGACTTCCGGCAAATCATGGATAAACGCCAAATCCTGCTGGTCAATCTTTCCAAAGGGAAAATTGGCGCAGAGGGGTCACAGTTTCTTGGCTTATTGCTTGTCCAATCCCTGTTGATTGCTGCCTTGAGCCGGGCAGACTCACCCGCTGACCAGCGCCCCGACTTTTTCCTGTACGTGGACGAATTCCAGAACTTTGCGACTGAGCTATTCGGCACCGTTTTGAGCGAGGGTCGCAAATATGGCGTTTCAACGGTTATCGCCAACCAGTACCTGACTCAGCTTGACAGTGACATCCGGGACGCGATCTTTGGCAATGTCGGCTCGATGATGTGTTTCCGGTTGGGCATCCAAGATGCGTCCGCGCTACTGCCCGAAATGTATCCAGTGTTCGGGTTGGACGATTTACTTAACTTGCCGCGCTACACCGCTTGTGTCAAATTGCTGGTCGATGGCGTGGCAAGCCGTCCCTTCACAATGCGAACGATCCCTGACCTGCGCCCGGTAGACAAGGCGGCTGCCGAACGCATTCGGCAGACTTCGCGACAGCTTTACGGCAAGGACGCACTGCTCATTGGTGAGGATATTCTGGCACGTTTTGCCTCCACCTAACACTGTGTCGCCGCTCGACGCTGTTTTAGGCAACCATCGAGTTGCTAGCCAGAAACAAGTGAGACCAGCCCAAATCATGGGTTGGCCTCACTCGTTTCAATCCCCCACTGAGGATTATCGATCTATAGACGGGCACTATTAACGTGTCCCCACCGCGCCTAATCGTGTTTCAATCCCCCACTGAGGATTATCGATCTATAGACATTCACCCAAAAGGGGAAAAGACAATGCGTAAAGAGTTTCAATCCCCCACTGAGGATTATCGATCTATAGACTAAACCTCCCACGAGGGATTGGTTTAGGAGTGATTGCTGGTTTCAATCCCCCACTGAGGATTATCGATCTATAGACTATCCAGGGGTTGGGTATCTCTTTTATGAACATGATGAGTTTCAATCCCCCACTGAGGATTATCGATCTATAGACCATTTTGGCCTCCGCACTGAAGGGAAGCCAAACAGATGCAGGGTTTCAATCCCCCACTGAGGATTATCGATCTATAGACTCTAAGGTAGCATATCGTGGTACGTGCTTCACAATAAAGTTTCAATCCCCCACTGAGGATTATCGATCTATAGACATTGTCCGCGAAAATGTAGGAGAGATACCTGTGAGTTTCAATCCCCCACTGAGGATTATCGATCTATAGACAGGTCGATACGAGCAGAACAAAAACCATGCCATTGGTTTCAATCCCCCACTGAGGATTATCGATCTATAGACCTAAGCTTACAGGGTTCTTATCTCTTGGATTTGAAAGTTTCAATCCCCCACTGAGGATTATCGATCTATAGACACCTGTACCTACAAGTGGAATGGCAGCGGCTGGAAGTTTCAATCCCCCACTGAGGATTATCGATCTATAGACTGAAACCGGGAGCCACGATGAGTCGTGCCGTATGGTCTGTTTCAATCCCCCACTGAGGATTATCGATCTATAGACGGAGAGAAAATGAAGAACTATTGGAATGTGTATGGACAGTTTCAATCCCCCACTGAGGATTATCGATCTATAGACTTCTTGATTGGGATCATGTAAGCACTACGCTTACCAAGTTTCAATCCCCCACTGAGGATTATCGATCTATAGACGGCGTTGCTCTTACGAGCCAGCCGCTGGCTGTGTTCGTTTCAATCCCCCACTGAGGATTATCGATCTATAGACCGCAATTTTAGTCAATGAGGATAATCGGCCGGAATTTTTGGTTTCAATCCCCCACTGAGGATTATCGATCTATAGACTTGCTGATTGTCACGCTCCCCAGCACGTCCATTACCCGGTTTCAATCCCCCACTGAGGATTATCGATCTATAGACTTCGTTCGAAAAAACCGAACAGATCTGGGACAAGTGTTTCAATCCCCCACTGAGGATTATCGATCTATAGACTTGTTTATTGCAACCTCGCTCAGTCCGCAATTTTTGTTTCAATCCCCCACTGAGGATTATCGATCTATAGACCACCAACCATGGATATGTTATTGGACTAAACCATAAGTTTCAATCCCCCACTGAGGATTATCGATCTATAGACTGTATGCTAAACCTAGGGTCAGAGGACGCACACCAAGTTTCAATCCCCCACTGAGGATTATCGATCTATAGACTTGATGAAAATAGCAACCCTATTGTTGCCACACGGGTTTCAATCCCCCACTGAGGATTATCGATCTATAGACTAACTACAATATTCAGCTCAAGTAGTCTTGTCCCATGTTTCAATCCCCCACTGAGGATTATCGATCTATAGACAAGGTGCCGACGGTAAAGGCACGTCGTGGAATTTCTGTTTCAATCCCCCACTGAGGATTATCGATCTATAGACAAGATGCAAAAGGTATTGACGGTTGGAGATATGAACGGTTTCAATCCCCCACTGAGGATTATCGATCTATAGACAAACGTGCTCAAGAGGTTCGCTGTACCTGCGCTTACTGTTTCAATCCCCCACTGAGGATTATCGATCTATAGACTAGACAAAGCTGGGTATACTGCCACTGGAGAACCCAAAGTTTCAATCCCCCACTGAGGATTATCGATCTATAGACCGAGCAATACAGCTTTCACCGTGAAGGCGGGTCACTTGTTTCAATCCCCCACTGAGGATTATCGATCTATAGACAAAACCGCTTTCAGTTTGCAACCAGGCCAAGCGGTGAGTTTCAATCCCCCACTGAGGATTATCGATCTATAGACAGTTATCTCGTCGGTACCCCTCTACAGGCTAGAGGGTTTCAATCCCCCACTGAGGATTATCGATCTATAGACTGTATGCAGGGAGCTTTGGCTTCTTCATCATTGGTTCGTTTCAATCCCCCACTGAGGATTATCGATCTATAGACCCTATTTCACAATGACATCAATATTACACACTAGCGCTTTCTAGCGCAAGCCAGCGCATCAACTTGATCGGTTTGCGGGTTGGGCGAAAATACACGCTTTTTTCGTGCATGGTACGCTTCATAATGACGGTTGACAGGCGGTTTTCGAGGGTCACTTCTCGCGTTACCCCTCGCCAACGCACGCTAGCGCGTTTTGCGGCTCGGTTGTGAAAATCGACTGTGTAGATGATGATACAGTTTCAGCACTGTAAAGGATAGCTTTGCCCACCCTTAAGAATTCAGCCTGAACTAATCGTACTGATAGTTCAGGCTGATTAAGTGGCAAGCTTTGGGAGAGTCGTATTTACATACCAGTTTGAGCGTTTACTCAATCGATATTGCCGAAAACGCGGAAGTATCGGCTGTGCTCCACCGAATGTTGGTAGACTTCTGCCCGGTAAGCATTTTTGTGGCCCAGCCCCAGAGGATAGAGCAGCGCTCCCGGCCCCACATTAAAGATTTGCAAAGCGGGTCGATCCCCCATCTTAGCATATACCTTCAAGGCTTCGTCAGCCGCACGGATCGCATCCTGCCATTCGTCGGGAGCCGTTACGTCGAGTCCGTAGTTGGTCTGGTAGGCTGACCCGATATAGGTGATCTGCAACGGGCCGCGTACCAAAAACATCCGCAGCTTGAAATCGAGGGTCGCCTTGTCATTGCGAGCCGAGTCAAGGAAGTTCAGCGCGATGCCTAGCGGGAAATGGTCGCCGGGAATAGCTTGCGAAAACTGCATGGCAAGCTGGGCCTTCGGCTGCCACTCCAGCGTATCCTCGGCCCGCCCAACAAGGTAAGTGGAGCAGTATTTGCTGGCCTTTAGCGGCAGCCCAATCAGATTGATGCGTTGCTGCCCAACCGTCACGCTGAACGACAAACAGCCGGGATCGAAAGCGGCGGCCTCACGGAACGTTTTGGCGGGGTTGCCAATCAAGTCCATCTCCAAGATCTTGCTGCTGTGCATCTTTGCACCTTCCGGTAACTTATCAAGGGCCGCGATGAGCTTATCAACTGCGCCGGGTTCCGAATGAAAGATCGCATTGATTGACTTTAACCGCGACGGCAGGTCGCACTTCCGATAGACGTAGGGGATAACCGTTAGTCCCGCGTCAAGGGCTGTATCAATCTCGATGCCACACCATTCCGAGACAACCGAGTTCGGCGACAGGAACGCGATCATGCCCGTGCTCGCTTTAACACCGGACGTGATCGCTTCTTGCCATTTACTACCCGGTTTGATGTTCGTTTTATCCAGCCAGACACGATAGTTGCGCCGCCGGAGCTGCTCCACAATCTTTTGAACAAAGTCCAGATCAAGGCGTGAATAGCTAATGAATATTTGTGACACGGTTGCCCCTATTTTGTTGGTACCGGACGAAAGACACCATAACCCGCCGAAGTCTTGGAGCCAATGCCCAACTCATTGAGCGCCAGCCTCAACCACTCCGCCGCCCATTCAACGACCTTTTCAACCCTCTGTTCATCACGAATGCCGGGTCGAAGGCCCACCGCAAAGGCAAAGCGCGTTTTGGCTGCCACGCCCAAAAAGTTGATTGGATTGGGGCTGTCGGCATCGTGCGGGGCCGATTTATCGCCATAGTAACTCCCAAAGTGTGGGGTCATCACGTCGGCCTCGAATAGGGTGCGGTTAGTAGGCAGCGCAGAGACGACAGCGTTATAGAACACACAAGCGCCTGCATTTTCCGTGCTGCCAAAGGCATGGCGGTACACGTTCGACTCTGCAACCGAGTCCAGCGCCGCCAGATCGAGCGCCTCGTTCAGCGTGATCTTCTCGGCATAAGCCTGCTTCAGACGGTACATCAGTTCCATGAGCGTAGATAAGGCGGCTTGGCGTTGTTCCGTCTGTGCCGGATCGATGACCAGTAGCGCATCCAGCAGTTCGAGTGGCGTTGGATGCGGCTTGTCCTTTTCGTCAGCGATGAACCAGCGTAACTGCTCACCCATCAACACAGGCACACCGAGTGCTGCCGCTGCCATATACAGCCCGTAAGCGCGGCACAGCCCTTTGAGCGCACTCCCCGGAATAAAGGGCAGGCCCGTGACATGATCGAGCGTGAGGCCAGTTTCAAGCGAACCTTTTTCGCCCATGCCAACCACCATCCGCCCTTCGAGCCGCATTTCAAACCGGATAGCTCGCTGGGTCTGTTGTGTCCAGCGATCAAGGGTTGACTGCTGAAGTTTCACTAGTGCTTCATTCTCGCTACTGAACCGAGTGCAGAGTTGGCGCAACCACTGGTCGCGCCATTTTTGGTTTTTGGCTCCTTCCACATCAAGGTTCCAGATCACCTCGTTCGGTACATAGCGCTTTAGGATGAGCGACAGGTTAGCGCACCGCTCGGCATGGGCAGCCAAGATACGGGCCGTGTCGCTGGGCGTGAGGTAAGTCGGAGGCATGGCTAGTGACCTCCATTAGGGGTATCGGCAAAGCCTTTGGCTTCCGCGAAGCGTTTCAGCCACGATAGATAGGCCAGTGCTTCCGTCGCTGCCCGTCGATACTCATTGCTATCGCAGGTCAAGACTAGTTCAAGCAGTTCGATCTTAGGAGGTTTGGGACGTAACTCAGCCACAACCCAGTCGGAAACGTCCTTGTAGACTTGCCAATGCTCAGTATCTTGCCGATTCTTATCTTTCGCCTTCAAAAAGGCGAGAGTCTGTCCCAAACCTTCACCGAGGATCATGGCGGGTAATCCGCGCACGAGTGAGCCATATTCTTTTTGCAAATGCGTTACTTGTTCAACATTGAGCCACGCACTCTTGGCGCGACGCTGCTGTAAAGTCTGTTGCTGAGATTGTGTCGGTTGATTAGTCATTGAATTTGCGCCCCCGTTAGTTTATTTGCCAGCGAAGCGAGACAAGCCCCTGCCCAACCGTTTCATCCCCACCAATTTGTATCCGATCCTTGAAATTGGCTTTTAACCAAGCGACGGCGGCAGCATCGTCTTTGCCAGATGGAAGGCCCGTGTCGCCGCGCAAGGTGCGCGTTGTCACTGCACTAACCATCAGGGTATCGGCGGGAAGCGCTTCCTGTGTCCACAGTGCGCCTGCTTGAACGGTCTTGCTTTCGGAGCGAATCTTGACCCGTGTGGCAATTTCAGTGGCGTTCACAACAAAATCACGAAAAGCGTTATCCGGCAAAACTATCAGGCTGTCTTTTAGCTTGTCCTGCCAATATTGGTAATCCGTCGTATCGGGTAGGGCATTGTCTACGAGCCACTTCGCCAGCGCATCGACTTCCTTTGACGGTTTGGCATCGAAGGAAAATTCGTCCAGCACGACAGCGTTATTGATAGTGATGGCACTATTGGTCGTGACAAGGCTGGACTTTTCATCCGCGACAGTGATCGAAAATTTGACTTTAGGATCTGTAACTTTCGCATCGCGAGCCAGTCGAGAAATAACATGCGGGCAGGTGACGTAGGCGAATACGCCAACCAACGAGCGCACCGGGAACAGGACAATCCGCGCTTCGCCCAGCGAGATAGCCCCCGCGTATTCCGTGCCTTTATTGGTGGTTTCGGGGCCGAAGATCGCCTCGATCTCACCGCTTGGTGCAGCACATTGGCTGCGTAAGGCCCCTTTGACCCCGCTGCCATGAATGTTGGGATATTGGGTGGAACGCTCACGCTGAATGGGCAGATCAATCGCTGAGAGACCGCTGCCCGTACCCGCGTGCATTGGCGACTCTGTATAGAAAAAGAGCAATCCAGTTTTCATTGTCTATCGTCCTTTGTGATTTTGATTAATGGCTTAGATTTTGGATCATTCACCGGGTCGGGCCTGCCCGACCCTTACAATCCAAACGGTATTTCGTATGCACAGCGCCTGCGTTATCCGGCATTTGCCGACGATTGCTAACGGCGGGTCGGGCGGGCTTTGTCCCCTACAATCCAAACAGTGTTTCGTAGGGACACGGTACTGCGTGTCCGGTATTCACGAATTCAGGTAATTCCATGTCCCGACGGCGATTCTGCCAAACCCCATCTGGGCAGCTGGCAGCGCTGCATCGGGCGTTTCGGTAAATGGCACTGTCGGGATCGAGGCGTTTTCAAAGTAAAAGACGCTCCCTGCTGGCACATAATGATAGAGGGCCTTCGGTTCGCGTCGGACAATATCCCAACCACTAATCGGTAACGGCTTGCCAAGCGCAACGGAGACCCATTGCGCGGCTGGCCCGACCCACCTTGACCAATCAAAGTTAGCGGGCCACCAACCGTTCGCAAAGTAGGCGGGGGTCAGCAGCACGATTTTGAGACGCTGACCTTTGGCAACCTCCGCTGGCGCTTGATACTCCACCGTTTCATAAGTCGCGCAGCGCGATTCCCCACCCAGCGTAAGCAACCCTTCTTTAGCAAGCGTCGCGTTCTTGA
>JBDTVG010000223.1:0-29068 GCA_040007395.1 Chloroflexota bacterium
ACGTTTCAACGACTTGCTCTGTTATGCCACCTGATGTGTAAAGTCCAGCTTAGTTCCTCCTCGCAACTTCCAGAGGCAGTTTGGTTCCCCTCTCTACGAAGTGGAGAGGGGTTGGGGGTGAGGATAACTACACATTCCCCCGCAGCAACGGCTGATCAGTGGCAATATCGATCCCCAAGCGGCGACCTGTTTCTTCGGCGTGTTTGCCTATATACCTAATTATAGGTGGCTGATCAAAACATTGCGTTGGATTAACGCGACATCATCAGCCGTTAGTCGATACCATTCTCCGCGAATGAGTTTAGAGTGAAAATGGTTTTGCAGGATCAATTCAGCTTCTCTACGATCCGAACACAGAACTGAATGTTCAACTATAATTTGCAAGGAGGGTGGTAGGTGACAAGCATAGTCAAAAAGTCGGGTCTTTAACTTCTTAGCAATCCCTATCTTATATTCTCCCGGTACAGTATTTACATGCAGTAAATACAAAATGCCTATTTTTGAGTTTGTTGCAGGTTTCCCAAATATCTCATGGTGGGGCAACCACCGTCGCCAATATCGCTCCAGCCACCAGCACTTCGTTTTTGTACCACGTTGTTATCCCGTAGATGGCTGGCGCAAATTCGCTCAATATCGTTATCACCCATATCGGCAGACTAAGCATCTTTAACCTTTCCAGCAAGTCAGGTCAAGATTGCTTAGTCTGCCTTATCTTTTTGGCCTTGCATGTGCAAAGTCCAGCTGAGTGGCCCTTTGAAAATTAGGAAAGACTACGAAATACTTTTGACAGCTAGGCCGAATTAATGACTACGGAATACAATCAATCATCCGGATCACGAAAGGAATATTGCCATGGATAAGGGTTCCGAACGACAGCCGCCACAACCGACTCGCTCTCTCAAACAGTTTGATATCTTGGTTGGTGAATGGACGATGGTGGGTAGCCATCCTCTTTTGCCATCCGCCGTGCATGGGCATTCGTCCTTCGAATGGCTGAGAGAAGGGGCGCTACTGGTCTGGCATTTTGATTGGGAGCACGGTCAGGGGATTCCCAACGCCTTCAGTGTCATCGGTCATGATGACGCGGTCGAACCGTGTTCCATGCTCTACACCGATGAGCGGGGTGTTGCCAGAATATATCAGATGAGCTTAGCAGGCGGCGTTTGGAAGATGTGGCGAGAATCGCCAGATTTTTCACAACGGATGACTAGCACGCTCAGCGATGATGGCAATACCATCACTTGCCATGGCGAGTTGTCACGCGATGGCTCAACTTGGGAACCGGATTTGAGTGTGACATACACCAGAAAGCAATAAATCGTATTTGCCAACGCCGTCTGCCATCCCTGTTGAGTATGGCAGCAATGCAAGAGACATTTAATCACCGACTAAAACGGCTTTCCCTTTTTCCTAATTGTCAACTACGCTCTAGGAAGTCCCCAATAGTAAAAAACGGCACGTCGCTAGTTTACCCCTACGCCTTAAATTTTCGTTAAATTATGGCGATTCTACGATTCATTAGCACATTCATCGTAGAATAGGATCGGTTGACTATTCGATGCGGAATTAGCCCGCATCTCAAAGGAAAGGAAGGGCAACACGATGTCTTTTTATGATGCCGACGATTTTGAGGAAGAGTTCATGGACGATGACGAGGAGGCCAATGCGTTTGAGATCACAGTCTCGGCGGTCTTCGAGGGGCATGGCGAAGATGCACAGGCTGGCTTGGCCTCGGCACGGGTTGCCGCCGAAGAGTCGATCTATGACGGCAACTGGGAACTGGACGAAGGCAAACTTATCGGAGAGCCTGATACCGCGGGTCGGATGCAGTTTGAATTCACAGGGATTGCGGTGATCGAAGCTGATAGCGTAGAAGAAGCGATTGACATTGCCGCTACCGAACTCAGCGATGAGTGGGATCTGGTAGGCGATCCCAAGCCTGTCTATCTGGATGATTAGCGGCTGGCGCGTACCGTTAGATTAACCGCGACGCTGGGCTGCACCGTACCATGCAGGAAATTGCGGATACTTTGGTTAAACTGTTCGGGGGTATCCAACATCGGAAAATGCCCAGCATCGCGGTAATATTCGATCTCTGCTTGCGGGACTCCCTTCTTGAGTACTTCGCCTTGCCGGGGATCGACGATGATGTCACGCTTGCCATAGATTCCGAGCGTTGGCACATGGACTTCACCCAAACGCGGACGTAGATCTGTTTTACGCAGTGTGCCGATGCTCTGGAAGAACGACTGCATTGTCACCTGCGACATATCCCGCGTGATCATCTGACTCATGCTGCGTCCGTCGCGTGCCATAAAATAACTGTAGCCGCTGAGGAACGTCTTCAACAGGCGCGGCGACACCCAAAATATCGATGCAACGGCAGGGTAGCCCGATGCTTTGAGCAACAAGTTTAGCGAAGTGCCATTGATCGGCGAACCGACGACGGCAACCTTAACCACTTTTTCAGGATAACGCATGGCTGTACTGAGCGCAACGGTTCCGCCCATCGAGTGACCAATGAGCGGAGCTTTGACGATGCCGAGTTTATCCATGAACTGATACACAAGTTCGACGAAATTATCGACGGTGTAGTTGTTCGTACCCCCCGCCGACTCACCGAATCCCCAAAAGTCCAAGGCATAAGTCCGAAACTCCTTGCCGAGGACTTCAATTGTGTCGCGCCACAGATACCACGACCCTAACCAACCATGCAGCAGAAGAACAGGTCGTCCTCTGCCGTAGGTTTCATAGTGAATGATGCCTTGATCGGTAACGAAGGATGACACCCTGCAAGACCCCCTTGAGGCAATATAGAGTCATTAGTGGCCTTGCCCAAAGAAAGGAGCCTAAGTGTCCATTTCTTCCAGAATCGCATACAAAAGCTGGAGAAGCACGTTCTTGACGCTTTCCTTGTCTTTTGCGATGCAGGGCAGCAACTTGACGTTATCTTCGATCCGCAGCGCGATCCGGAGATCGTCGGCGGGCCAAGCATCAGGAATATCCTGCTTGTTGGCGGCGACGACATAGGGAGTCGGCGCATAAGCCCGGAACGTCTCAAGGATCGACTTAGCCTCACGGAATGTTTCTGGCTTGGTGCTATCGACCATCACCACAAAGCCGAGCATTCCTTCGGCAAGAATTTCCCACATGAAGTCGAAGCGACGCTGACCCGGTGTACCAAACAGGTAGAGCACAAGGTCATCGTCTACCGTGATACGCCCAAAGTCCATCGCAACAGTGGTCGCGTCTTTGACCTGCGCTTCGGCAGTGTCTTTGCTGACCCCCGCTTCAGTCGAAACAACGTCAATTTCACTAATGGATTTGATGAATTCAGTCTTCCCGGACGCATACGGGCCGGTAATGACCATCTTTACAGTTTGCATCGGCATAGTTTTAGTCTCACTGTTCCGCTGCGCTGTCCACCTTAATCGGTAGACATTTCTGATAATAGCTAGAGATTCTTGATTCGATCAATCAGTTTGTTGATCACGGGCCGCTGAGGCGGCGTAGTACCGGGCTTGGGTCGGTTGAGTGGCTTCTTGTTCGGGTCGGTATTTTGCGCTCTGACCAGTTCGACCAACCCCGCATTCATCAACCCGTAAACTATGCGCCGGATCTCCATATCGCTCATATTACACGCTTTGGCGATCTGACGGATAGAATTTTTGGGATTGATAAATGAGACGACACGCCATTCCTCGACACTAAGCTGAATGCCCTTGAACTTTTCGCTGGGTGCTTCAGGGAAGCGCAACGCAAAGTCGAGATTGGGCAGTTCCCTGGAAAGCTGATCGAGTTCGCGGGTGCGGCGTGTCCCTTCGATAATGACATTCTCAAGATCGACAGGTACCGTAATCCGATCCCCAGAAGGCAGTTCCCCCTCCTCGAAGATAAACGGTTCTTTGTTCAACGCCATCAGGTCATAGACAATATCCAACGTATGCTGCTGCACACTTTGGACAATATCACCCTGCGTAACATAGTTAGCGTTGATGAGCAGCAGCGCCAATGCTTTGTCGCTAGCACTAGCAGCTTTCTCGCGAATGATCCGGTGCTGCTCATCGTTGAGCTTACCCGACTTGTGCAGCACGGAGGCCAAGTGACCGTCCTGAGTCGTCGTCACGGCGTGGATCAATTTACCTTCTTTGAAGGCAACTTTGGCCCGTTCTTTGCCCGGAACGACCTCTGGACGTTTCGTCATGCCATCGCCCGTAACAATCTCGCGCCCGGTTTTGACGCTTTCAAAGATATGAAGCGTCCCCGTTTTCTTCGCCAGATTAATCAGGTGTAGCAACTGCGTTGTATGAAAATCTTCCAGCGTACCTTTTAGTTGTCTCGGCATTGTCCTGCCTTCGGGGAACATCTGCGTATAGTAGATGACACTCGTTCGCGTCAAACCGCTTACAAACTTGCTGTATCACTCACGGGACTTCTTCGGCATTATACATTGGCGCGAAATGCGAGTCAAACGGAGCATGGCAAACCTACTGTTTTTTTGAGAACTGCGAGTATTTTGTGACGAGCATTTCCTCCTCTATAGTAGCGCTAA
This sequence comes from Chloroflexota bacterium, assembly GCA_040007395.1. Taxonomy (GTDB): domain Bacteria; phylum Chloroflexota; class Anaerolineae; order Aggregatilineales; family UBA2796; genus DATGFK01. The sequence goes on from JBDTVG010000223.1 coordinate 4,553, forward strand.
GGCCTGCTCAGGAAGGGCTTGGTTATGCCAGAATCGCGTTATGGGATCGGTAGTCTAACTTTGATTCAGAGCACTATAAAGTGCTATTGACGCTGCCGCACGCTGCTGGCTATGATCAGTAATAGTTGTATTCGATCAACGGCAACCTCAATTTTTTAGCAATCATTCGTTGCAGATTCATCCTCTGAACTATCAGGAGAGTTTAACCCTATGAAATGCCGACTGGTATTTATCGCTGCACTTATCTTGTTTTTGTGGTTCTCTGTCAGTCGCGCCCCAATCCCGGTGATGGCGGCAGGCATTGTGGGCAATGGATCGGCGGGAAGCTGCACGCTAGCAGATCTGAACACGAAACTTGCTGGCGGTGGGCTGGTCAAGTTCAACTGCGGAACCGCTACGATTGCCATCACCAGTACGCTTAACATTTCCACGACAACGACTATTGATGGTGAAGGAAAGATTACCCTCGATGGCGGCGGCGCACATCGTATCATTCTGCACACATCGGCGGGTACGCCCAGTACACTCACCCTGCAAAATCTGACCATTGCCAATGGCTATGTCAGCGGGGCGAGTACCGCCGCCAACGGTGCCGGGGTGATGAGCGTTTATCAAGGCACAACGCCTACCTTAATCGTGAATAACGTGACGTTTAGCAATAACGTGGCTAACCTGACCTCGTATTCGGGCGGTGCTGGCGATTATGGGGGTGGAGCGATCTTCTCGCAGGGCGGCTTCGTCACGGTCAACCAAAGCTACTTCACGGGTAATAAGGCACTCGGTTCAGGTGGTGGAGCAATTCATGGGCTGCGTAGCGACATTACCGTGACCAACAGCAGTTTCTACAGCAATGGCTCAAGCGGCGGTCACGGCGGCGCGTTCTATGCTGACGGAGCGCAGAATAACAACAACGGCAAGATCATCATTAACGGCAGCTATTTCACCAACAACACGTCTTTTAATGAAGGGGGCGCGATCCATGTTCATCTATACCAGAACAACGATGCCCTGACGATAGATCGCAGCAGCTTTATCGGCAACGTGGTCAATGGCGGCACTGATGGACAGGGCGGCGCGTTGAGTGGTGGGAATGGCGCTTTCACCATTACCAACAGCCTTTTTTCCGGCAACGCGGTGCAAAAACCGGGTAACGCCGATGGCTCCGGCGGCGCAATTGCTATCAACGAGACAGCGCTTGTCACCATTGCCAACTCTACTTTTACAGGTAATCGCGCCAACGGCAATTCGTACAATGCCAACGGCGGCGGGATCTACATCGTGAATAATACGCAGCCCTTCACGATCATCAACAGCACTATCGCTCGCAACTATGCTGGGTGGGCAGGGGGTGGCATTTCCAGCGGAACCAATGGCATTCTACGAAATACGATTGTGGCCTACAACACCGCCAACAATGGCGGCAATACGTGGCAAATCTTGCAACAGTGTTCAGCCCAATTGACCAATGGCGGGAATAACCTGCAATATCCGCCCAAAAACCCTAACCCGAATTACTATAACGAAGTGATCTGTGCTAATAACATCCCCGCGATAGATCCACAGCTTGGGGCGCTGGCAAACTACGGCGGCCCAACCCAGACAATCTCGCTGCTGCCAAGTAGTCCTGCCATCAACGCAGGCAGCAATACGGTGTGCAACGCCGCGCCTATCAGTGGATTGGATCAGCGTGGCTTATCACGCCCCATCGGATCGGCCTGCGATATGGGCGCGTTTGAGTGGCGACCCAGCGAAACGATTGGTATTTTTCGCCCATCGAGTACGGCTTTCTATCTGCGTAACTCGAATTCCAGTGGTAACGCCGATCTTGCGCTGGGCTTTGGCGCATCCACCGATAAGCCTGTGGTCGGTGACTGGACAGGCAGCGGGATCAAGACGATTGGCATATATCGCAATGGGCTGTTCTTGCTGCCTGCCTCCAATATGGCAGGCGCACCGGTTACCTACAGTTTCGCGCTTGGTATTCCCGGCGATATTCCGTTTTCTGGGCGCTGGACAGCAGGCGCACTCCATGACGGCGTAGGCGTGTTCCGACCCTCCAACGGCTTGATCTACTTGAAGAACAATCTGACGACGGGCTATGCCGATTTTCAGATGGTGTTGGGCATTCCCGGCGATGTGCCAATTGCGGGCGATTGGAATGGCGATGGCATCGATAGCCCCGGCGTATTTCGCCCCTCGACTGTGCAGTTTTATCTTTCTAATCAGGTGTGCAACTGTAATGCAACCGCCAACTATATTGTTGGCTTGGGCATCTCTGGCGATAGCCCCTTTGCGGGCGATTGGAATGGCACGGGCATCACTGGGATCGGCGTATTCCGGCCCTCCAACGGCTTGATTTATCTCAAGAACGGCCCAACCGTCAGTGGGTTTGCCGATCAATCGTTTGTGTTTGGCATTCCGAACGATGTGCCACTTGCTGGACGGTGGGCGACTGGGCCAGCCATCAAGAGTGCGCCGGAAACAGCGCCAAAGCTAGCGCCAACTTTCGTGCCATAAAACGAATCTTAACGCTCAGAAAGAATATACTGTGGATAACCTGAGTCTGGTACATCCCAGACTCAGGTTATCTATTTATAGGCAGATAAGCAGCCAATCCAGCGAAATGACTAGCTACTTCTGTTTACCCCCTCCCGGACGGACATCTTCCTCACAGCCCGCCCATCTAAACACATAGTCACCTTGCGTTGGGTCAAGCATGGTGCGGTTTACTTGCAATTCGCCACTGGTTAGGCGATACAGCCGAACCCCCAACGCTTGGTGGATCAATGTATTTTGTTTTGGTTTTGTAGGTACTTTGGCGATCTGGTCTTTGGTAAGTTTGAAAGCGAAATAGCCCTGAGACTTATAGATAGCATAGGCCATCACGCCACCATCGACACAGTAGACAGCAACGGTTTGGTCGGCCTCTGCACCAATGTCGTTGTTGAGCCGCCCATCATTAAATTGATCGCGCAAGGTAGCGATGCTGCTGCTGCCGACAAATCTAGCTCCGGTAAATGTTCCGTTGAAGGTGAGCGAAAACGGCCCAATATCGTCAGGCGATTTTAACGGGAGTCCGCTGCGGCTTTCATAGGTTGTCGCCACAATAGTAAAGTCACCCCCTGACGGAAACAGATAGCTGAGATACGAGTCGACTCGCCCACATGGGGTAATAAACGGGTTGTCATCGTTGGTCGCGATCTCAGTTCCGGCACTGTTCCTCAAAACGATAAAGGTATCTCTGCGACATTCGGGGAAATCCGTCAGGGTAAAGACTACAGTTGATCCGGCTGTCGTCGTTAGTTGATAGATAAACTGCTGCGTGGACGCGGTAAAAGTCCCAGTAAAGGTTGTGGTTGCAGCCTGTACCGGGTAGATCGGTGTACCCAATTGGACAATAAAGGCAGCGATAAAAACGAGGAGATGATGCAGTTTCATGGAAAACCCTATAAGGCTTGATAAAGCATAAATTTTCTAATGATAACTTAATTTCAAATTGTTCTAAAACTATGTTTTACGCAACCTGCCGATTGTAGTAATAAAAACTGCCTACCATTGCTGGTAGGCAGTCCACTTCTGTGTAATTTGGCGGGTCGCCCACTGGAAAACCCACCGCACCTAGAGTGTTTCGTACTGCTTCAAGTGCTCGGTGAGGTCGCGTATTTTGACTTCAAGGCTGATGGCATATTCCCCTTGATGGGCAGCATGTTCTTTCAAAGTTGCCAGTTCCGATTCTAGATTCGCAACATGCCCTTCTAGCCGATGGGTATACTCGGAGGTGTCCTTATGGCTCTGCTGAAGCGTATCAACATACTGCACAACTTCTTTATGGCTCTTCTCCAAACGTTCGACGTATTGGACAGCATCGCCATGTGCCTGTCGGAGTTTTTCTATTTCTGTTTCGAGGACATGGGCGTAGTCTGTCGCTTCGGTCAGTTGTAACTTCAAGGTATCTACATAGCCCGATACATCGCCTTGCTCGTGCTTGATCGCGCCCAGTTCTTTTTCAAGCGTCGCGATATAGGCCATATTTTTAATCACGAGGCTGTTGTATAAAGCCATCTTATTATCCAGCATCAGACTGGCGTTAGGCGTAGGCAACGCTGCATCCGAGCAGACTGCCAGATAATAGCGGGGCTTGAGCGTACTTTCGATCTGTGCTGGGTACTCAAGCTGCGCCGAGTCGATCTCGGTGATGGTGGGATGATAAGCCTGATCTTTTTCGATGAAGCGATCATCGCTGCTTTCTGCCAATACCGAACCGATCACAAGGCTTTGGCCTAGCAGTTGAACGTTTTTGAAGTAGCCCTGTAGCAGCGTAAGAAACTCATCCTGATACAATTCATGTTTGTGGAATGGGTTGTTATAGTCGCGCTCATCGCTATATGCCCGCCGATTGGGGGTCGAAATGATGAGAATACCGTCATCGGCAAGTGCCAACTTGATGGCATCCAGAAATTTCTCGTGCGATTCAAAGTGTTCCAGCGTCTCGAAACTCGCTACGAGATCGATGCTTTTGGGAGCGAGGCCAAACCGCTGGGCATCGGCCTGAAAAAAGAACGTATTCAGCTTGGCATGATGCTGGTTGGCGTGGGCAAGCGTGGTCAGATCCAGATCGACCCCGACGACGGAGCGGGCTGTTTTCGCCAGCATAGCGGTTCCGTAGCCTTCGCCGCACGCAATATCCAATACGCGCCGATTGGCAGCGTAATCGTAAGCAAATAGATACCGATGAATGTGTTCGTAGCTGGTCAGGTAATCTTGTGACCATGGCAGATAGCGTTCGCCATCTTGTTGAAGGGTGTAGGCCATATCGTGATCTCGTGTAAAATACCGCTATTGACGTTTAATCGCAGTCTGTATAATATCTAACCCTTAGCATGAATGCAATTAATTGAAGGATCGATGCAGGTCGGTTTAAAATCGAGCAAGTCTCGTTGTTTCAATGGCTTTCATGGCGTTCTAAATTACCGGTTCTTGGAATTCGCGCAGAAAGGAATCGTGCTTACGCTCGTGGCAAACAGCCCAAGGAATAAGCACCAGCAAAGGCAAACCTGATGACCTCTACAGACAAAGTAACGCAAAACGGATTAAGTACCGTCCCCTTCAAGGACTGGGTTCGCGCTCAAGTCGAAGGCGAAAGCTATTGGTTCCACAAGATCCAACTAGCCCCTGACCTAATCACTCCCGGCTGGTCTAACCCCAAAGAGGAGAAACTGCCACACTACGGGCTACCCGCCGATATGACAGGGATGCGTGTCCTCGACATCGGCCCCGCTGAAGGGTTTTTCTCTTTCGAGGCGGAACGACGCGGAGCCGCCGAAGTGATCGCCATCGACTCGTTCCCCGATTCGATTCGCCGCTTCAACATCTGCCGTGATGCGCTAGGCTCGAAGGCGACTGCCTATCTGTGTAACGTCTATGACCTGAGTCCCAAGACGTTTGGTACGTTTGATATGGTCTTTTTCTTCGGTGTCCTGTACCACTTGCGTCACCCACTGCTCTCGCTCGAAAAGATCTTGAGTGTGTGCACTGGCACGATGCTGCTGCAAACTGCGATCTACGAAGACGCGCATGTTAGCTCGATCCCGATGGCGAAGTTCCACCCCTTCGGAATGCAGAGCGGCACCGACAAGACGCTGTATGATCCCACCGTTTTCTGGCTGCCCAACCGCGAATGCGTCAAGGCGTTGACCCTTTCGGCGGGCTTCCAGAAGATCGAAGTAATCTCGACCAACGATTATGTGTCTATCGTCTTGCGTGCTCAGTCGCCTGTGATTGCGCCTGCCATACGTCCTGACGAGAATAAAGCACCTTGGTCTTGAGCCACGCTTTTTAATAAGTTGCCCTGTCAAGCAGTAGGGCTGTCGGGGCGATCTCTCAAAGATCGCCCTTCTGTTTTAGAACACATGTTGGCTATTTTGAGAGTTTCTTAGTTATGGGATTGACGGTTATGAGTACACCAGAAGTTTCTATAATGGATACCCCTGAGCAGCAGATCGATACACCGCGCCGCAGGCCAACCGTTACGATGATATTTGTCACATGGAATGCTGCCGCTTTTATCGACAAGGCGCTAAAGACGGTTCAGGCGCAAACCTACCCCGCCGACTGTATCCGCACGGTAGTTGTGGATAACGCCTCGCAGGACGGCACGGTAGACTTGATTCGTGAAAAATTTTCGTGGGTGACGCTTATGCCAGAAAGTGTCAATCACGGGTTTGCAGTCGGTAACAATATCGGGATGCAAGCCTATCCCGCCGATTACTTCGCACTGGTTAACCACGACGTAGAATTAGATCCCAACTGGCTGACCAGCATTATCGACACCATGGAAGCTGACCCAACGATTGGTGTGGCAGGCAGCAAGATCTTCTACGGCAATCGAATCCTGCTGCAACACACGGGCGGGATGCTCAGAGAGAACGCCCTGACCTATCATCTGGGGGTGAACGAGTTCGATATTGGGCAGCATGAGACGCTTCAAGATGTCCATTATGTGATGGGGGCGGCACTCGTCACACGCGGTGAACTAGCCAAGTCGCTGGACTACCTGCATAAAGAGTACTTCATGTACTTCGAGGAAACCGACTTCTGTGTCCACGCCCGCAAGGCAGGCTATCGGGTCGTGTATGTGCCAAATGCGATTGTGTATCACGACGAAAAACGCAGTCTCGGTGGTCGCCCGACTTTCCGCTATTTGCGGCTGTACCATCGCTCGCGCTATCTATTTGCGCTGCGTAACATGACCACCGAGGAAGACCGCCAACGTTTTCTCACCGCCGAACACAATTGGCGGCGCGATAATATTCGCGGCATCAAGTATGCGATTGTGCTGCTGTCCGGCAAATTGGCCCATTGGCGCTGGATTCTCAAAGATCCTTGGCTGCTTAGATAGTCGCAGACTGGTTTGAGTCGTTATTGCAGCAGTTGGATCGCGTGGGCAATCCTCGCCAACGCTAGCTCACGCCCCAGAATTTCCATTGTCTCGAACAGCGGCGGCGACACAGGTTGCCCCGTCACAGCCACACGGATTGCCGTGAACAGTGGCCCCGGCTTGAGGCCAAGTTCCTCTGCCAGTGGACGCAAAGATTCTTCTTGCGAAGTATGGGAGAAGTCGGGTAAGGCGGCTAATCGGTCATAGGCTTGCTGCAAAACGCTGCGCGTCTGTGGGGCAGTCATCTTCTTCGGAACCAGATCGGTGACAGTAATTGGCTTGATTTCGCCCCGGAAGAAAAAGCCCGCAAGCTCCACAATATCGTTCAATAGCTTGATGCGTTCCTGAATCAACGGTGTAACGCGGATCAGCAGATCCATATCGACGGTCAGGCCAGCATCTTCTAGCGGTTGGCGCAGCCGCTTCGCCAGTTCTACCGGATTCATCAGTCGGATATGCTCACCGTTGAGCCATTGCAGCTTGACCAAATCGAATTTTGTACCGTTGTTGGTCACTCGCGAAATATCGAAGATTTCGGCGGCTTGCTCTTTGGTAAAGATCTGTACTTCGTTGCCCTCGGCATCCAATACGCCGTAGTTCCAACCGACATTGCACAGGAAATTCGTTACGGCTTCGGGCAGGTAGCCGCCTTTGATAAAGTACGAGATCGCGGCTTCCGGGTGTTTGCGCTTGCTAATCTTGCCGCCATCGGGCGCAAGAATCACCGGAACATGCGCGATCTGGGGCATTTCCCAGTTAAACGCCTCGTACAGCAGTTTATGGATCGGCGCGGATGGAATCCATTCCTCGGCGCGGATAATATGCGAGATTTCCATGAAATGATCATCGACGATATTGGCAAGATGATAGGTCGGGAAGCCGTCAGATTTGAGCAGCACCACATCTTGCAGCTTGTCGTTCTGGAACGTGATCGGGCCGCGTACCATATCGGTAAAGGTCGTCTCGCCTAGCAACGGGATTTTGAAGCGCACTGCGAAAGGCTTGCCTTCTGCGTCGAACCGCGCCCAATCGTCGCGGGTTAGTTCACGCGCCCGCCGATCATAACCCTGATGCAGCTTGGCAATGATCGCCAGTTCGTCGGGAGTCTCGTAAGCGCGATAGGCTAGATCCTTATCGACCAGCCAGTTTACCCATTGACGGTAAAGCGCTACTCGTTCACTCTGGATATACGGGCCATACGAGCCGCCAATATCTGGCCCTTCGTCCCAGTTCAGGCCAGCCCACGCTAACCCATTGAGAATCCCGGCTTGCGATTCCTCTTTGGTGCGTTTCTGGTCGGTATCTTCGATGCGTAGAATAAACTTACCACCATAGCGGCGGGCAAACAGCCAATTGAATAAAGCAGTACGTATGCCGCCAATGTGCAGATCGCCCGTTGGGCTAGGGGCAAAGCGGACACGTACCGGGCGCGAGTCAGTCACAGGGCAACTCCTCGATAATTCAGCTTCCAAGTGGGAAGCATTATACGCTACTGTCATTTGGCTGTCAGGACTGAATCATGGAGGATAAGGGGTATAGTCCATCCTGTGCTACTGCACTGACCATTTTTCCGACGCGTTCTGTGGCGTTTGATTGGTGAGTTTGTGCAAATGACGAACAATTTGCTGCACCTGCGAAGGGTCTACCGCGATCAGGCGGCGTGCATTGGGGCCAAGTACCGAAGCGATAGGATGGACTCCCATACTACTATAGTTAAGCGGAATTGAGGTGATTGGCCCCATCGCGGCGATGACCTTGACAACACGCACTGTCCATCCCTCGGCGCTGAGACCCGCCGTAAGCCGCTGCGCCGCTACCCCTGCCGCCGATGGTCCTTCGCTGGTGGGGACAACAAAAACCAGTAACGATTGCTCATTCCCTTGAATGACGATGACTGGCCCAGTAGCGGTACGCCCCGCTAACCGATAGACCTGTCGGAGCATTTCACCCAGATCTACCGCGTGTCCGGTTGCCGACAAAGCAAGGCCATCAACGGCAGTGACAGCCTTCAAGCCTGTGCCAATCTCGTCGCCTTCTGCCTGAATGAGTGTGCCAGCGTGATCGAGGTTAAACGGGTTGCGAACACGCAGCGGTATCCTTTCAGTCAGCAGCGGTTCGACAGCTCTAGGATGGATTACCTGAGCGCCGAAATAAGATAATTCACCTACTTCGCTGTAGGATAGCGTCGGGATGACACGCGCAGACGGCACGATTTCAGGGTCAGCCGACATCACGCCATCAACGTGAGACCACATCCAGACTTCATCGGCGTGCAGCGAGGCCGCTAGAATCGTTGCTGTGTAATCGCTGCCGCCGCGCCCCAATGTCGTGACGGCACCAGTGCGCGTTGTGCCGATAAACCCGGTAACGAGTGGGATTACTCCAGCATTGAGCAGCGGCAAAATCACTTTTTCGACCCGTTCATCGATAATATCGATTAGGGGGATGGCACTCTGGTGGCGGTCATCAGTGACAATGAACGAGGTCGCATCGACTGGCGCAGGGTTAAGCCCTTCCAGACGAACCAATGCCGCGATAATGTGAACCATCATCCGTTCGCCGGCTGCCATCGCCGCATCCCGATCTCGCGGTGAGGCTTCACGCCGGGTCAGCACACTGTCACAGATTGCCAGCACATCGAATAACAGACTATCCACATGGGCGATCAGGTCGCGGCGCAAGGAGACATCCTCAAACAGCGCCTGAACGGTCGCTATATGTTCGCTGCGTAAGGCCGCTACGTCACGCCGATACCCAGCCGCATCGTGTGCTACAGCCCGATCCACACTGTGACTGAGCCTATCAGTCGCGCCGGACATCGCTGAGATCACCACGACTAGCCGATCCCACGCTTGCGATTCCGCTGTAATGACCTGCGCCACGCGACTGATGTGGCTCGGATCGGCAGTCAATGAACCGCCAAACTTCATCACCAGAGTTGCCATGTCAGCGTCCTATCGTGTTGGGATTTCTTCCTTATTGAGCAGGGCTTGCACCGCATCAAGGGTCGGCTCGATGGTTCGCAAGTGGTTCGCGTAAGGACTCTCGAACCCTTCTAGCGTCCCCGAATGGTACTCGATCACCACGCCCGGATCTTTGAGGACATGACCCGTTAGCACAGCAACTATATCTTCGCCCGGTTTAATGACACCGTTAGCGATTAGCTTTTTCACGCCCGCGACAGAAGCCGCCGACGCAGGTTCGCAGCCAATACCGGAGCGATCCACTTGTGCCTTTGCATCTACGATCTCTTGATCGGTAACAATCTCGACAATGCCATCCGTCCATTGCAAGGTACGTTGCGCCTTGATATAGCTTGCCGGGTTGCCAATCTTGATAGCCGTGGCAATGGTGTGCGCCTTAACAACATGGCGTTCCTTGAAGTCATCTTTGTAGCTCTGGTAGAAAGGCGCGGAACCTTCCGCCTGAATCACGGCGATACGTGGCATTCGATCAATCAGGCCGAGGTCGTAGAGTTCCTTAAGACCTTTGCCAAAAGCCGAGGTATTGCCGAGATTGCCACCCGGCAGCACGATCCAGTCCGGTACACGCCAACGACGCTGTTGAAGGATCTCGAATACAATCGTTTTTTGCCCTTCAAGCCGGAATGGATTGACCGAATTAAGTAGGTAGATCCCAAATTGGCGACACGCCTGCCGCACCAGATCGAGGCTGGTATCGAAGTCGCCTTTGACCTGCACACTAATTGCACCATAAGCCACCGACTGCGCCAACTTGCCCATCGCGATATTGCCGTAGGGGAAGAAGACCAACGCTTGTACGCCGGCTAGTGCTGCGTAGGAAGCCATCGATGCAGAGGTATTGCCTGTTGAGGCGCAGACTACGCCGGACGCTTCGACCATGACCGCATGAGTCACCCCACCTGTCATACCGCGATCCTTGAATGAGCCTGTCGGGTTTTCGCCTTCGTGCTTGAGCGCTAATTTTTCCGCGCCAATCCACGCCGCTAACTTATTCGGGGCGCGATATAGCGTCGTATTGCCCTCGCCCCGCGTCACGATTTCGTGATCTAGCGCATCAGGGAAGACTAGTTCCTTATAGCGCCATACGCCGCTGTTGTAGGGCTGATCGAGCGCCCCTAGACGGCTGTCAAATAAGTCGCGGCTGACCATCGACTTCAACGCATCTAGATCATGTTGAACATCGAGTAGTCCGCCGCATTTATCGCATGTATACACCGGATCATTTAGCTGGTGAGTATGCCCACATTCGATACATTTTAAGACACTCATCGCACTTGGCATTTAATTGTTAGTCCTTTCATCGCTGGGCTGCACCGCTGCCGGATACGATCCCAGCATCTTTAGAATAGCTGCCCGCCGCAAGAGCGCCATCAAGGCCGCTTCACACGTCGGATCTTTAAAATGTCCATCAAAATCGACGTAAAAAAAGTATTGCCATGGCTTGTTGCGCCGAGGTCGTGACTCGATCTTGGTCAAGTTGATGCCCCGTGTCGCAAATTCACCGAGACAGCCATGCAATGCACCGGGGCTATCCTGAGTCGCAAAGACGATAGAGGTTTTGTTGCGTTCGCCCGGTGGCGGTTCGCCATGACCCAGCACAAAAAAGCGGGTGTAGTTAAACGCCTCGTCCTCGATCCCTGAATCGAGTGTTTCGAGGTTATAGAGTTTGCCTGCTAGGGGTGGTGCAATCGCCGCCGTATTCGGCTCAAGATCTGCGGCGAGATCTCGCGCACTGCCCGCCGTATCAAACCAAACGACTGGCTTGAATCCACGTCGAGTTAAATAGTGCTCACACTGAGCTAATGCCTGTGGGTGGGAACGTACCTGCTTAACGTCCGCCAGCGTAGTGCCCGCTGGCGCAAGTAATGCATAACGCACACGGAAAATCACTTCGGCTTGGACACGCAAATCGTAATCCATGAGTAGCTCGTAAGAATTAGCGACAGTCCCCGCAAGCGAATTTTCTACAGGTAGTAACGCATAGGTCGCCTCGCCTGATTCGACTGCTTGAAATAGATCGTTGAACGATACTTTGGGTAGTGTTTCTACCGAATCGCCAAACTGCTGTCGGATCGCCTGCTCCGAATTGGCACCGTGAACACCCTGAAAAGCGATAATAGTTGGATCGGTAGTTGAATTAACTGGCAATCTGGCCTCTCCAGAAAAACAAAAAGGTGCGGAGCATCAATCGCTCCACACCTTGATAAACCGTTCATTGCTCGATGCAAGTTAACCGTTATCCCGGCAGTGAAGCGCCACGTCGCGGCAGACAGGTCGAATCAGTCTTCAAAAACGGGCGGCTGCTCGTGATCGACAGGATAAATGAGAAAACTTGCGTTCGCTGTATGGTTAGCATGGCTATGAGCATAACATCAGCATGAGTATTGGTCAACGTTTTATCTAGCGAGAACTGACAAATCATAATCTTCATTCCTCCAAGTTGGGGACAGCGCGATGCAGATCCGTTATGTTCTGCGAAAAGAATGCTAAAATAACCCCCATCAAACTAGAGCGTATTGCTGAGTGGGGATGGACGATGACATCACAACTTGCACTGGATCTACAGCCGACTAAAATTGCTGCCTCCCCTTGGATGGATCGTGTATTGCAAGGGGATTGCTTGACGGTACTTCCTACACTGCCTGACGAGTCTATAGATTTGGTCGTGACATCGCCGCCTTACGCGGACAGCCGCAAAAAGACTTACGGTGGCGTTCACCCAGACGACTACGTGGCATGGTTCATGCCAATTGGTGCGGAGATCAAACGAGTGCTCAAGCCCAGCGGCACATTTATTCTGAATATCAAAGAAAAAGTGGTAGACAGCGAACGCCATACCTACGTCATCGAACTAATTCTGGCTATGCGGCAGCAGGGCTGGTTGTGGACAGAAGAATTTATCTGGTCAAAGAAAAACTCCTATCCCGGCAAATGGCCTAACCGTTTTCGCGATTCATGGGAGCGCTGCATTCAGTTCAATAAGCAAAAGAAATTCAATATATATCAGGAGGCAGTTATGGTTCCAATGGGCGATTGGGCCAAAACGCGCCTGAAAAACCTGAGCGATACCGACAAACGTCGCGATGAATCGAAGGTACAAAGCGGGTTTGGCAAAAATGTTTCGAACTGGCTAGGGCGAGATATGGCCTACCCAACTAATGTCCTGAGTCTTGCTACAGAAAGCAGCAACAAAAACCATAGTGCGGCATTCCCGCTGGATCTGCCGAAGTGGTTTATCAAGCTATTTTCGCAAGAAGGGGATGTCGTCCTCGATCCATTTCTGGGGTCGGGAACCACTGCTATCGCCGCTAAGATACTCGGACGGCATTATGTGGGGATTGAAATGCTGCCTGAATACGTGAAACTCGCGGAGGAATCGCTGGCAACAGCGCTGTAAAACCATGAATGCCTTGGACATGCAGAAGGTTAGCGCATTTGTCAACCAAAATATTGGTGAGTTTCACAAGAGTCGCCTCGAAAAGATCCGAAGCCTAAAGCTGGATAAAGTCTTGCGTCGGAAAAATCCATATTTGTTCCGGGCAAAAAACATCGATAGTGCTGCTGAGTTGATAACACTAATACTTGACGCAACGCTTTCATCTTCCGAAGAAAGCATTTTTGGACAATTTCTGGAAGAAGTGGCGGTTTATGTCAATGAGTTAGCGTGCAACGGGCAAAAATCATCCTCACCGGGCATTGACCTTGATTTTACGAACGACAGTGTACGATACCTTGTAGCGATAAAATCGGGCGAAAACTGGGGCAACAGCAGCCAGAAAAACAGGCTCAAACAGGATTTTGCAAATGCGTTGCGGGTTGTCAGGCAATCAAGACGGGTTGGGGAGCTTCACGCCATACTCGGAATTTGCTATGGCAAAGGTCGGCAGATTGACAGAGGCAATTATCAAGAGATCGTCGGGCAGAAATTTTGGGAATTCATTTCCGGCGACCCTGATCTCTATCTTAAAATAATCGATTCACTTGGCTATGAAGCAGAACAACAAAATAGTCTTTTTGAAGCGCAAAAACTCAATGTCTATCAACAGTTTACAGAGCAGTTTATCCAAGCGTTTTGCCATGAAGATGGGCAAATTGACTGGGATAAACTGGTTCGTTTTAACAGTGGAAATTAAGAGTACTTGAGGTTGAGGAAGCCTCTCGCTATGGAGTGGAGAGAGACTTCTGTGATTTCGCCGCCCCGATGTTTATCGCGCGAGAACTGCGTCGAGTTCGGCACGGATGCGATCCGCGTAATCCGACGATCCCAAGCCGGGCTTGCCCGGTTCGGCAATATCCATCGTCCGTGCACCCGATTCAATCGTGTTCTGCACGGCAGATTCCAGCGCGGCGGCTTCGGTTTCCAGCCCCAAACTGTGCCGCAGCAAGAGTGCCGCACTCAGAATGGTACCTGTCGGGTTAGCGATGCCCTTCCCGGCAATATCCGGCGCGGACCCGTGAATCGGTTCATAAACGCCGAACGTACTAGTGCCTAGCGATGCCGAGGGCAGCATTCCCAACGATCCGCCAAACACTGCCGATTCGTCAGTCAGGATGTCGCCAAACATATTCTCGGCAACGACTACATCATAGCGATTTGGAGTCTTGATCATCTGCATGGCAAAGGCATCGACTAAGGCGTGTTCGACTTTTACATCAGGGTAGCGCTTCGCCACTTCGTTGATGGTACGTCGCCACAGCCGCGATGAAGCCAAGACATTGGCCTTGTCCACCGACATGAGGAACGATTTACGCTGGCGGGCAGCCTTGAAAGCGACTTCCGCGATGCGCTCAACTTCGGGAACGGTGTAGATCATCGTGTCCCATGCTTTGTCGCCATCGCCTTGTTCCTGATGTTCGCCAAAGTAAATGCCGCCCGTCAACTCGCGGATGAACAGAATATCCACGCCATCTAGCAATTCGGCACGCAGCGGCGCGTGCTGCGCCAATACCGCATAGGCCTTGACCGGACGCAGATTGGCGAACAACTCAAAGTGAGATCGCAGTCGCAGCAGCCCTTGTTCGGGGCGAACCTTGGCGGCAGGGTCAGACCATTTTGGTCCGCCGACTGCCCCTAGCAATACCGCATCGCCACTCTCCGCTAGCTTGACCGTTTCTTCTGGAAACGAGTCGCCTGTTGCATCAATGGCGCACCCGCCAAACAGCGCTTCCTGAAAAGTAAAAGTATGCCCATAGCGTGCGGCAATTGTTTTGAGGAGCGAAACAGCAATCGTGGTAACTTCGGGGCCGATTCCGTCGCCCGGTAAAACGGTGATGGTAGCTTGCATAATTTTCCTATCCATTATTATGAAATGTTATTGATTTTGCCTCAAGCATATCAGATCGGGGGCTGTTCTACGACCTCTGATAGCGACTTGGCGGCTTCGGCAACTTCTGTTGCGCTCGGCCCTTCCATCATACGCCGGATCATTTCGAGTTCTTCGGGCGAGAGATCAACAATTTTTCCATTGCCAAACGCCTGTGTAAAGGCGATATGTTGAAAGCCCATGCCTGCCATATTGAAGACAGGCATCTCGCCTGTGCTGCGCTTGGCAAGGTCTTTGGGGCGGATGAGCACTAAACTCGTTAGCAAGATCGCCACACCAATCCACTGAATAGTGGTGAGTTGTTCATGCAGCAGCACAAGGGATAACACCAAGGCTACCACCGTTTCAAAGATCCCCAACAGCACCGTTTGCAGTGGCCCCAACTGCTTGACTCCGGCAAACAGCAGCAGTCGGGCGCAAGCGGTGGTTGCGCCCAGCGCCACAATTGCGCCGAAGGACTCAGAAGATTGTGGAATCCACTCCAAGCGATACACCGCCCGTGCCATCACCACCACAATCGCCATCGTTGTGACGACATACAGAGTCACCGTTTGTGATGGCATTTCGTACAATACACGCTGGCTCAGGATAACCACTCCGGCAAACAAGATCGCGTTGCCGATGATCAGACCCGCCCCTAGCCAGCTAATATCCCCCGCGATTCCACCTGTAAGCAGTGTCACGGCGATCAGCGCCAGCACGGCTCGCAGTATCGTTCGTTGGGTCAAAGCATGACCACCCAATCGCGCTAGAATAACCACAAAGATCAGGTACGTAGCATTGAGAAGCTGTACGACTGAGGCGTTCAGGTAATGCAGGCCATTGTAGTAGAACAGCGACCCGATCCCGTTTACCGTCCCGACCACCACACAGCCTAGTAGCCCAGCCGGATAGATATAAATGTACCGTCGTCCAAACAAAAAATAGAATATCCACAGCAATAGCGCGGCAACGACCGTGCGAGTCGCTGCAACAGTAAAGGGATCGGAGCCACCTAACATCGCCAGTTTGCCGAAGACGGGTGCTACCCCCAGAAATAACGGTGAGAGCAGCGCAGCCGTTAACCCACGCATGTCGGTAGGGTGTGTCTCACTAGACATAGGCTGGTTGCTCATAGGTCTTCGCCTTTAGGCAGAATTGCCGCGCTGTGGACTCGTGGTACGAGCCTGAATCGGCAGATCGATATAAAAGGTACTGCCGGGGAGATGTTCTTCGTCGCGACCTTCGCTTTCACACCAGATACGTCCGCCGTGTGCCTCGATAATCCCTCGACAGATCGACAAGCCTAGCCCTAACCCGCCGCCTTGAAACGCCGTTTTGCTAGTCGAATGCAGCATGTTATTCCCTGCCGAGAAAAACCGATCAAAAATGCGCTGCTGATCCTCCTTGTTGATGCCAATCCCCGTATCTTGTACGGTCAGCAGCACATTCGTCGCACCCGTTTTGGCGATGAGGTTGATCACGCCGCCGTCTGGGGTGTACTTAACCGCATTGCCCAGTACATTATGCAGCGCCAGCTGGATCAGTTCGCTGTCGCCCTGAATATGGGTAGGCCACTGATTCGGATTAAAGCTGATCATCAGATTGCGGCTCTGCGCGACTTGGCTAAAGCTCTGCACGATCTTGTTCATTCGTTCGCTAAGATTTACTGCGCCTACCGCCAATTCGATTCGCCCACTAGCGATTCGCGAGATCGTCACAATCTCATCGACAACGCCCGACATACGGTCAATCGCTTCGACCAGTCCACCGATTAATGGTTCAATATCGGGGTTAAACTCTTTGAACTGGTGTACCAATGGCGAATCTTGCAGCAAACGGCTGTAACCGTAGACCAACGTTAACGGTGTGCGGAGTTCATGTGCGGTCAACTGGATAAAATCATCTTTGATCTTGTCGAGTTGGCGCAGTTCGGCATTGCTGTTTTCCAACTCGCGGATCTTAGATTCGAGGCGAATCACTATCTCTTGATTGTAGGCGGTATGCGCTAACATGAGCGCTTCGGGATCTGCCTGATCGCGTGCGCCCTTCAAGTAATACTCAACCTGACTCGGCAGCTTGTCGATGTCTACAGGTTTGGTCAGATAGCCGGTTGCCCCCGCAGCAATAGCTTTCTCGCGTTCGCCAGCCTGACTAAGCGCTGTCAGTGCCACAATAGGCACCATCTGGAAGCGGACATCGCTGCGGAGTTTGGTCGTCACCTCGCGCCCCGATAAATCCGGCAAGTTAATATCCATAAGGATCAAGTCGGGCAGATATTTGCTGGCGAGATCCAACCCTTCCAGACCACGCGAGGCAACCAGCACATTGTACCCGGCAAAAGAAAGGGTTCGCTGAACCAGAGATTGGCTGCCCGGATCGTCTTCAATGTAGAGGATGGTTGCTTTTTCAGGCATTCGCCTACCTTTTTGGTTCTTCTATGGCGCTGAACAATCCTATTTCAGGGCTTCGACGATACTCTGCAAAAGCTCTTCATCCATGAATGAACCCTTTTGCAATAGGCTGTCGATCTGCCCACTAAGACGTTCGCGCTCCTGAACGGTCAATTCTTTCGCAGTTAGCACAATGATGGGAATGTCGCGCATATTCTCATCGGCTTTGAGCGCGTCAATCACCTTAAATCCGTCAATGTCGGGCATCATCAGGTCGGTGATCACAAGATCGGGCTTGAGCCGTTCGACCAGCATAATGCCTTCTGCACCGCCGGATGCTACCTGAACTTCATAGCTGCCCCGTGCCTGCAAGATCCGGCTAATGAGGCGACCCGCATGGGGGTTATCTTCGATCACGACAATCGAGTGAATGCGATTTTCCATCTGTTCAAGGGCAGAGAGCAAACCCTCTTCGGGCAGCGAGATACGCGCACTGACGGTACTCACGTCCACCTGTCGCGCATAGCGATCTCCCAGAATCTGCGTTTCGACGGGGAAGGTGTGGCCTGAGCAGTTGATCACGACGGTTTCATTTGGCTTGATAATGCCGCGCCGTGCCAGCTTAAATAGGCCAGCGAAGGCCACTGCTGTCGCGGGTTCCACCGAAAGCCCCTCAGTGCGGGCGACAGTATGCGTCGCATTGAACGCTTCTTCGTCATCGGCAGTTTCCATCGCCCCGCCATTTTGCCCGATCAAATCGTAGAGCAATTCATAGGCACGCCCCGGATTACCTGTCGAAAGGGTAGCAATCACCGTCTGGGGGTTTTCAACAGGCGTAGCGACCCGCGACCCGTTCTTGAAAGCGCGAACCATCGGGGCGCAGCCTTCCGACTGGATCACACCGAGGGCGGGCATTCTATCGACAATGCCTAGCGCGATCATTTCCTCGAAGCCTTTGGCGACTCCCAACGGCCCCATGCCGCCGCTAACGGCCTGAATAAACCAGTCCGGCGAACGCCAGCCAAGTTGTTCAACGATTTCAAAGGCCATCGTTTTCATGCTTTCGATGGCGGCAACGCTGCGAATGCCCCGGTCAAGGAATAGCCCTTTGCTTTCGGCAAAGCTGGTAGCCACGACCTTCGCCTGATCGTAGGTTCCTGTGACCTTAATGACCTCGCCACCATAGATCGCTGCTTCGCGCATTTTCTCGCCGGGAACCATACTGGTCAAGAAAGCCCACATCTTGATCCCCGCCCGCGCTGCAAAAGCTGAGTAGGCGATGGCGACATTGCCCGTCGAAGCGACAACGGATTCCTTGATGCCCTGTTCACGCATGACCGAGATCGCCACCGAAGCCTGCCGATCCTTGAAGGAAGCCGTTGGCCCTTGGCGCTCGTCCTTAATATACAGGTTTCTCAGCCCAAGCATCGCACCCAGATTGCGGGCGCGGTGCAATGGAGTTCCGCCTTCGCCCAGACTAACGATGTTGCGTGTATCATAAATTGGGAGCAGTTCGTGATAGCGCCACAGGCCATGCTCGCGCTGCACCACTTCCTCGATCCACTTTGACTTACGCAGCGATTCCAGATCGTAGCGTGCCTTGAGGATATTCTCTCCACAGCGTGGACATGCCGATAGCGGTTTCTCATAAGGCACGGTTAATCCACAATGGATACATTCAAGATCGATACGTTTTTTCTGAACGCTCACGATGCTGCTCTTTCCATTTTCATCGACGACTGTTTTACACAGGCAATCATTAACTATAGCAGACCTTCTCAATAGGCAACTAAAAATTACCTAACGGGGTTATCCCAAACCTGTAACAGCCAAGCGCTGCCACCAGAAATAGATTAAATTTGAAAGGGGATTGCGATCTAAATTTTAGTTTATTGTTTGTTTGAAGGAGGTTAGTCCGCGACGGGTCGGATACCTTTATAGACTTGTGCGCCCATCAAGGTGCGAAGAATGGTCGTGCTTTGCCGATTGATCAGCTTGCTCAACTCATCTGGAGACAGTGGCTCATTGTTGTTAGCGAGAAAAGCCCGAAAGACAGCATCCACCAGCGTAGTATGTTCGCTGATCCAATTGGGGTTTCGGGCAGCTTCCGTCAACGCTTGTTGCAGCGCATCGACGCGCCGCACTTCCGCTGTCTCGGGGTTGACCCAATCAATCGTCACATTGTCCTGATTGCCATCAAAGCTGGCACGCTGCTCTGGCGAAAGATGGCTAATCAGGTAGGTTCGCAGGTCGCGATTCTCGCGTTCCCACCAACTATAGTCGATATGGAATTTGGTATCGGAGGTCGGTTTGACCTGTCGGCCTGCGGGTCGGGTTGGATTACTACTCACCATAGGGTTGATCTTAATCTTTAGTTCTGCACAAGTCGCCAGTAAGGTCCACCAACGTGCTGGAATTCGGGCCGCGACACAAGTGCCGCAAAGATCGGTCCCGGTGGGCAGCGTCGCACAATATTAACTGCGCCATAAAGCGTCTTGGCATGGACAGAATTTTGTGGATTAAGCCGAGCCAGTTCCGGGATCAGGTCGCGCATAATTTCGACCAGTCCACGCTTGCGATCCCGGTTTGTTGACCAGATAGCATCTACGCCTTCGATGTCTTCTGAACCGAGGATCAATAGTTCGTCGTAACCAGCGCCAATCGAACGCTTGAAGTTAGCAAAAGTGAGGTGTCCATTGTTGGGCTGCGCCAGTCGGATATACTCGGTACGTGGACGATGTGCTTCAAAATCGATCACCAACCGACTTGGATCATCAGTGGCGCGTAACGTCACATAAGCCCCCACGGGCAGCCTATATTTGCGGTAAAATTCATTCAGACCAAAGACATACCTGTCTTCGCGCATAACCCAGCCGGCAAATTCTGTCTGATCTTGTGCATCAATCAGGGTTACGCGGATGCGTTGCGAAGTGGTCGCCGTCGGGAAAAGCTGCTCAACTCGCGAAGTCAGCGGGAGCGAGCCAACGCGCCGATGTGGGTAGATCAAGGTCAGCACAGCCTCTTTGGGCTGGTTGGTGGGCGGTTCGAGTACGGAAAGTTCGTCGTCAAGCTCGCGTTCGAGCGTTGCAAGCTCACCCGTGATCAGCGATCTATCATAGTCCAATGGTTGATAGATGAGCCTTGTCGGAGTCTTAGTCACTTCCGGTGGCTCAAGGCGGCGCAAATACCACTGAACCTGCGAGACTGGCCCGACATCATCGAAGCGTTCATCGTTGCTCATGGCAACATTCAACGAAAATTCGGCAAGCTCTGGTTTGGTTTCTTTGGCGAGATCGAGATCATCAAGCATAGCAGCAGTCGGCAGCGGGCCACCGCTGTTAATGTCGAGAATGGCCTCAGCAAGATGTAGTTGGCCTACATTAACATCGACTAACAGCGAACGTAGAAACCATTTGCCAGCAAAAAAGATCGCATCTTCCTGATCGATCAGCTTGCCTTCAATCTCATCCATGATCGTTTCGCCATAGCTATCCAAGATCGTCTCTGCGCTAAGCGCCTTGGTCTGAGTGTATTGCTGTCCGCCGGCTTCATCATAATTAAGCAGATGTGGCGTGTGCAACATTGAGGCAAACTCACGGCGTTGTTCGTCCTCGAATTCAACTTCGATTACGGTAAAATCTCCGTCACCGGAGTTTTGTCCGGCGCGCTGCCCGACGACTTTGCCAACGGTATAACCATAGGCCGGGAAGATCAATTCCTGACCAACCGTGTATGACTCTTTGGGCTGGAACAATTCACCGCTAGCGATCTGTCTGCGGAGTGTTTCTTCTTCTTGTGACAGGCGAAAGTCGATAAGTCGTAAGGCCAGTTCACGGGTTGAAAGTGGTGTTTCTTCTTCAAGAAACTGCGAAGATAAATATTCAATGTCAGCACGGTTTACCCGGAACGAGTTAGTCCAATATGCTGCGGTTTGTGTCTGCGATCCTGGCACGAAGTAATGCCTCCACCCCTGATATATTCAAAAGAGCGTGCTCATTATAGTCAGGGTCGGGGCTTGATGCAAGGAATCATTGTGATAGCCGGAAAAATCAACGGATCTGACAGCTTAAAAGTAGGAAAAGGCCATGGTTGAACATAACATCCTTGAACAGCCGCAAGCAACATGGCGGCTGATCGTTGATCCTAGCTGTGACGGTGCAACCAACATGGCGATTGACGAGGCAATTTTGGAATCGGTGGGGCGTGGCGAGTCGATGCCCACGCTGCGCTTGTATCGCTGGCAGCCCGCTTGCTTATCACTGGGCTACGCTCAACCCGCCGCTGATGCTGATCGTGAACGACTGGCGGCACAGGGTTGGGACATTGTGCGGCGCATGACGGGAGGCCGCGCTATCCTGCATACCGACGAACTGACCTACAGCGTAGCGCTCCCCACAAGTCACCCGCTGGTCGAAGGCTCGATTCCCGATAGCTACCGCCGCCTGAGTTCCGCTCTATTGGCAGCACTCCTACATATTGGGCTGGATGCCCACGCCGACAAACAGGAACGTCGTTCCGCGCCTGTTGGCCCGGTGTGCTTCGAAGTTCCCTCGAATTACGAGATTACGGCAGAAGGCAAAAAACTCATCGGCAGTGCTCAGGTACGCAAAGCGAACGCAGCCTTGCAACATGGATCGCTGCCGCTGTACGGGGATGTCAGCCGGATTTGTGAGGTGTTGTTTTTTGCAGATGAAGCGGCTCGCCAAAAGGCTCGTGAACGAGTGTTACGCCGCGCTACGACGCTTTCCGAGGCACTGCACCGAACGGTTGAATGGGATGAAGCGGCTCAAGCGGTCATCGAGTCTTTCGCGGCGACTTTTGCGATCAGCTTTGTAGAAGGATCGCTTTCTCCCGCCGAAATGCTGCGGGCCGAGGTATTACGTATCTCACAATATGCTGCTCAAGCGTGGACTCAAAAGTTGTAAAATACGAGGAATGTGATCGGGCCGTAGGCAAAAAAATGCCCCGTCTGTTAGACGGGGCGATAAGTTCTCGATGTGAGCCGCAGGGAAATTAGAGAGCGTTCACAATGTTCGAGAAAATGTTGCCGATGGACGGGCCGAGGATCGCCAGAATGACGATAACAACGACTGCCACCAAAACTAGGATCAAGGCGTATTCGACGAGACCCTGACCTTCTTCACGAGGCATATATAACATGTTTAAAATCTCCTTTCCCACAAGATGTTTTTATCATACCACAGTTTTTTATGCTCAGGGAGTAAGGTCATAACGAATCCATAACTTTATTCTCTGACAATGGTTAGTAAACGGTATATTAATTTTCGCTTCACGCTACTAAGGAATGGATATGGCTGAACAACAGGCACAACGGACTGTCGCCGCCGAACCTATCGCATGGTCTGAGATTGGCTCGATCTTCTTGATCCTTGGTGTGCTGGGTTTCGGCGGCCCAGCGGCGCATCTCGCTCTGATGGAAACAGAACTCGTGACGCGGCGTAAGTGGTTGAGCCATGAGTATTTTCTGGACTTGCTGGCGGCGATCAATCTTGTCCCCGGCCCAACTAGCACCGAGATGGCACTACAAATTGGCTATGTGGTGGGCGGTCTGCGGGGGATGCTGCTAGCGGGTGCAGGGTTTATCTTGCCCGCCGTGTTCTTTTCCGTTGCCCTAGCCATGATCTATACGGCGGCGGGATCGGTTCCGGCGGTGCAAGGCTTGCTGCTAGGTGTCAAACCCGTCGTACTCGTCTTGATCTTGAGTGCTGCCTATCGGCTGGGCGTAAAGGCCATCGATAATACGCCGATGCGGGTGCTGCTTGCTATCGCATTGATCGCTATTGCTGTCAGCAGTAAGCCGTTGATGTCCGCGTTTGGTCGATCGGCAATCACTATTCCCGAACTCGTGCTGCTGCTGGCGACTGGTGCTACTTATATCGCGTGGAAGCATCGCCGCCAGCTTGGAACGATTGCCGGAGTCGCCCTCGCGCCGCTGCTGAGTGCTGCTACGCCCGTCTTGGCGCAACAAGTACCAGCCTTGGGCGACTTGTTCTGGCGGTTCCTGATTATCGGCGGAACGCTGTTCGGCAGTGGTTATGTGTTAGCCGCCTATATGCAGCGCACCTTCGTTGATGAATTGCATTGGCTAACCCCACAACGCTTGCTGGACGTGTTGGCAATCGGGCAGGCGACTCCCGGCCCACTGACCAGCACTGCTTCGGCGGCGGGTTACATGCTCACCGTGACCCCCGGCGCGATCTGGTCAGGCGTGCCGGGAGCCATCGTCGCGACTTTGGGGGTATTCCTGCCCGCCTTCGTCGTCGTATTAATTTTAGGTCGGGTGGTTCCCTATATCCGGCGCTATCCAATTGTGTTGGATTTTCTTAAGGGAGTCAACGCAGGTGTGATCGCTCTGCTAATCGGAGCCTTCGCTAACCTCGCATGGGCTACCGCTGTCCGCCCCGATAGCAGCGTCGATTGGCTTTCGCTAGTGTTAGTCGGGATCGCTTTTATATTGCTAGAGCGTTTCAAGTGGAACCCCATCCAGTTGATCGTAATTGGGGCGTTGGTGGGAGTCGGGCGGGTTATGGTCGGTTTCGGCTGATTCGTTGCTGAGAATTTTAAATTAATGTACTGTTTGGAGGTATATAATTACTGATACATTTGCAAACGGAGTACATTCGAGAATATGGAAGCAAAAAAACAAACTCCCTGAAGGTCGCCTTCATTATTAAGGAAGCTGACCTGCAAGAGTTGGATAACATCCTGAGTCAAACAGGGCATAAGAGAGTTTATAAGGTTGTTACAACTGACGATATATCTATCACATGCAAGGATATTTCTAAGCTACTTCATTATGCCAACAGCAACAAAACTTCGTTTAAAAACTAGTCACCCGACACCTACCAACCACAAGGATGAAAGTTAGGCAGAGCGCC
>JBDTVG010000224.1:0-30230 GCA_040007395.1 Chloroflexota bacterium
GCTACCTTCAGTTTACCCCCTTTTGCACTTTGCCTTAACATGAGCCGAAATCTTAAGGTGATTCCTCTGGATCTGTCAATGCTGCAATCAAGTCCCTCATCTCCGCGATGCCGTCAACAATCCGTTTAGACCAAGCACGCGAATTCTCTGGCATTGGAGAATCACCTTAGTTCTTCAATCAAATTCTGAATGATTCTCGCATAACCATGTGTCGAGCTTAGAATACGTAATGCTTCCAGTCGCAAGATAGCCAATTTTACCTCTGGAAATTCGTTCGCAAATAAATTTCTAAACTCATCATAACTTGGCATGGCTGGTTTTCACTCCCCGGGCGGTCTGCTGATTAAGGTTTTGTGGCTACATTTTCCTTCGTTTCGCCGTAAGACAAAACCTCACACCATAATAAAACACAAACCAGCGCCACACGGCGCTTTTTGTTTGTTACCAATTGGGTAGGAAAGTACAAACTATTCTCGCTCTCGGTTTCCCTGAACAAAAGTCCTATTGTAGAATGAATAAGAGGCTCTTACAGTCTGTACATAAACCCTTTGTCACATGAAAACCGTAAATAAAATGTTACAGGGTACGTTAGGGTTCTATGGTATATTGAGCTTTGGCTGTAGAGTATTTCCTATCCCGGCAAGGAAGCGTAATGCCTAAGGTGCTTTATATCGAAGACAAACCTGATAACCGTATGCTGGTGCGACGGGTCTTGATGGCGGAAGATATTGATGTTGTCGAGGCGGAGAGTGCCGAAGCAGGGATCGCGCTGGCACAAACCGAACTGCCCGACTTGATCCTGATGGACATCAACATGCCCGGTAAAGATGGCTACACCGCGACCAGCGATATTCGCAAGTTTCCTGCGTTAGATCACATTCCAATTGTGGCGCTGACCGCCAACGTCATGAAGGGGGATCGCGAGCGTTCGCTGGATGCTGGCTGTGACGGCTATATCCCTAAGCCGATTGACGTGGATCGCTTCCCCATTGAAGTGATGAACTTTATCAAGAAGGGGCGCTGATGTGAACATCGATAAGAACATGCTAGACGATCTTCATTCGCTGTCTATGCAGCTTAACCGACAGGCTTTCGCCAGCCCACCCATGGAGGGTTGGTTAAACTCGTTTCTGACGATGCTCTTTGAGCGCTTTTCTACCGCTAATGTTCAGGGGATTCAGGTCGCCCAAGTCATCGGCAATGTGGCAGTGCAGATGGGCAGCGCAGGCGTTGTGCCGGGTCGGTCATCCGATCAGTATCCATTGGATGATTCATCGCCCATTGCAGCGGCACTCAGTGCCAGACACATGGCAAGTGCCGCTGATTCACGGGTCTATCCGATCATGATCGGGGACGATGTGGTCGGAGTATTGGTCATTTATACGACCCAAACTGACGAGATACGTGATCAGGCGTTGGAGATGCTAGCTCTGCAACTTGGCCCTGCCATCATGCAGAATCTCAAAACCCCGCGACCCCAGACAGGCCGCTTGACTCGCCAGATAGAAATGATGCGATCTGTTAACGAAGCGACCAGAACGGTTGGATCGGTGCTTGAAGGCTCGGAAGGGCTAAACCGCAGCGCTCGTAGTGTCGTTGAAGCCTTACGAGTCGAGCATACCGAGATCCTTGTCTATGACTATGCACAAGGCATTGGCACTGTGATTGCTGAATATCCCGATTACGGACATTTGGGTGTAAAAATCCAATTGCGCGGTGCTCCAGTACAAGATCGTTTGCTTCAGGAACATACGCCGATAGTTATTCCGAATGCCGCTGAGTCCACTGAACTCGGTGTGAATCAGGATATGTTGCTAGGCTTTGGCCTCAAGGGGTTGGTGATCCTCCCCATGATGATCCAGGATCGGGTGATCGGCTCGGTAAATCTGAACTCGTACCAAGATGGACGCACCTTTACACCAGAGGAGATCGAAGCCGCCGTAACCATCGCCTCGCAACTCGCCGTAAACCTGCGTAACGCTCAGCTTTATGACGATATTAAACATCGGGCGAGCCAGTTGGAACGGATCGCAGACCTCAGCCGTCATGTGACCAGTACCTTCAATCGCTTCGAGATTTTCGAGATTGTTAAAGAAGAAACCCAGAATCTTATTGAATCCAACCTGATCAGCGTCGCGCTGCGTTCTACCGATAATGCACGACTGCAATTGTTCATATTAGATAGCCCCGAACCCACGCCCGTCGAATTTCCGATGGAACAAACCGCCTTATCGCAGACCATTACCAGCCTTGAGCCAGTGGTATTAGATGACATCAGCGGATCGGATCGTCCAGATTATCGGCTGCTAGCACAGTCTGGGATGCGGGCAGCGGTTATTATCCCGCTTGCGGTTGGTGGGCGGGCGATTGGCACTTTCAATGTACTCCATGCTCAGGCAGGCCGCTATCTGTCGATTGATCTAGCGGTGTTAGAGCAGGTCGGAAACCAATTGGCGATTGCGTTGGAAAACGCCCGTCTCTATGCACAGGCGGCACAGCGCGTCGAGATTGAACAGTTGATGAATCGCTTGACGAGTAGTATTCAAAGTCGCGGTGATATGCAGGGCATGTTGCTGGCAAGCGTGCATCAGATGGCAGAGGCGCTCAATGCACGACGGGCGCGAGTCCGGTTGCAAATGCTGCCTGCCCAAGCCGCCGATACGAGCAAAGTTACAGACCGCATCATCTCCAAACTGTCAAAGAAAAGCGAAAAGTAGCTATGCGAAACTTACAGAATCGTCTGTTTCCACTCGACATTTATCTCGATCCCATTGAGCGTTACCGGGCGGCGGGAACGTATATCAGCGCGTGCGCGATCCTGTTTGTGGTTATCGTCGGGACACTAAATTCGTGGGGGCTTGCCAACGCCGATATTGCCCGATCAATGGCGCTCAATAATTTGTTGGTCTTTACCACGCTTATTTTGCCAGTCCTAACCCTGCTGGCGATTCTGCTGACTCGCGTGCGCCGACGCTTTGTCGGGGCGCTGCTGATTATCATTGGTTGGCTGCTGCCCTCATGGTATATCACGCAAGTTGCCGCCAGCAATTTCGATGTAGCGTTGGGTACGATGACGATTATGATCGGCATTTTGCTTTCGGCGCTGCTCATCGGTGAGCGAAGCGTACTCTATAACACGGTGATTACTATCCCAGTACTTGTCGTTTCGACAATTAACGGCATTCAGACTGGTGTGAGTCCTGCCGCTGTGCAAGCCGCCATCATGTTTGTTTTCGGTCTGCTTGTGCTGGTCTTTGCGGCGATCACTTACTCATTGGCACGTGGGTTGCCGCGTGTGGCACGTCAGGTGGTCGCCAGTAGCAACGAACGTCGCCTCAAACTGGCTGAGGCCAGCAATATCATTACCCAACGTTTGCTGGCAACCCGTCTGGATCTTGATGCACTGCTTAAGGAAACCGTGATTTTGGTACTTGGTGCGTCGCCAGAAGTACACGCTGTGCAAATTTTCATGGTCGATAAAGATCGCCGTAACGCGACTCTGGTTACTAGTTCGCACCCTAAATCGACACTGGGCGATCAAGTCGGTATCGGAAGCCTAAGTGTGATTGGGCGCGTCACGATCACCGGGCAAACCATTGTCGTTCGGGATACTAATGAAGATCGCCCCTACCGTCGGGCGGCTTTTCTGGACGGAACGCACGCGGAACTGGCTTTGCCACTGCGTGTCGGTGGCGAGACGATTGGCGTTCTGGACGTGCAGAGCCAGACCTCAAACGCATTCCCGCCGGAAGAAGTCAAGACACTGGAAACCCTCGCCAATCAGATCGCGGCAGTTGTTGATAATGCGCGGCTGTATGCCGAGGCGCAGAGCCAGCTGATTCAGAATAAGCGCTTGTTTGAACAAGCCCGCAATAGCCTACGCGAGATCGAACGGCTGAACCAGCAGTTGACAGGCGGTGCATGGGCGGAATATCTACGCAGCCAGCCCTTGACCCCTGCTTATACCATTGATCTTTCTTCCGGTCAGGTAGAAGACGTTGCCGAGTGGACTCCCACGATGGCAGAGGCCAGCCGCCGCAATCAAGTGACGATCCGACAGACAACCCAGTTTAAAGTGGTGTCCCTGCCGATCAGTGTGCGTGGGCAGGCTATCGGTGCAATGGAGTTCGAGATCGCGCCCGATCAGGATATTGCGCCCGACCAACTCGCCGTCTTGCAGCAAGTCATCGAACGGTTGGGTTTTGCCGCTGAAAATACGCGTCTCTTTGAAGAAACACAGCGCATCGCCCAGCGTGAAGCGCTTGTGAATGAGATCAGTGCGCGGATGCAGGTTACTACTAATGTTGAAGCGGTGATTGCTGCCGCTACGCAAAGTCTGGCGGATGCCTTCCAAGCTCCGCGTGTCGCGATCCGGTTGGGCACGCCTGACGGGGCGCAATTGTCTTAACCCGCATCTTAACCAGCCCACGAGGGTGCTAAAGGACTTCCAATATGCAGCCTTCTGCGACCAGTTCGATCATAAGTTTACTTTATTCACCACGCTATCGTTATACCGATGCGTTCGATCAGATGCGGGCACGTGTCACACTCATCTATGCCCTCTTTAGTGTGGTCGGCAGTTTACTGGTAATCATCAGCGCCCTCGTAACGCCACTGGTGCCCATGTTTTCCACTGGGACGCTGCTTAGCGCTGCGGTTGTTGGTATCTTACCCGGTATCGCGATTATGGCGTTAGTGCATCTCGGACACTTACGCTTTGCCACATTCATCACCTATGCGATGCTGATGCTGAGCGCACTAGGCGCACTGAATTCTGGGGTAGCCTCCAATCTGGTGATTGTATTATCGCTCTCCATGCTGTATGCCAGTTTAATCTGGCAATGGCGTGGGACTATCATTACAGCGATCTTGCAAGGACTGATGATCCTCACGGCGGCGGCGTTACAAATTCAGGGCATTGTCGTGCCGTCCCGCCTCATTCCAGTCGATCAAATTCCCTTGCAAACATTGCTCGATCTGGTGTTTATTGTGGCGATTGGCATTATGTCTGGCGCATCGTCGGAGGAACTGCGGCGGGCGTTGCGCTACACGACGCGCCTTGTCGCCCAACTGCGGGCGACTTCGGAAGTCGCCCAACGCACTTCCTCACTGATCAAACTCAATGAGTTATTACAGCAGACAGTGAACTATATTCTGGATCGCTTTGGCTTCTACCATGTGCAAATCTTCCTAATCGACGCGGAACAACGTTTTGCGACACTGGAAGCCAGTACCAGCGAGACGGGCAAAATGCTCTCACAGCGCGGCTATCGGTTAGCCGTTGGCTCACAAGGCGTG
Organism: Chloroflexota bacterium; assembly: GCA_040007395.1. Classification (GTDB taxonomy): domain Bacteria; phylum Chloroflexota; class Anaerolineae; order Aggregatilineales; family UBA2796; genus DATGFK01. Next base: position 5,299 of record JBDTVG010000224.1, read on the forward strand.
ATCGGACAGGTAACGCTGTTGGGCGAACCAATGACCCTTGACACCGAATACGACGAGACCGTCATGACCCGCCGCGACGAACTGTTGCCCGAAACCCGATCAGAATTGGCCTTGCCTCTGATTGCACGAGATCGAATCATTGGCGTGTTGGACATTCAAAGTACGCGCCCCAATGCTTTCCATCAAGAAGATGTTGAAAGTTTGGGTATTATGGCTTCGCTGATCAGCATCGCTATCAGCAATGCCAAGCTCTTTCAGGAACAGCAGACCGCACTTAACGAAAACCGCCGCTTGTTTCTTGATGCCGAAACGAACCTGCGCGAGATCCAACTGCTCAATCAGCGGTTGACGGGTGAAGCTTGGGAAGACTATCTTAGGTCGCGCAGTACCGAAGTAATCGGCTATACGCTGAACAATAACCAACTCCGCCATGATGAGACATGGACTCCTGCCCTTTCTGAAGCCACCCAGAAACGCCAACCAGTGATTACTACTGATGGCGATAGACAGATTATCGCGGTGCCTGTTGAACTGCGCGGGCGGGCTATCGGAGCCATTGAAGTCGAAACTGACAGCGCTGTGCGTCAGTCCGATACACTGGAAATGCTGCAATCGGTAGCCCAGCGGCTAGCCCTAAGCATCGATAATGCCCGCTTGTTTGAACAAGCGCAGGAACTTGCCCAGCAAGAACTCGAAGTGAATGCCATCTCTGCCAAACTACAAGGAATCACGAGCATGAGCGAACTGATCAAGACAGCGATGAGCGAACTTAGCCGTGCGCTCGGTGCTGAACAGGCTGCTATTCGTCTCGGTCTGGCGCTGCGTAACGCTCCGAATACTCCGGTCAACACGAATGGTAGCAACGGGAAAGGGCCACACGCATGAGCCAGTTATTTGCAGAGCTTCGCTCTCTGTTTCGGCTTCACTATCTCTACGTCGATCCCTACGATGCGCTGCGGGCGCGTGGCATTCTAGCGATGTCGTGGGCTTTTGTTGGCCTGCTGGTGCTGTATCTGCCAATTGACATTGTCACCGTTTCCGGATCGTTACGGGTCGCTACGGCAGTCGGCCTGACGCTGACAGGGTTTTTCCTACTCGTCATCATTGCTTTGGTGAACCGAGGCGAACTGCTCAACGCCAGCTTGGGCTTTATTATCTTGCTCTACGCACTGGTGAGTGGGTTCTACGCCATCTCACACAATCCTCCTTACCTACTTCAGTTCAGCATTCCCATCATCGCCTCCGGGGTTTTACTTAATCGCCGTGGAATGTTGGTTATGTTAGGGTTAGTCATACTCGCGGTCATTGGCTCAACAGCACTCGCATCGATGAATGTTTTTGGAAGCGATACGCCTCCAGATGGCAATTCGATTTATAGTGTCATAAGCGGTATCGTGATTTTAATTGGCGATGGCATTATGCTGATTGTCTTTGCGGGTGGACAACGCATTTTGCAACGCCGCAATCTTATGCTCACACGCGAACTCCGCAGTTCAACCAGCATTACCCAAACGATTGCAGGCATCCAATCGTTGGATGACCTGTTAACGCAGGCTGTCACGCTGATCCGCGATCAGTTGAATTATTATCATGTTCGTATTTTCCTGCTAGAAGAAAAAAGTCACTTGCTGGTACTGCGTGCCGGGACAACGCTTTCAGTCGCACTAGGCGGCAGCCAGCAACGACGGATCGCGCCTGATGATCCCAGCATTCTCAACGAGGTGGTTCGCAGCGGGCAAATCCTTCGCCTATCAGCAGCCGATCCCGAAAGCCGACGTGGTGAATTCCTGACCGCTATGCGAAGCGAAATCTGTATGCCCCTGCGTCGCGAGAATATTATTCTCGGTGTGCTGGATGTACAAAGCGCGAATAGCGAGACTATCACCGATCAGGATCTCGAAGTATTAAGCGCACTGGCGGCACAGATCGCCATTGCTATCCAGAACACACGGCTGTTCAGCGAACTGCAAAATACCCGCAAAGAGCGCCAACAGCTTACCGAATTGCTCCGTCAGGCAGGCCGCGAAATCGATCAACTCAACCGCGAGGTATCTGGTCGAGCTTGGACACGTTACCTTGAAGGGCGCAGTGATAACGTGATTGGCTATGATTTGAAGCAAGGGGTTACGACAGGCAGCACCCAGATGACTCTGGGATTGGAGCATGGCCTCGATATTGCCGTGCCAGAACTGTTTATGGAAGGCGATGAGCAAATACTTTCGGTACCGATTATCTCGCGCGGTCAGGTGCTTGGTGTGATGGAATTTCGTACCGATGCAGACCGAACTTGGAATAAGCGCAGCATTGAATTAGCCCATGTGATCTCGCAACGGCTCGCGCTCGCGCTCGACAATATTCGGTTGTTTGAGCAATCCCAGATTATCGCTAGTCGCGAACAAACCGCCAGCCAGATCGCAGCAAATCTGCAAACCAAAACAGATTTGGATATTCTGGTCACTGCCGCCGCCGAAGCGTTCCGGGACGCGCTAGGCGCTAGCCGAACCAGCATTCGCCTTGGAACCCCTACTGAGAATATTGGCGAGAAAATCGCCAATAATGGGAGCCATTTGTCATGAATCTCTGGCAAAGAGTCGCCTCACTGCCATTACGCTTGAAGTTGATCGTTGCTGCGCTGGTCAGCATTCTAGTCGCCATTAGCGTACTAGGGCTTGCCTCAACACGCTATAGCCAAATTGTGCCATCTAACGGGATCACATTGTTGCAAGAACTGACCCGTGAACGGTTGGACACGATGAATACGCTGCTCACGGATGCCGCGTCAACCACAATTCGGCTGACTAACGACCCTATCGCTCTCGCTAACTATGCGACACTGAGTATTGATCCGGAAAATGAAACCGCCCGTCAGACGTTGCGGGATCAATACCATCAAGTCATCAATGCTGAACCGGCCTTCAACCGGATTCGCTTTGTCTCGCTCAAAGGCCAAGCACTGGCCGTGGATCCGATTGACGTAGACAATCTTGATGAGACTCAGCAGAACTATTACAAGACGCTCAAAACCAAACTGCCTATCAAGCCCATCGACAATCCGAGCAATGTTTTCGTAGATATTCTTGAAAGTCCTCAAACCACGCCCAACCTCAATTTTGTGGTTATTCCTGTCGTCAATGCCCAACCGCTAGGCTATGTCGTAGTTAACATCGACGCATCGGGGGGTGTTGGTTCGCGGGAAACCAGCATTTACAAAAGCTTGCTGCCAACTAACACATCAGTCGGCAAGATCGCTTTCTACTTGCTCACTAGCCGAGGTACTGTCATTGTACCTGTACAGCAACCAGTCCCTGCCAACGAGAAAACCGAGGCCAGTATCCAGCAGTTGATTAATCTGCCGGAAAAACCATTCCAATACATTAGCCCGCTAACTGGACAATCTGTTTTTGGCCTAGCAGTACCCTTTACCAATACACTGGATCTGACGCTCGTTGCGGAGATCCCGTCAGCACAGCTTGAGGCTAGTGCCGAGAGCAGCCGCTTCTACCTTCCCCTCTTAGGAGGATTGGCAGCAGGCATCCTAATCATCATTCTGCTTGGGGTATTTCTGGATGTCACCGTTGTTCAACCCACAGAAACGTTGTTGGAAGTGGCAAGTCGCTCCGTGCTAGGGCGCTCGTTCGATGACATGCCTGTTGTCAACCAGAAAGATGAGTTGGGTCGGTTGTTCACGGCCTTTGTGTTGCTGACTAACCAGTTGCGTGAGGACGTTCGAGACCTTGACAATCGTATCACAGGTCGGACTAACGACATTGAAGCCAGCCGCGACATCGGGCAGACCCTTTCAGGGTTCCGCACACTTGATCCGCTGTTAGGCGAAACGGTTCGGCTGCTGCGCCAGCACTTCGATAAGATCAGCCACGCGCAAATATTCCTCGTAGATCCGGAGCGCCAATTCGCGCTGCCGAATATGTCTACGGCTTTCACTCAGGAAGGTTACGTGGCTCAGAACCAGCGTTGGCCTATTAACGATCAGAACTTGATTGGCGCGACTATCCTTGAAGGGCAGTTAACGGTTGCCCTGAATACAACGATGGACCCCAGATTGGCAACCGCTTTGCTGCCCCATATGCGCGCCGAACTTGTGCTACCACTGATGGTCGGTAGAGTCGCGATTGGCGTACTCGACCTACAGAGTGTGCAGGTCGATGCGTTTGCCGACACGGACATTCAGTTGTTTTCGGCAATTGCCAACCAACTCACCATTGCCGTCACCAATGCACAGTTTTTTGAAGAGTCACAGACCCGTCTACACGAGATCGAAGCACTCAACCAGCAGTTGTCGGGCGATGTGTGGCGCAAGTATCTCGAAGTGCGGCATAGCAATATACCTGCGGCTTCAACAGCACTCCTCGGCGGGAAAGATGTTACAACTGAATGGAGTGCGCTCCAGCGTCAGGCCATCGAAACAGGTGAGATTATCGAACAAGTAGAGGCCGAGACAGTGACCTTTGCACTGCCGATCACGCTGCGTGGTCAGGTGCTTGGCGCAGTGGAGTGGGATGTGCAGCGTGTTGCCTATAATGACAATGTACGCCAACTAGCCTACGAACTAGCTTCACGTCTCGCCATTAGCGCTGACAATGCCCGTTTGTTCGAGCAAGCACAACGGTTGGCTCAACGGGAACGGCTGGTAAACGATATTGCCAGCAAGTTAACTCAACAAACAGATGTCTCCGAAATTCTAAAAGTAGCCGTTCGAGAGGTAGGGCAGGCGCTGCATGTGCCTCAGACCTCGATCCGGCTGGCGACCAATTATGAGCAGGTTAAGGAACGGTAAATTACAATGAGTCAAAAGCAGACAACCCTCCGGCTTAACTTGACCAAACGCCTAAACAGCCTGCCCATCCGGGTAAAGCTGTTGGTTCCGATTATTGTGGGGTTAGGTCTAACCCTAGTGATCATCCTGTCGCGTGTGCAGTCGCCTATCGATACCCTTGCTGCCAATGTGGCTCAGGAATCTTTTGGTCGCCAGCTCCAGATCTTACAGGATCGCACCGTATTCTTTCTGGAAACGAGTCAGGGCGAAATCGCTAATCTGGCAGTGAGCGACCCAGTACAGAGCTTCACAGCGGTTCAGGAACAGGGCAATTCAATTCAGCAAACGCGCTCACTGGGCTTTTTGGGAGCCTACCTGCAAGATCGGGTTGTCACTTCTAAAACGTTTGATGTAGGCTTGCGTTACGTCGGCGAGGACGGCAAACAGCTTTCTTATGCCATCACCAGATCGCTGGGAGATACCCGTCAGGGGGCGCTGAAATCAGAAGATAACCTTGTTTCAGAAGCTGATGCTCCGTACTTCAAAGCGCTTATGGCACTTCATCAGGGTCAGGGCTATGTATTGCCGATAAACCTGAGTAAGGCCGACCCGGTTACAGGGCAATTGTCCGAACCAATTATCGAAATTGGCGTGCCAGTCTACAACAACGGCAAAGCGGTTGGCGCTTTGATCGGCAGCCTGAGGGGTACAACCTTCTTGAAAGGGTTGCTGAACACACAGCAACCGGGCGGATTCCTGTTGATGCTTGTTGAGCAAGACGGTAAACAACTCAGTGTTGCCGATTTTGCCAGCCAAGAACAAGTCTATATTTATGGAGACAGTCAAAACAACCACGTTACTGTACCACCGCAGTTTCTTAATGGTGCGGCTGCTTCTCTCTTAGAAATCAATGGTCGTTTGTACAGTACGCTCTCACTCAAAAATATACAGGGGGTTCCCGGAAATTCATGGATTGTACTGGTTAGCCAGACGGTTGAAACGGCCTATGCTAGCGCTACCAGCCTGAAAACAACGATTGTTTTGACGTTGGGAGTGCTCTTTCTGCTGATCAGTGTGGCGGTTGTGTTCGCCGGTCGAACTCTGACGTACCCCCTCACCGTCGTCAGTCAGGCAGCTAGCCGTATTGCAGCCGGCGATCTCAAATCGACGATCCCAGATATGAGCGGCGATGAAATCGGACAGCTTGCTGCCGCCTTTAATACGATGAGTGGGCGGCTTGCTCAAGTGGTCGGTACGCTGGAAAGCCGCGTGGAAGAACGTACTCGCAATATCGAGATCGCGTCTGAGATTGGTCGCGACGCGGCACAATTGCGTGATATTGACACCCTGCTGCAACGTAGCGTTGACTCAATTCGTGACCGTTTCAACTTTTATCACGCTCAAGTTTTCCTGCTCGATGATACCCGTCAGTATGCGGTGCTTATCACTAGTACTGGCGAAGCTGGACAAATTCTGTTGGCGCGTCACCATAAACTCGCCGTTGACTCAGACTCGGTTATCGGGCAGACCACCGCTAAAGGCCGTACTTTCATCACACTCGATACCGAAAAATCGGACGTGCCGCATCGGTTCAATCCAATTTTACCCAAAACCCGCTCCGAGATGGCTTTGCCGCTACGTGTAAGCGATGTCGTTATTGGTGCGCTCGACATTCAAAGTGTCGAGCCAAACGCCTTCAGCGATTCCGACATACAGATCTTCCAACTCCTTGCTGACCAGATCGCTGTCGCGATTGACAATGCCCGCTTGCTCAAAGAGTCGGAAACACGCCTGCAACAAGTGGCGGATCTCAACCGAGAATTGACTCGCACGGCGTGGAATATGTTTGTCGAAGAAGAAAACCCCGACAATCTCGGCTTTAAGTACGACTTATTGAACATCAGCCCTAATTTTGAGGCGGATAGCAAGGACACCGAAAAGGGCATCAACGCTGACATCAAGGTGCGTGGTGAGACTGTTGGCAGCCTGAGTGTTCAGGAAGGCGAAGGGACGCAGTTTTCCGAAGACGATAAGGCGATCTTACAGGCGGTTGCCGAACGTGTCGCACTGGCAATTGAAAATGTGCGCCTTGTTGAGCAAACGCGCAACGCACTTGGGCGTATCGAACAGCTCTATCAGGCTAGCCGGACGCTCGGTAGTGCTAACGATACCGATGGTATATTCAAGATCACGACTGAACAATTGGCAAACTTTGAGTTTCTGGATCGGGTGGTGATCTTTCTGGCGCGCCCTGACCCTGTACCCGAAGCGCAGTATTACGAGGTAGCGCATGTCTGGGAACGCCATCCTTCGGAGGATGTCCTGTTTGAAGTGGGCCAGCCGATGCCTAGTCAGGCCGTGCTGTATGGGTCGGCTGAGGAAATGCAGCGTGCGCCCCGTATCCTGAATGTGGCACAGAATATGACCGACTCGCAGCGCATCCGCCTCAATCTCTCTTCGGTGGGGGTGCAAAGTGTTATGATTGCGCCCATCACTACCACGACGCGCTGGTTTGGGGTAATGCTCATCCACAGCTACCGCCCCCATGCCTTTCATGAAACGTTTACCCAGTTCGTCAGTGCTATCTCCGACCAAGTAGCCATCGCTGTCGAAAACCAAGCGTTGCTGGAAAATGTTCAGTCAGAATCACGCCGTAACCGAGCGCTAGCCGAAGCCGCACAAGTGTCGAGCCAGATCGGGATCGATTTTGCGACAGGTATCTCAAATTTGTTCAAAGCGGTCTCCGGGCCTGCCGACTATGACCGTTGGTGGTTCGGTCAGTACTCCTCGACCCAAGCAAGCCCAATCCTAACGCGGGTAACTTCACATTTTGGTGAAGGATCGCCGCTGCATTTAATGGCGCGGATCAACCTTGATATTGAACAAAATACCATTGCTGAAGCCACCCGGCTGGGCGAATGGGTACTTGCCAACGACCCCGTTGATCATCATGCAATGAGCGGGCTGAGTCGCGACAAAGCCCTTGCTTTTGGCAAGCATATTGCTGCCCCCGTCAAGATTAGTGGGCAAATCGTGGGAACACTGCTCGTAGGTCGGGATCTTTCAGAAACTGACCTTGATGATCGTGACATACAACTGGTACTGACCCTGACTAACCAGATTGCCGTCGTCCTTGAAAATCAACGCCTGTTTACAACGGCGGAAGCCGAACGACAGACCGTTCAGGCTGTACTCAATTCCTTGCCAACTGGTGTGGTCGTGGTCGATGCCAACACGGGCGAAATGACTTTGACCAATGAACTGGCTCGTACTTTGCTTGGCCTTGATGAGGAAACGCCTTACGAGCGAATCCATGTGGTCAGTGGCGAAGATTATGGAGAAGATGAATTCCCGCCGACTCGCGTGCTCAGAACTCTAGAACCTGTCGTTTCAGAAGATATGTCGCTGCTGAAACCTTCCGGCGAACGCATTGAACTGCTTGTCAATGCTGCGCCGGTTATCGACCATGATGGTCACTTGATCAGCGCGGTCGCTGTCTTTCAGGACGTGACCGAACTGCGCGAGCTGGAAACTGTCTTGCAAGACAGTTTGCGCGAGACGACTTCATTGTATGAAACCAGCCGTGCTATTGCCGCCGAAACCAACCTGATCCAAATCTTGAATGTGGTTGCCATTCAGGTCTTTAGCGCGGTGGCTCCGACCTATCTATTTACCATTTTCCGCGACGAAGACGGGGAAGTAGTCCAGACTTACGGGCTTAACACAGCAGAAGTCCCCTTTGAAGTCGCCCTAATCGAGGGCGATCTACCAATCCCGATGTCAGTGCTGCTTGAAAGTGACTCGTTCACCGAAAACGATGTCTTGCAGAACCCGGAACTAGCCGACGACCCGAAGCTGCAAGCGTTGCATATCGCGTCCATCGGCAGTTTCCCACTGAACGTGCGTAGTCGTGTCGCCGGCTGGCTGGTGATTGGCTTCGAGAATATAAAAATCTTCACCGCCGAAGAGCGCCGTTTCATCGGTACGCTTTCCGATCAGGCGGCTATCGCTGCTGAAAGCGCCCGCTTGGCCCAACAGACTGCCCAAGCCCTCAACGAAACGACGCTGCTCTATGAAGCCAGCTATACGATCAATCGTGCTACCAACATCGAGGATGCGTTGGCGGTGGTGCGTGACGAGATCAAATTCTTTGCGCCAACTCAGATCGATATTTTTCTCGTCGTCGCTCAACGTGACACCAGTGGTATCGAGTGGGTACTGAACTGGAACGTAGGGAACCCGATAACCCATAATACTGTTCGCTTACACGATGAGTCTACCATTCTGGATTACCGAATTGTCGAAGCTGACGCATACTTTGTGAACGACCTCAGTCTGGCTACTCCTGCCGAACTGGACCTCATCGACTCTTTACCGCAGGATGAAACCTTTATTGCCCAAGCCTCAGTCCCCCTGACGGTGGCAGGTCGCCCAACAGGCCGCCTCGTGGTCAGCTTTAATCGCCCCTATCGCTTTGGGCGGTTGGAACGCCAGTTTATTACGACATTGGCTGATCAGGCCGCTATCGTGATCAACAACAGTATGCTGGTGCAGCAGACACAAGACTCGTTGGAAGAAACAGGCACACTGTATCAGTCCAGCCGTGAGATCTCCAATGCAGCCGATCTACCGCAGATTCTCAGTGCGATTATCGACCATGCCACGCCCTCTAATGTGAACTATGCTACTCTGATCAAACTTGTTAGCGAGTCATGGGATACGTCCGACGCACTTATCGAAGTCATTGCCAACTGGAGTCCGGAGAAATCGTTGGAAACGGGGGAGGGCGTTCGCTTCCGACCCGACCAGTACCCGGCTTGGGATGAGGTGTCTTCGCCAGATATACTGTGGATCGAGGATGTCACGACTGATCCGCGAATTAATGAGGCCAGCCGCAATCTGTATGAAAGTTTGGGCGTAATCTCGGTGGTCAATGTGCCATTGGCAATGAGTGATCAACCGGTAGGCGCGTTAGTCTTCACATCATCGACCCCTTGGCCTCGCTCAGAGCGTGAAATTCGTATCTACACCGCCTTGGCAGACCAAGCATCCATCTATATCGAAAACCGTAATCTGCTGGCACAGGCCGAACGGCGTGCTCGTCAGTTGCAAACGAGCGCCCAGATCGCGCAGGCGGCGACTTCTATCCTTAACCTTGACGAGTTGTTTGACCGCACCGTCAATCTCATTAAGGACAGCTTCAAATACGACCATGCACAAATTTTCCTCATTAACCCTGACGGCACCGATGCACAACTAGTGGCCTCGACAGGCGAACCGGGTAAGCAATTACTGGCGATTAAACATCATTTGCTGGTCGGATCGCAGTCGGTAATCGGTCAGGTAACTTCGACTGGTAAGTCGCAAATTGCAGGCGATACTGCGGATGTGAAGGCCGTGTGGAAGCCTAACCCATATCTGCCGCTGACTCGTGCAGAAATGGCACTTCCGCTCATCGCCCGCAATCACATTCTGGGAGCGCTGGACGTACAGAGTAACCATCCCGGCGCGTTTGATCGCGAAGATCAGGCGGTACTCTCCAACCTTGCCAATCAGATCGCAGTCGCTATCGACAATGCCCGCCTATTCGACGTATCGATCAAGCGTGTCGAGGAAATGCGCTTCCTGTTCGATGTAACCCGCAGTGCCGCCGCTATCACCAACGAATCCGAAGAGGCACTACATAGTGTTATGGTTCTGGTTCGTGAACAATTGGGCGCAATCAACACCATTTTGTTAACACTGGACGATACAGGGACTACGTTCGTTTCGCGCCAGTCGCTTGCGGAGGGTGTCGAAATGCCCTTGCTGGACATCCACGAGATGGATAATCCACTGGTCAAAATGCTGCGGTTGCGTAAACAGCCTATACTAGTGACTGATATGAACACGCTGCCCAAAGATGTGCGAGACTCGTTGGTGGGGATCAATTCATTTATCATTACCCCGCTGATGGTCGGTAACGAACTCGTGGGTATTCTCGGCGCTGGTAAGCGCGAACAGAACGCCTTCGCTATCGATGCCGTAACGCTGCTGCAAACGCTCAGTTCGACTCTGGCTGCCATCATCCAGAACGCCCGACTGCTGCAACAGGTGCAAGCTGCCAACACCCGGTTACGCGAAGTAGACAAGCTCAAGAGCCAGTTCCTTGCCAATATGTCGCATGAATTACGCACGCCGCTCAACTCGATCATTGGGTTCTCGCGGGTGATCCTCAAGGGGATCGACGGTCCGCTGAGTTCGATGCAAGAGCAAGACCTCTCCACCATTCACGAAAGCGGTAAGCATCTGCTCAACCTCGTGAACGATATTCTGGATCAGGCCAAGATCGAAGCTGGGAAGATGGAACTGTCTTATGGTTCCTTCTCAATGGCTGAACTGATCAAGAGCGTGATGTCTACAGCGATGGGCCTCGTAAAAGACAAACCTGTACGCTTGTACCCCGAAGTTGAGCCAGAACTACCGAATGTCTGGGGGGATGAATTCCGTTCGCGTCAGATATTACTTAACTTCGTTTCGAATGCGGCGAAGTTCACGGCACAAGGCAGCGTGACTGTGTCGGCCTTCTCGGTACAGGAGGCCGGGCAGGATATGGTTCAGGTCTCTATTACCGATACCGGAATCGGTATCCCAGAGGACAAACTCGACGCAGTTTTCGAGTCGTTTCAACAGGCGGAAAATACGACCGCCCGTCAATATGAAGGGACTGGCTTGGGACTGCCTATCGCTAAGTCGCTGGTCGAAATGCAGGGCGGCAAAGTGACTGTATACAGCGAAGTGGGTGTCGGATCAACCTTCAGCTTTACCTTACCCCTCAACCCCCCTGAACCGACTGAGGAAGAACTCCAAGCCGAAGCAGTGGCAGCAGCAGGTGTTAATAATCAGCTTGCTGAGCAAGTCGTTGAAGTGATCGAGCAGGCCGCGCCGCAACAAGCCCAGCGGATCATTCTTGCCATTGATGACGAACTGGGCATGGTGAACCTGTATCGCCGCTATCTGGTACGCTCTGGATATGAGGTCATCGGTGGTGGAGCCGAAGAAGCCGAAGAACTTGCTTCAACTTACCAACCCCGTCTGATTCTGCTGGACATAAATATGCCCAATCGTTCTGGGTGGGATGTCCTGCAACATCTGAAAGATCGTGACGAAACCTTCGAGATCCCGATCATTGTGTGCAGTATCGATGAAGATAAAGAACGGGCTTTCCGTCTTGGTGCGGCAGACTATCTGGTCAAATCTATCGATGAGCGTTCGCTAATCGAGGCGGTCAAGCGCGTCGAATTAGAGCGCGATCGCCGCAAGATCTTGATCATTGATGACCAGCCAGAAAGTATGCGCCTGATCAGCGAGGCCATTGCCGCCGACGAACGATTTACTATTCTGGAAGCCACCAATGGCGCACAGGGTCTTGAAGTGGTCAGTAGTCATTGGCCTCACCTAATTATCCTTGACATACGGATGCCAGATATGGACGGCTTCGAGGTGTTGCGCCAATTGCAAGAAAATCCTGATACTTCAACTATTCCAGTCATGGTCGTGACTGCCGATGACCTGACCGATCAGGAACGCGCTCAACTAGGCGGCGCGTGGATTTATCAGAAGCAGGACATTGATGCACAAGATCTACTCAATAACGTCGTATCGCAGTTGACGTGGTAGTGTCAGCGCCAAGTTACATCACAGATCAGTAAATTAAAAGCCGGAGCAATTGCTCCGGCTTTTTCATCCCAATTACTTAGGATGTTTGTTTACGTGGTTATGCTAGCTGAGATAGTCGCGTAGATTGTGCGCTAAACGCGGGTGACGCAGACGACGCAGCGCTTCTTTTTCCAATTGGCGAATACGCTCACGGCTTAGGCCAAATTTATTGGCGATCTCTTCAAGGGTATGAGGGTCGCCGCCGCCTAACCCAAAGCGCAGTCGTAGAATATGGCTCTGGCGGGGGGTCAATTCGCTCAGGACTTCCTCAATGGTCTCCTGTAGCAAGTGTTGGGTCGCAGACTCAACCGGGCTAGGCGAATCTTGGTCTTCAATAAAATCGCCAAATTCGCTATCACCATCGTCGCCAACAGGCCGTTCCAATGCAATCGCATGTTGGCTGGCATCCATCATGCTGCGGACACTTTCGGCGGGCAATTCCATTTCCATCGCGATCTCTTCGGGAGTCGGACGGCGACCCAAATTCTGTTCGAGAAGTTGCGCTGTGCGATACATCTGACGGATGCGCTCGGTCATATGCAGCGGAATGCGGATCGTGCGGGTTTTCTGGGCAAGTGCGCGGGTAATCGCCTGTCGAATCCACCATGTGGCATAGGTACTGAAGCGATTGCCGCGTTTATAGTCGTATTTATCTACCGCCCGCATCAGGCCGACATTGCCTTCCTGAATGAGGTCGGGAAAGGGCAATCCCTGCCCCATATAACGCTTGGCAATACTGACCACCAAACGAGTGTTAGCCCGTCCTAAATGTTCGCGTGCGGCCTGTCCATCTTCGACAATCGCTTGGGACTCGGAGCGTTGGGTACGATCTCCGCGCCGCAACTGACCCATCTTTTCGGACATGTCCTTGCCAGACTCTATCCGCTTGGCAAGTTCGATCTCTTCTTGGGCAGTGAGCAAAGGCTCTTGGGCCATCTGGCGGAAGTACAGCCCCACTGGATCATCGGCAGAGACTGCATTGATGTCACCAATACCGGGGTCGGAGATCTCTTCTCCATCATTCGATTCAAAGTCTTCTTCTACTTCTTCGACATCTTCGCGGGGGGCTTCTTCCTGTCGGAGTTCGATACCAAGCTCATCAAGCTCATCAAGCACCGACTCAAGCGTATTTACCTCGTCACTTTCCTCTTCAAGGATCTCCAGAACATCCTCGAAGGTGACATACCCGCGTCGATCTGCACGATTAATGAGTTCTTGTATCATATGTAATCCTCGTCTTCCTGCGTGACTGCTCCGGCTTTTTTGCCAGTCAGCATTTTGTGTCATTTTTTGGAACAAGCAACAAAAAAAGGGCGGATAAATGAGTTAGCCGCTTAATTGATTCTACGCTTTTCACGAAACATTAACATTCTAACACAAAACACCTTATCTGTGAAGTCTTTTGCAATTAACAGTATATGAGAAATGCAAAAGACTTCAAGCCCCTTTTTTACAAGTCGTTTAGACTCTGTTACAAGTTAGTATTGTCTCTTTATGCTGTTTTCGGCTGTATCATGCGGAAAGTAGGACTTTCTGGTCATTTGCACAAGCCATTAATAAACTGTAAAATGTATGATCAGAGACTATCTATATGAGCTGTGCAGGACAAAGGTAAATGTCAACACGACGCTTTAACGACGACATGGCAGACTCACCGCCGAATCCTCCCGCTAAAGAACCGTCTCGGCTGGTTCGGCCTGCCGCGCCACAGGCGGCCCCCTCTCAACCTGTAGCGCAACCATCTCGTCCCGCAAACCCACCACAGGGCATTCAACCCTTGCGATCCGCTCAAACGCCTGCTGGAAGACCTGCCGCCGCAGTAGGTCGGAATTTGCCGCACATGCCACGCACCCTCGCACAGGTGATGAACGATGCCAACGATCAGGTTGTCCGGGGTGATCTCTCCGACTATGTACCGCTGCCAACTGGCTTTGATCCGCTGGACGGAATGATCGGCGGTGGACTGCGCCGAACAGAACTCGTCCTGCTGGGGGGCGCACAGGGCATCGGCAAGACGATTGCTATGCTCCAAATGGCGCGCAATATCGCTATGCGCCCAGATCAGTTCGCCTTTTATCTGTCCTATGAACATACCGAAACCCACTTGATGAACCGTCTGTTGTGCATGGAGAGTATCAATCCTCCTGTCGTTGATACCCGGACTGGTCTCAAACTCAAGGATTTGTACGATGTGATCATTTCGCAGCGTGCGCGTGAGACATTGGGTCGCGACGGCAACTCGATAGGCTCATTACAAACGATCCTCCGTGAAAACCCTAAAACGTCGATGTCATTGGCACGGCTCAACAAATATAGTGAACGTATGATCATGGTTAAGGCTAGTCCAGCGGTAACGACGCTGCGCGCCATTCGCGAGATGACGACCCGACTGGTTGAAGCCACCAACGGCAACCTGACCGTGTTCGTGGATTACCTTCAAAAAGTGGCGATCCATCCTGAGCGAGCCAACGATGAAAACGAAAAAGTAACCATCGTTGTTGAGGGGTTAAAGGATATTGCGCTGGCGCTGGATGTGCCTGTCGTGGCGATTGTGGCCGCTGACCGCGAAGGGTTAAAGGCCAAGCGGCTGCATCTATTCCATCTGCGTGGCAGTTCCGCGTTGGATTACGAGTGTGATATTGCAGTTATTATGAATAATAAGTATCACATCCTAGCCAAGGATCATGTGTCGTTCAATCCGTATCAGGCCAAACAGTATCGCGATTGGGTTGTGTTCACCGTCGAAAAGAATCGAGCGGGTCGTGCCATGATGGATATGGAATTTCAGTTGCACGCGCCGTATTTCGCCTTTGATCCGCGTGGACAGGCGGTTCAGCAGCAGTTGATCGACGATAAGATCATCGAGTCGTGACGATACACCACGCCAACTAATTATCTGCCACCACGAACTATCCTGCGAATTCCAACCGCACGAAAAACCCGCCTATCCATGCAGCCTAAAACCAAGTGGCTTGTGGCGGGTTTAATTCCGATCACTCATTCCAGCTTAAAGTAAATCGATGCAATTACTTGAAATCCCACTCATCCTTGGCGGATTGCTCCTACTCGCGATCAGTGTACTTTTCTGGAAACAATCCTTCCGCCTTAGCCGCCGAGCGTTTCGGATAGGCTTGGCTGCGTCGTCGGCAACTCTGCTGTTAATTGCTGGATACGTACTCATGCTGGGTAGCTATGCTGTCTGGTACACCCATCGACCCATTCCAACCACGATGCACCAGTCATTGTTTCAAGGGATCACCTATCTTCGCGAAGTACGTACTCAACCGCGCCCACTGGTAGTCCACGTTATCACCGTCGATTTGGATGCACCGGGACTACAATTTCTGGTTACACCGAGTCAACCGACCAATGGGTATCAGTTGGCTGCCCGCACAACTTCGGATTTTCTCTACGAATTCAAAGTACAATTGGCGATTAATGCTGGGTTCTTCAAGCCTTGGCATCCCGATAACCCCTTCAACTACTATCCCCGTGTTGGGGATGGCGTAGATGCACTCGGCTTTTTCAGTTCTCGTGGCGTAAGTTACTCGGAACCGCGCATCGCCAATCCGACGCTTTATATTTCGGCGGACAACATCGCCAGCTTTCATCCACCTTCCGGTCAACCGTATAACGCGATTTCAGGCAGCCCGATCTTTGTCGAAAGTGGAAAGTTTCAGCCGCGCGACCTTTTCATCCGCGAGGACAGCACTGAACTGCATCCCCGCAATGCCGTCGCGCTGGATAAAAGTGAACGTAAATTGATCCTATTCGTGATTGATGGGCGACAACCGGGTTACAGCGAAGGGCTGACGATTGAAGAAATGGCAGACATCGTGATCCAACATGGCGCGTATACGGCTATGAACCTCGATGGTGGTGGATCGTCCACACTGGTCATTCAGGATGAGTCTGGTTGGCCCATGATTCTCAATTCGCCAATCGACTTCCTGATCCCCGGACGTGAACGTGAAGTCGGCAACCATTTGGGGATCTACGCACTGAGGAATAGAACTTCGCCGCCCTGAGCTGATCCGGATACTTCTTAGGGCGGCAATCGATTTAAGCGCTACGATATTTTCCCGCAGAATCTTCTCTACAAATAACGGGCAGTCCCCATGCCAATCAGGGCGATCACCATGAGTACAAAGCTGACACGGCTGTCGGAATCAAGTTTCATTGCCTGTTCGCGTAGCGCCGCTAGCTCCTCAGTAGTGATAGGCTGATTGTCAGTCACATATTGCGTCAGCGTTGCCTTAAAGGCGTTTGTCGCTCGCCCTGTGACTGCTCACCGTGTATTATTGCTAAACTTTACGCTTTTGGGTTTTGGGAAAAATTAGGGAGTTAACGCTTGAAACGCCGCAACACCGTACCCGGTACACTGCGGGCTTCCGGGACACCGAGCGCTAAGGCAGCGGCTTCAAAGGCGATCGCGCCGACGATAGTCCCAACGATTAACACGAACGGTGCAGGCCACATGGCAATCTGTCGGGCAACGATGACAACGACTGCGCCCATGACTAGCGCGGCGACGAGTGTTCGCAGTGACATACCCAGCACCCGACGTTCCTCAATCCCTGCCAATCGTCGGCTCAGGATCAGCCATAATGCCAGACTCTCGATCAACGTTGCTAGCGCGTTTGCCAGTGCCAATCCGCCAAATGGCCCTTGTCCCGCCGGAATAATCCATAGGCTCAACGCGGTTAGCGGATTAGCGGGTTCGCCAAAGGGGATTGGTTGACCCTGCACCACGCGGATCAACAACAAACTTAGAATCACATTGAGGATCATGCCGCCTACGGCAATAATCACCGGAGTTGCGGTATCGCGCAATGCGTAGAAGGCCCGCGCTAGAATTTCCTGCAAGGAAAATCCTACTAGCCCAATCGCGAAAAATTGGAGCGCCCATGCTGCCGCTACTGTGTCATCCGCTGACCATCGTCCGCGCTGGTAGATTGTGGCGACTAACGGGCTGGCAAGACATAGTATCCCCACCGATGCAGGTAGGGATGTAAACAGGATACCGCGTACTACTCCCAATAATGTGTTCCGAAAGCCGTCCAGATCGTTCCGTGCGCCGAGGGCTGCTAGCGATGGAAAGACTGCCGTTCCCACGCTTTGACCGAGTACCCCAAGTACCGAAAACATCAGGCTAAACGCGACGGTGAGCGCGGTAAAGCTGCCCGCTGCCATCCCCGACGAAAGCGCCGTATTGACAAGAAAATTGATCTGCACAACAGCGGAGCCAATAACACGCGGCCCCATCAGCCACAGCACCTCTTTCACTCCCGGCGTATTCAGATCGGGTAATAGGCGCAGATGCGGCTTGACAGTATGCAAGGCGGGGAGTTGGATACCAAGATGCAGCAGTGCGCCTGCTACCGCACCAAGCACCAGCCCATACACACCGAGGCTAGGCGCAAGAAAGATCGCACCGAGGATCAGGCCGATGTTGTTCATACTGGGCGCGAGGGCAGGGGTTAAGAAGTGTTGATTAGCGTTCAAGATGCCCATGACCAGCCCACTCAAACTGAAGATCACTACTGTGCAGAGCATCAAGCGCATTAGGTTTGTCGTTAGCGCTTGTTGCGCTGGTGAGGCTTCGGGAATCAAGAGATGGCTGGTAATCCACGCGCCAAGAATCACCGTAAAAATCGCTAGTACCGTCGTCAGCAGCGCAACCAGAGTCATGACCGCACTGGCTAGCTGCCATGCGCCGTCGAGATCGTCCTGACCCAGAAAACGACCAAAAATCGGGATAAATGCCGAACCGAGTGCGCCACCTGCTACCAGCATAAACAGTAATTCTGGGATGCGATAGGCAGCGTAGAAAGCATCTAGTTCGCTGCCTGCGCCAAACCGCGACCCGATAATCGCTTGCCGTGCGACTCCCAACAGCGCACTTAACACATAGGCTGCGGCGATTACTCCCGTAGCACGTTGAATCTGGCGGTTGGTCAGGATGCGCTGGTTTTGCTCAGTACTTACCGACATAAAAAATTAACCTGTAAATCCAATAGTGGAGAGCCGAACAAAAGGCGAGATGGACAAAATATCCATCTCGCCTATTTTAACCTGTCTCAGACGCGATAGCGCTGGCGGCTATTGCAATTGGCTAGAAATTGGCTATTTCATGATCAACTGCAATGTTGCCACATTCGTGCCATCCGGTTGGCTAGCTCCAGCAGAAATCATGGCGCTGTCAAAGAGATCGAGGAAGCGCAGCGCCCGCTGTGTATCCACATTATCCATGTTGTGCGCTGGAATGGTCTTCTTGAGAATCGTAGACACGTTGCCAAGATTGGCGAACCAGAACTGGCTGCTGGGTTGGATAGCAGCGGCTTGAGCGCCTTTCCACTGCGGATTATTGGTGATCGTCCCATCGCCCTTGATGGCGGCGACAGCGGCATCTAACCCGCTGCCAGTCGTTACGAGAAACGTGTTACCCACCAATCCATAGGCGATTTCCACGCTAGCAGACGATCCATTCGTCTGTCCGGCAGGTATCGTGATGCGGTAAAGGTCAGTACCCGCTGATACAGCTTTGATCTTGGTGTTCTTTTCCAGACCTGCGTTAAGTTTGGTCAAGAAGCTCTTGGTTTTGGCGACATCTGAGGTATCGATCAAAATGGTGTGATCGAAAGGCCAAGGACTGCTGCCAACTTTTGCTAGAACACTGTTTGGGTTATAGACCATATAGATCGCGAAGTCACCGTCCATCCAGCTCAGAATATCCGCTTTGAGATCAAGATCAAAGAATACTTTGAGTGCGCCTTCGGCCTGTCCAAGCTGCTTGGTTATTTCGTCGAACTGCTTAGCTTGAGGCGAATTCTGTGTGCTGCCGGCCTTCAACCCCGCGGTCGCGCCGTCATATAAGTTGCTGAGTCCTCGCGACAGGATAACGGCTGTTGCTTTGTCGGGGATCTGGTTGATCAATTTGCCGTCGATTTTCTGGGGAAGGAGCTTTGCCACCAGATCCGGCGGATAGCCGAGGTCGGTGTAAACCTTTTGCAGAACCGTCGGGTCGATACTTTGTACAATATCAAGTACCAATGCCTTGTCGTTTCTGCGAATTGCGAATGCCTGACCTTTGATCGCCCCCAAAATAGAACGCAGCATCACTGTCGGGTCGGGCTGTGGGGTGGGCTTTGGCCCGATGGGGGTCGCGAAACTGGTCGCTGCACGCCGTCCAAATAGAGAGATCGCTAGCGCATAACTATAAAAACGCGGGTTGATATACATCGTCATAAGGCTGTCAGGGGCTAATGCGCCGACCAACTTGTTAAAAGTCGGGTCACTGCCGAATCTGGGCTTTTTCGCCTTGAGAGAGGTCAACATCTCGTTAACGGTTGTCGTTGAACCTAGCGCCAAAAAGCCTTTAGTCTGGACGACGCTAACGCAGTTCGTCCCACAGGTACCGGGCTGGTCATAAATCGTGGCCTTATTGCCGTTTACGCTATCCGTGCGAGTCTTGATCTGTTTCGGCGGAACTTTGGCAACCACATCCTTAACGAACTTGGCAGCGGCAGCATCATCCTTGACCGAAACGATGATCATATATTCGGGGCTTGTCGCTGCAAAATTAGGCTGAGCAGAAGGGGCGTTAAGGGTAGCTAACTGCTTGTCGGTCATACGCAGCGCAACGGTTACATGTTCGCCCAGCCACGGCTGAATATCCTTTTCAAAGGAGGCAGGGCGACCTAACGTTTGAGTTAAGCCCTGATCCATGCTGGTGAATATGGGTGGAAGGGCTTCACCAGTCACTTTTTGAAAGACATCACCGACGAAAGCCAACGTTCCATCCAGATCTGCCGAACGGAAGTCTAAATAGAAGGCAGTATCCAAAGGGAGTAGATCGGCATTGGGCGCACTCTTGACCGCTGTGTTCGTGGGTGCAGCCGTTACGGGCGAGGCGGTAAGACTTACCGTTCCGAGTACCAACACAAAGAGCAAGATAAGGGATAGTATTCGTCGTGACATGGTTAGCTATACTCCTGTTAGATGGCAAATGGGATCGCTCTTGCATGATCCCTTGTCATTGTACAGCATCCCGTCGATTCATACGCAATTGCCCGTGTGGGTTGGTTGGATGGGTTTAGTTGAGACAGTAAAACAATATTGACGCTGCTTAAACAGCATGTTAAAGTTATACGATTAAGGGTGATGTTCCTGCACCTGAGTTGTCCACAACTTTATTATTGGGCAGCGATGCGTAACGACCCCGTGTGACGTGATTTACATGTGTAGTATTTCATTTCTCTGAACGTCCCATATCAGCCACCATCTACTAACCAAGTTTTTAGAACCGGGTGACAATTGCCACGTCGGGGTGGGTCTGATCAGGCGTTCGCTCGTTTTCTGTCCCCTAGCAAGTGCTCGTAGAGGCACAAAAGGGAGCGTATTGTATGACATCGGAGTTAGCTTTTCGCCTGATAGGGATGGTTATCTTGGCATTGGCAGGCGCACGCTTCGGCGTAGAGATCGCTGTGCCGCCAGTGACCACCGACGTATTCGCACTTGTCTTTGGGCTGGTAGGCGCATTAGCGGGTCTTATCCTGACCCCCTACGTCAGTACGCGGCCTGCCCGCATCGCCCGATCCATTATCCGGCAAATGCCCGCCGAAGTGCTGCTGACTTCCATCATTGGCCTGATCTTTGGCCTGATCATCGCAGCGTTGTTTGCCGTGCCATTGGGGTTGCTGCCACAGCCGTTCGGTCAATGGGTTCCGGCAATTGTGGCAATTGTGGCAGCCTACCTGAGCATCACGATCTTTGCCTTTCGCGCCCAAGATGTGTTCCGGCTGACCCGCGACTTGTTCCAGAATGAGTCAAATCGTAGCCCCAATAACAGCAGTCAGGCGGATCGGCAGATCTTGCTGGATACGAGTGTCATTATTGATGGACGCATTCTGGACATCAGTAAGACAGGCTTCATTTTTGGCAAGCTGCTGGTTCCGCAGTTCGTATTGGCAGAATTGCAACATATCGCCGATTCTGGCGAAGTGCTGCGGCGCACTCGTGGGCGGCGCGGGCTTGAGATCCTTGAGTCGCTCCAGAACGAAAGCAAAGCGCCTATCAGCGTGATCGATCTTGACGTTGACGGTGTACACGAAGTAGACGATAAACTTGTCGTTTTGGCTCGACAGTTGGGCGCACTGCTCATGACCAATGACTTCAACCTGAATCGTGTGGCTGAATTGCAGGGTGTGGCGGTGTTGAACATCAATGAATTGGCAAACGCTGTCAAAGCGATTTTTTTACCAAACGAGACGATCACCATTCAGGTTATCGCGGAAGGCAAGGAGCACAATCAAGGGGTCGGCTACCTTGATGACGGTACGATGGTAGTAGTCGAAGATGGCAAACGCTATATGGATCGCACGCTGGATGTCGTTGTGACTCGTATGATCCAGACCGCAGCGGGTAAAATGTATTTTGCGCGTCCCGAAGAAACTGGACGCAAATGATTGTCGCCACAAGGCGCTCTGATACCCTGTACTACATTCGAATTGAGGAACAGGCAAGCGTATGACGTTACGTATGTTCAATGTACTCCAACGCGAAAAAGTCGATTTCGTACCGATTACCCCCGGCAAAATCACGATGTATGTGTGCGGGCCGACAGTCTACGATAATTCGCACTTGGGCCATGCCAAAACCTATGTATCTTTCGATCTGATTGTGCGCTATTTGCGCTTCAGCGGCAAAGATGTCCTGTATGTGCAAAACCTAACCGATGTCGGTCACTTGCTGGATGACGGTCGTGATCGCATTCTCAACGCGGCACGGGCGAAGTCAGCCTTGCCTATGCAGATCGTCGAGACGTTTGCCCGCAGTTACTTCGAGGATATGGATGCGCTTGGCGTGATGCGCCCCGACATTAGCCCACGTGCGAGCGCCCATGTCCCCGAACAGATCGAGATGATTCAGGCGCTCATCGAAAAGGACCACGCCTATGAGTCGGAAGGCAACGTCTACTTCGATGTGGCGAGTTGGCCTCAATATGGCAAGCTGTCGAATCGCGCAATAGAGCAGCAGGAAGCAGGCTCACGGCGGCTGGCGGGCGATGGCAAGCGTAACCCCGAAGATTTCGCGCTGTGGAAGCGTGCCGAACCCGAACACATTCTGCAATGGAACAGCCCATGGGGACTGGGCTACCCCGGTTGGCACATCGAATGCTCCGCTATGTCCAAGAAATACCTCGGCCCTAACTTCGACATTCATGGCGGCGGGATCGATAACATTTTCCCGCACAACGAATGCGAGATCGCGCAGAGTGAAGCGGCAAACGAAACCCCATTTGCGAACTACTGGCTATTGGTCGGCAGTTTAACCGTAGACGGCACGAAAATGTCCAAGAGTCTGGGCAACTTCGTGACAATCAAAGACGCGCTGAAAAAGTATCGCCCGGAAGTGATTCGCACGTTTATTTTCCAATCGCACTACAGCAACCCGATTGATTACAGTGATGACGCACTTGTGGCTGCCCAAAAAGGCTGGGATCGTCTAATGTCGGCAGTGCGGCTGACTCGCGACAAATTGCGCAGCGTTGCGGAGAGCAAGGAACCTGTCAGCGGCGCGTTTCAGTCCATTCTAGATGAGCATCGTCAGAAGTTTATGATCGCGATGGATGACGACTTCAACGCGCCAATTGCGCTAGCAACCTTGCAAGAGCTAACAGGCGCGGTCAATACACTGCTCAACAGCGGCGAAGCGGTCAACAAAGCGACGTTAGAAGCGATCAACGACGTGTACCTTGATCTTGGTGGCAAGGTGCTGGGCATTATCCCAACGGCAGAAGCTGCTTCTGGCGACCAGCAGCGCGAAGATGGCTTGATCCAACTGTTGATCTCCCTGCGGAAACAAGCCCGTGACGAAAAACAATATGCCCGTTCTGACCAGATTCGCGACCAATTGAAAGCGTTGGGCGTAACACTGGAAGATCGTTCGGACGGGACGTTATACCGCCTTGATTAACTTTGATTGAAACTAACACCCGATAGGGGCATTCTATGTCTGAGATCGTATATGGTCGTTGGGCTGCACTAGAAACGTTGCGGGCCGGACGACGTGAAGTTCAGCAGTTGACGCTGGCTGAAGGCATCGAAGAAAAAGGTATCATTGTTGACCTGACCGCGGCGGCGCTACAGCGCAATATCCCGATCAAGCGTGTTAACCGCCGCATGATGGATGATGTCGCCAAAGACGGACACCATCAGGGCGTATTATTGCGAGTTGGTGCGTACCCGTATGTGGAAGTTGAAAAAGTGCTGCAACTGGCTCAGGAACGGCAGGAAAAGCCGTTCCTGTTGATCCTCGATCTTTTGCAAGATCCGCAGAATGTCGGATCGCTGATGCGGGTTGCGGACTCAGTAGGTGTGCATGGCGTTGTGCTGCAAGATCGGCGCGGGGTAGGCATTACGGCAGCGGTCACGAACGCTTCATCGGGCGCAGTGGAGCATCTGAATGTGGTGCAAGTGACCAACCTTGTGACGGCGATGCGCGAGCTAAAAGAGCAAGGGATCTGGATGGCGGGCATGGACATCGGGCCAAACGTTGTACCAGTGGATCGCGCCGACCTGAATATCCCGCTTGGTTTGGTGCTGGGCAGCGAAGGTGAAGGAATGCGCCGTCTGGTGCGTGATACCTGCGATCTGTTAATCACCCTGCCCATGCGCGGACATGTCGAGAGCCTGAATGTGGCAACTGTTGGGTCGGTAGCCTTATATGCGGCATGGCAAGCCCGTGCATGGCACGGCTGGGCGCACGCCCGCTAAAACCTCCTTATCCACAACTCTTGCTTGACTTGTTCAAAGAGAGAATATTTGACGGGAGATTTATCATGCAAATAATGTTACAACACGTCAGCATCCCTCGTCCACTTGGCGAGGAAAGTGCACAACTAGCCCGCCAGTTTTATAGTGGACTGCTTGGCCTGATGGAAAAACCGGTTCCAGCAAGTATCACACACCTTGACTTGGTATGGTTCAAAATTGGAGACAGCACTGAATTGCATGTGTTTGCAGAGGAAAACAGCCCTACCACCTCTGGTCGGCATTTTTGCTTGAACGTGGGCAACGTCCAATTGATAAGAGATTCACTTGTCAAAGGTGGATACCAGCCTTGGAGTCCAGAAGAAATTCCGGGAAGACCCCGTTTTTTCTGCCGTGATCCATTTTCCAATATTGTGGAATTTACTCAAATCACGGACGATTACATGAAATATCAGTAAAATTTCGCTTGTCGTATACAAATGCTAATTCATAATCACAGCCTATTGCACTTTATGTTCCAAGCGAAAGCCCCAACCTTGCAACCTGAAACGACCAAATTCGTACAGCAACATTAGATGTGCTTGAACTGTGCCTCAAGGAGAAAGCCGTTGTTCCACTATCTAGTAGGGTCTTATGCTAGTGGTCAGATCAGATAGGAGTTAAAGGAAACGGCTATACTAAAAGCA
>JBDTVG010000225.1:0-51012 GCA_040007395.1 Chloroflexota bacterium
TGGTGACTGAGTATGCCCCGCCCCTGCTGGCCTCACAACTCCGGTTGTAGAACTAGGGACAAGTTTGTGGAAGTTAAGAGAAGTGCTGTTGGCGCTGTTTAGGTCGGTTATCGTCAGTTCATCGCCCATGAAGCGCAGTACAGCATGTTCACGCGACACGCCCCGTTCATGTGCGCCATAGCGATTCAGGTCCATGTTCAACAACGTAGGAGTGCCGACATCGCTACGCCCCAAAACGATTACCGTTCCTTCTTTAAAGGTCAATCGCTCGGTTAGGCCGCGTATGTGCAGCACGATAGTATGTGCAGCAGCATTGAGATCGGAGTCTTGCTCATGGACACGCCGCAAACGCAGCAGTGCTGGATCGATGTGCATATTGATGGTACTGGCAGTGGGGTTAAATAATACTGCACCGCATTGGGCACAAACCTTAACGGTATCGGTCTGGTTTTCTGTGCCACACACTAGACATTTGATGGTTGACATAGGTTCATCCCTCATTGCATCTGACACCGATAGTCAATCAGGTTCAAGCCGATTTAAGCGATAGAAAACTACCGTCACAAAAATATGTAGGTGTTGAACAGACAAGTGCGTACTCATTATACAACACTGCTATTTTTTATCTTCGGCTTTGTAACACAAATAAGTAGTCATAGGTCGCGTCATCGGAGCGCGGGTAGTGTACAATATAAGGGATACAGTGCGGGTTGTTATGAGAGATAATGCATTGCGGCAGCACGTTTGCAAATTTAGTATTTTGCATTAACCTGAATCATCACTAGTCGCAATCTTAATTGGGGTGCGGATGAATACGGACGAGAACCTACAAACGATAGTACAGATTCTCGCCGACTATGCGAATGCTGTCGAAATTTGTCCGGTGATTACTGGGCAGATGTTCTCAACACACATCGACGACACGCTCGACATGTTGCAACAGGCGCTCGTGCCGGGACAAGGTTCGCAGGAACCACTTCAGGCCGCACAAATTCGGGCGCTTTTGGGGCGACTCCACTTTGAGCAGGCTAATCTCTATGATGCACGGTTGCAAACCGAAGCCGCCGTACTGTTCATGCGTCGTCTAAACAACGAGCAACAACTTGCCCAGTGGTTAGGCAATCTGGCAACGATTGAGTTTTACGATGGCAACCCCGACACTGCGCTAATATATGTTTTCGAGGCGGCTCTCATTGCCGAAGCGCTGGGACTTTCGCGCCTACATGGCTATTTGCTCTGCACACTCGGCGCGATCTTGTGCTATCTCGGACAATATGAGAAAGCCGAAGCAAATTTTGCCCAAGCTCAACAAATCTTCATCCAGCAAGAGGACGAGCTAGGCATCGCGTGGCAGCAGTTTACCCGCGCTCGTGAATATGCCCGCGATCTAGGCACACATGCACAGGTGATCCAGCAGCTTGAGCTGGCTTTGCCTATCCTTCGTGAAAAGTCGGCTCACCCCGTGATTATCGAGGGATGGCTAGCCTTAGCCGACAGCTATATCGGTATGAGAAATATGAAACGCGCCAGTGAGCTGCTTCAACAAGTGGATGATCTGAGCGTTAAAGAAAAGTACTATTGGTGTCGTGCCGAAACCTATCTGGTAAAAGCGCATCTTACCGCCGCCGAAAATGATTATCCGCAGGCTAGCAAATATATCTATAAGGCGTTGGGATTGGTGGGTGATAAGGGCGATCTACGCATTCTGACCGTGTTATACCGGACTCTCGCGTCGATCTTAGCGCGAGATCGAAACCACGATGACGATACCCGAAATGCTCTTGACCGTGCGATTGCCACTGGACGGGCACGGGCACGCCGTCTCGATATAGCGTTGGCGCTGCGACAGGCAGGCCAGTATCACAAACAGATGGCAAACCGCCCGACTATCCGCGCCCGTAGCGCCGGATTCTTGTTCGAGGCGGATCGGATGTTAAATGAAATGGGGATTGACGCTTCGCAGCCGCAAGGGATCTTCCAGTCGATAGGCGCGGGTTTATAAGTGGGCACTTATCGATAAGTCTATTTGTCTGGATTAGCTCGCTAACGCATTTGAGTCGCCAGAGACGATTTCTACGGAAGTGGTTTCACGTTTCGCGTCTTTGGGTGCAACTTTCTCTTCTGGTTTTTCCTCGTCGGTGTCAGTCTCAATGGGCAGGCGACGCACACGCACTTTGCGGATACGTCGCCCGGTCACAAGTTCGACGGTGAACTCTAGGCCGTTCTCCTTGAATACCTCGCCGCCCAACGGGACTCGATCCAACGTTCGGAGAATGTAGCCGCCGAGGGTATCGCTTTCATCGTCGGAAAAGTCAGCGTCAAGCAGTTCGCTCACATCATCCATATTGATGGCGGCATCGAACAGGTACTCGTCTGGGGTAATTTCTTCGTAGTCGGCTTCTTCCTCTGGGTCGTACTCGTCCTGAATCTCGCCGACAATCTCCTCAACCAGATCCTCAATCGTGATAAGTCCAGCAGTACCACCATACTCATCGATCACAATCGCGATCTGGATCTTGCGCTCTTGCAGTTCTTCAAGCAGCGCTCCGGCTTTCTTGGATTCGGGGATAAAGTATGCGGGGCGCATCATCTCGCGTATTTTACGAGCCATGCTTTGATCATCACGCCAGACTGCCAACAGGTCTTTGGCATACAGCAGCCCACAGATACGGTCAATCGTGCCATCGTATAGCGGAATACGAGAGTGTCCCGCCTGAACTATGGTATCTAACGCTTGTTGCAAAGGCGTTTCAGCGTCCAGCGCCACAATGTCAATACGTGGCAGCATAATTTCGCGGGCTACTTTGTCGTTGAACTGGAAGATCGAGTAGATCATCTCTTTTTCTTCGTCCTCGATCACGCCTTCCTCGGAACCAGCATCGACCAGCGTTTTGATCTCCTCCTCAGTGATGTAAGGGGTGGAGTCACGGCCTCCGAATAACGTGGCAAATTGGTTGCTCAACCATAGGATCGAGCGTGTAATCGGTGACAAGACATTCAACAGAAGCGTCATTGGCCCAACAAACAACATTGCTAAGGAATCGGGACGTGTCGAGGCAAACGTTGAGGGGATTAGTTCACCAAACAGCAGCATCAGCACCGCCCCCCCAAGCCACAATACCGGGTAAGTGATTAACCGCGCCCGATCCTGTGTCAGGCCAAAGCTAACCAGCCCATCTACGCTTGAAGGGCCAATCACCAGTGTGAGAATGCCGGCTGCGAAAAAGCGTATCAAGATCCCCGCAAACTGCCGCGAGGTCAGCAGCCGGGTGGCATCCTCCGAAATATTCAGGACACGCTGCGCCCGCTTATTACCATCAGCCGCAAGATCGCGCAGATGCTGCTTGTGAGCATTGACCAACGCGGCATGGCCTGCCGAAATTATCGCATTCACAATGACCAGCGCGATAATGCCCAACAGACCTAGCGAACTGTCCGGGTCCATCGTTTTTATTCTCCACTACCATTTTCGTTTTCAGGGGATGGATTAAGCTGACGCAGCCGCGCCGGAACTCCAATCGCAATATGCCCTTCGGGAACATCACGGGTAACAACTGACCCTGCCGCCGTCCGCGCATTCTGCTCGACGGTGACTGGCGCGATCAACATGGTATCGCTGCCAATAAAGGCATTGTCGCCGACGATAGTTTTATTTTTGTTAACGCCGTCAAAATTGACCGTCACGGTTCCAGCACCGATGTTCACCTCTGCGCCGATGTTGGCATCGCCAATATAGCTAAAGTGACCCATCCGTGTACCGGGGCCAAGTCGCGAATTCTTGACCTCGCCAAAGTTACCCATATGCACGTTATCGGCAAGGTACGCCCCTGCCCGCAAATGGGCGAATGGCCCAATTTCAACGTGATTTTCGAGAATAGCATTTTCAATGACCGATCCCGTTACTGTGCAGGATGAGCCAAGCGTACTCTCGCGGATAATGGAGTTTGGCCCGATATTGCATTGGCTGCCAATCAGCGTTTTACCCTGCAAATGGGTGTTGGGTTGAATCACGCTATCTTTCCCGATCCTTACATCCTCGTGAATATAAGTCGTCGCCGGATCGATGATTGTGACCCCTTCGAGCATCCACCCCCGGTTAACCCGCTGCCGCAGGGCAGTTTCGGCTTCGCTCAAGTGAACCAGCGTATTCACCCCGATCACTTCGTCGGAGTCGTCACTTTCCAGCCCGACAATTGGCAAGGCTTGGCTTGCTGCCAGTTGGATCATATCGGTCAGATAATATTCGTTTTTGCTGCCCTTCGGAGTCAGATGCGCCAAATTATCCCACAGCCAATCGGCACGGAATACGTAAACGCCTGCATTCAACTCGCGGATCAGCAGTTGATCGGGCGTGCAATCCGCTTCCTCAACAATACTGATCACACTGCCATCGCTACCCCGCACAATTCTGCCAAAGCCGCGTGGATCTTGCGCGACGATGGTAAGCAGGGTGATTGGCCCACGATTATCCAATTGGGCATCGATCAAACGCTGTAACGATGCGGAACGCAGCAGTGGCATATCCGCGTAAAATACGGCGATATAGTCGGCTTTGCCACGTAAGGCACTATCCGCCTGCATAACGGCGTGACCCGTCCCTTGCTGCTGTGCTTGGATAACAAACTGGGCGCGTCCACCCACCGCTGATTGAACCGCTTCGGCTCCATGCCCAACGACGACAATGGGTGTTTGATGCGACAGACGTGCAGCGGTTTCGACGGCTCGTATCACCATTGGCTTACCGCCGACCGGGTGCATCACTTTGGCGATGTTTGACTTCATACGTGTGCCCTGACCTGCTGCCAGGATAACCACAGATATAGACACCTTTGACTCCTACGGTAGATATAGATAACGGCTGTGATAATAGCTACAATGCAAACAGCCGAGGCTCCGCAATCGGAACAGACCCGGCTGACCTATCAATATCCTGATGCTGAAAAGCAGGCATTACTCAGTGCTTGTTGCTCTCATTTTGTATCGTTACGATTACATTTTAGCACACCCGCGCCCAAACCGGAACGGCAGTATGTTTTCTGAGAGGGAAAAAGAAACGCTCCGATCAATAAATTAGTCTATTGATCGGAGCGTAAAGAGTCGCATGAAGTGTTTTAGGCGCGGGCGACAGCGCGATTGACAAACGGGAGCTGACCTTCGTCCCAAGCGACCAGCAGCGGGACGGCAACAAATGTCGAGCTATAGGTACCACTCAACAGACCGATCAGCAGAACGCCGACGAACTGACGGATCGAATCACCACCCATCAGGAACAAGGCTACCAACACAAAGGCCACCACCAACTGCAAAGCCAATGAACGTTGGATCGTTTCCATGATGCTGCGATTGATGATCATCTCGTAGGGTTCGCCGCGATGCTTGGCAGAGTTTTCGCGGATGCGGTCAAACACCACAATCGTGTCCTGTACCGAGTAGCCAACCACCGTTAGCAGCCCGGTAAGGAACAGCGAGTCGGCTTCCCACTTGAAAACCAAGCCCATGATCGACATGATGCCAACCATCACTAAGATGTCATGGAGCATGGCGAGCACAGCGCACACGCCATAACGGAATGATCCAGCGATCCCGCGAAAAGAGTAAACAATCCAGCCAAGCACAGCGATACTAGCTGCAATCGTGGCGACGAGTGCAGCACGGGTCACTTCGCTACCCACCGTCGGCGTAACTTGGTTGGTACGCAAAGTGTCTTGGTCAAGCTGCAAGCTCAGCGGCTTGGCCATTGCATCCAAGCCGGCTTTCAGCATATTTGTTGTATCATTGTCAACATAATTGGAGCGGATCTGCCAGCGATTAGTACCCGTCACGCCCACTTCGCTAACACGCTGGATGCGGATGTCGCGCAAGCCAAACTGCGTGAGCGTTGAGGTAAGCATTTCTTCGGTGATTTGACCGCTGGGGGTCGTTCCCGGTAATGGCTTGAACTCAAGTTCCAACAAGCTACCGCCGATGAAGTCGATGCTCAGGCGGACAGGGGAATGCTCTGGATAAGTCGCTATCGAAATACCCATCGCGATCACACCAGCCAGAATCACGAGGCCGGAAAATATAAAAAACCACTTGCGACGTTGGACAATATTGAACATAGGTGCTCTTACTCTTTCGCCTTTCGAATACCAGTGAACAGAGCGTTCTCGCGCAGCGATGGGCCAGCGACGCGCATAATCAGATTCATAAACGTATGGGTCACGATGATTGCGGTGAACAAGTTGATGATCAACCCCAAGATCAACGTAATCGCGAAGCCGCGCACCGAACCCGCGCCGAACTGTCCGCCGAAGAAGTAAATGATCAGCGCGACGATAATCGTTGAGATGTTTGAGTCACGAATAGAAGGCCACGCCCGCGAGAAGCCCAGCTCGATAGCTTTGTCGCCGCTACGTCCGGATCGCAGTTCTTCTTTAATACGTTCAAAGATCAGAATATTACCGTCAACCGCCGTCCCTACCGAGATAACAAACCCGATAATCGCCGGGAGAGTCAGCGTAACCGGGATGAGCTTGTAAAGCGCAAAGTTGAGCAATGCGAACAATAGTAGGGCCATACCCGCCGCAAAACCCGGAATACGATAGTAGATCAGCATAAAGGCTAGTACAACCAGCAGGCCGATCAGACCCGCTCGCACAGAAGCCTGAACTGATTCGTTGCCGAGGCTCGCACCGACTTGCTCAATCGATTCTACTTGAAGCGAAACCGGCAGCGCACCGTAGCGCAACTGCAAGGCCAATTCTTGTGCTTTTGCCTGATCAAAGTTTCCGGTAATCTGACCGCCCGTCGGTAGTGCCGACTGGATAATTGGCGCACTCAACACCTGACCGTCTAGCACAATCGCCATGGGCTGCTGAATGTGGGTCGCGGTGTGGGTCGCGAAGCGCTGCGACTCATCATTGCCAATCAGGGTAAAGCTCACTACATACTGGTCGCTGTTCGTACCACCAATTTGCGCTTGAGCATTCTGCAAACCTGCACCCGTCATGATTGTGCTAAACGGCTGACCAGTGCATGGATTCTTGATCGGGTTATCCTTCGATCCCGGAGCGCCCGCTGCGGCCGCTTGAGCCGTCGCCGCCGCTGTTGGTTGCGCTGGCGGTGCCGCTTGTGCAGTCGCGTCTGGAGTGCCAACCATTGCTGCATCCGCGCTGGCCTGCATGGTTGCCTGTTCTGTACTCGCGCTAGCCTGCACTGTTCCTATCGCTTGATCGGTGGCAGCATCCGTTGCCTGAGCAGTCGATTGCGCCGCTGGACTAGCCTGTGGTGTGGTAGCAGCAGCAGGATTACCTCGCAATGCCACTTGCCGATCTGTCAAGATATACTGACCCGTACCGGGCATAGCCTGTGAACAATTCCCGGTAGGGCTAAAGTCCACAAATTCCAGCAGGCCCGTTTGCTTTACTGTATCAATAGCGGCTTTCGGGTCTTTGATACCCGGTAGTTCCACAATAATACGATTGCCACCCGCTACCTGAACCACTGGCTCGACGACACCCAGTGCGTTCACGCGCCGCTCCACGATTTGTTTGGCTTGCTCCATCGCAGTGGCATCGACGGTTGTGCCAGCTTCAGCAGCGAGCAGCACGCGCAACCCGCCTTCAATGTCCAGCCCATACCGAACCGTAAGCGGCTTTCCAAAACCCGGACTATCGGGTAAAGCTATATAAAGACCGAGGATGGTGAGCGCAATAATCACCACCACCCATATACCTGTCGAATTCCGCATATTGAGCAATTCCCTTCACGAATGCGTCGTGTACGCCATGTTGATATTGATGAGTCGTCACTAATCGAGAGTAAGTCTAACTTCGGTTTTCGCTCAATAACTTTTATTATGAGAGGAAGTAGACAAGACAAATCGGCTGAAAGCCGATTGCAACCGCACCCATATTACCATTTGCGGCGGAAAGTGCAAGAGCATGATGCAGCATTCGAGCAAACGAAAGACCTATATCTACAGTATAATTAAGCTGTGACAGCTCGCGTTAGCGTTTGCGAACAATACCGCTTCGATGATCTGGATCGACGGGGTAGATGCGAATTGTCGAGAGTTTCGCATGTGGTCGGTGGCAAAACATCTCCAGACCTCATTACTGACCCTTCCAGTCAGAACAAGCGCCATCCGTATCCTGGATGCCGATTCAAATAAGATTATCGCCGCTTACACACTTTCCGCTGGAATGAACGGGACAACGATTACCGTCCCATAAGGCTCCGTGAAAAAGCCACACACGATTTTTATGATACAGGCGGCTTGGGAGGAGCCGAACTGCCCGATGGCGTTGCCGTAAAGGCAGGTCGATCTTCCGCTTGAGGAGGTTTACCATTGATCGAGATCGTTTTCAGGAAGCCGTTCAATAACTGAACTGCCGTGTTCTGCTGCCAGCCAACAATAAACGCCAACAACCAGATGACCAATGGCGTTTGGGCGTTGGTCATGCTGGGGTCGCTCACCAGAGTCGGCGTGAACGAAGTGCCGGTGACGACAAAGAACACAAACACGATCAGTCCCAACAATCCGCCAATCATGGGGTTGATCAAATACCAGCTCACGTAGAGTGGATCGAAGTCGCGGCGCACAGTACTATGGCTGATCAGCGCCATGATACCGTTAAAGAGCGCCCCCAGCACGGCGAACAGGATTGGCGTAAACGCGAGCTTCATAATCGGTATGGATTCTGGCACGAGGGCGCGGAACTGTGGATCGAGCCGTGAGGCTAGCACCACCAAAATCGTCCAAGCTGCGTAATAGACCGCGATGGGAGGCCGCCAACGCCGAATATCGGCAAATACTTTGCGTTCACGAGCCAGATCGCCACGTACACGATACACGATCTCGCGGGCATCGTCATAATTCGCCGCTGAGTTCAACAACAGCGTACTGGCATACAATAGGTCTTGTTGATACGCATCGGTCATGGAACGTTCAGCCCGCACATTCTGGATCACTTCTTCTTGCAGTGCGTCCATTTGGTGCCACAGATCGCGTAACCGCTGATTCGTTACCAACTGCTTAAGGATTGTGTCGCTCGGTTGTTCGTCGGATTCCGCTTTGAATAGTTCACGCGAGGCTGGACGCGGTTCCGGCGCTGCGCCGAGTCCGTCCACAAATCCTCGGACACGTGGATCGTCAATCATGGTTTCAGGGCTTAACAGAATGCCACCAATGCCTTCGGGCGAACCGGGCGGCGGTGGGACAACCAACATCGTATTGTCGATGGCGGAACTTGGCACAGTGGCAGGCGAGAGGTTGGACCGAAGCACTTCGGGCGTTTTGGGGATGAGCGCTTCGACTTCGGGGCGGGCAATATAGGGGACTTCAGGGTGCTGTTCGGGCAAAGGAATCGCTTCACCAGCGGATAGATCGGGTTGATTAGACAGATCAAGCTGATCATTTGGTTCTACTGACAATGTACCCTCTCCCTATTTCGTCTGCCAATAATATTAAATCTAGTACCAGATGGCTCTCATCAACTAGGTTGATAGAAGATCTACTCCGGGTTTTTCTTCCCAGCGATGCCGTGATGTATTGTCCACAATCAATACACGGGGCAATGCCCGCAGCGCCGCCCGATCCATCAATTTGACGAGATTAGTCAGCGTGTCCAACAGAAAAGGCTTAATCAGGAATAGATCGCAGCCAACCTGAACCGCGCTGTTAATTGTCTCCGGGTCATCGTTAGCGCTGCACATCACAATCGCAATTCCTTGATCGGCCTCGCGGATTTGGCGGGCAACTTCGAGGCCGCTAATGTCGGGCAGTTCAATATCGAGGAAAGCAAACGCGAACTTGAAGGGCTGCCATAGATTACAGGCTTCTATTCCCGACGAAGTCTCTACTACATCGAGTTTACCCATCTGCACTGCGATCTTCAGCAGCGAGCGGTTGCCTTCATTATCATCCAAGATAAGGGCGCGACGTTCATAAGGCGGTACGGTGAGAGGGCCAGTGTTTGGCGATGAGTTTCGCACGCTCATACTTCCTTTCATGCTTTGACGATAAAGATAAATTCGGCTTTTTCACATTAATTGAAAATAAGAAAGGTTTAAGATTCTGTCATATAGTGATGAAGAGTCCGCTAAACTTTGCACAAAATTAACTAAACATATTTGGGTATGTATCGTTTATCTGCTACTTTTATAAGTAAGATTGACCGAGTTGAGCCTCAGCCCGCATAATCCAGCCCTATTTTACAGCAGATTTGTATCATTCGGCATTAATAATCAGCGGTGATACAAAATCAGCCGTAATTCCACACTAAGTTTTCTAATATGCTATGATAAGTTCACATTCTATCACAAGGCTCTATCGTTCGAGTAATAGGGTTGAGACATGACCAACCAAATAGCAGCATCTGACCCTGTGCTTTCTCTGGTTCCCTTCGGCGGCTTTGGGCCGCGTGCCACGCCACTGGCGGGCGAATATCCGCTCGCGACTCTGTTTGTCGGTTTGGGACAGGTTGGTTGGCACGCTGTGTCGCTGATCTCGACCATGTTGAACGCCAGCCTTCCGTCGAAAGATCTGGCGCAGGTGCAATATCTCGCCATTGCGCGGCGACCTCCGGTACTGCCCGAAGGTCGGCTTGGGCGGGAGAACTGCCTGCTGCTGAGTCTGGAAGAAACGAACTGGAGTCACATTCCGGGGCGCTATTCTGCGATGGGTGTAGCACGGTGGTGGCCCAAACCTCCACGCGATCTTGCTGCCATGCCAGAAATGAACGAGATTCGAGCTTATGGGCGACTGCTGTTGTTCGACAACCCTATGCTGGTCA
Source organism: Chloroflexota bacterium (assembly GCA_040007395.1). Classification (GTDB taxonomy): domain Bacteria; phylum Chloroflexota; class Anaerolineae; order Aggregatilineales; family UBA2796; genus DATGFK01. The sequence continues at coordinate 10,779 of JBDTVG010000225.1, forward strand.
ACGATACCCTAACTCAGCGCACGACGGCGTTAGTCAACCACAGCGCCCGTCCGACAGGTGATGGTCGCCGCTTAATTGTGATTGTCGGGTCAATCGCGGAAGCCGAAGGCAGCGGATTGCTGTTCGATGTTGCATGGCTGCTGCGACTGCGTTTGCTTGAGTCGCCAACGCAGATTGTCGCTATGCTCACCACCGATACCGAAACGCTGGCTGATGATAAACGAACATTGGCAGTCGCCAATGTCTACGCCACGCTCAAAGAACTAGACGCACTGATGGTCAATCCGGCGCAGTATCCGCTGGGCTTGCCCTTAACGCAAGGCACCGCCCGCCTCCAACCATCGGTTAATCAGCGTCCGCTTGATTATATTTTGCTGACGGGTGACGCTGCCAAACCGGAACCCACTGTTGTTCCGGCAGCGGCATTGGCAGAACTGGCGGCGACTTGGGTGATGACGTATGTAGGCGGCTCCGATAGCCCCGGCCCCGATCTTGCACCGTTAACACCACCCGGCAAAACCGAACGCTTCGATGGCTTTACGACTTTCAACGTCAGCAAAATTGGGCTGCCTGTGACAACGGCGATTGATCTGGTGGGTGGCAGTTTGAGTCAAGATATTCTCGCTGCCATGCTCGAAGTACGTCAGGAGCCTTCCACCGAACAGTGGAGTGAAACCACCTTAGCGGCGTTCAAGCAAACACTCGTCTATGATACGTTCTACGAAGAACCCAAGATCCGAGATCGGATGAGCGAACTGCGCCGCAAGGCCACTAGCGAAGCGATCAGTGCCGAAGTCCGCGCCAAGCCGCAAGACTTCAGTATGAAGGCATTGGCGGAGAGTATCGTTCGGCGGCTGGAACACGAAGACCGCACGGTTGAAATGATCGACGTGGGCCATACTGCAAAACGGCTGGAAACACTGCGAACCCGTGCCGAAGACACGCTTGATCAGTTGCAAGCACGACTTGCCAGCAACGTTAGCACATTGCCGACAACCCTGTCGTGCCAACAGGGCAATGGCTTGCAATGGACTTATGCGGCACTGACCCAACTCAGCAAGGTACTCAACGAGACGTTGAACAAATGCCGCGAACAATCCTCGATTGCTGAGGAAGTCTGGCAAGAGTCGCGCCGACAAGTGCAAACGATGGGTCGCGAACATGATGAAACCTACAGCGGCATTAAGCGTCGTGCACGGGGCAGCATTTCCAAAGATTTGCAAGAACTGGCGATTGCCTTTGATTACGTGACGACCTGCGCTGCTGAACGAATTCGCTGGTCTACTGAGGTCGTCGCATGGCAGAAGACTTGGGAATTGGTGGATCGCACCCTTGAAGAAGTCCGAGCCGGGTTAGCCCAGATCGAGCGTACCCATCAAGCAATTGACAGCTATATCTTTAACGCCCGCTTGGCGATGGATCTGGCGGCGCAGCGTCCGGCAGCATTCCCTGCGGGTGTGATTGTCGATTCGAACTGGTTTCAGGGCGGTGTCGCTGACGCACTTCAGCCGAATCTCTCGTCTAAAGAGGTGATCCTGCGTGTCTATCGGCAGTGGGCAGGCAATCTGCCGCACAGCGAACGCCGCGTTGATCGTTTTATACGCGATGTGCTTTCCGCCAGCCGCCAATTTTTGCTTGGCAAATTCCAGTTCGACTCCTTGCAGCGCTATATCTTGGGACATGCCGCGTCGTCTTTTGTGCAGCACGCGGTGGTAGATTTCCAAAAAGCCGCACTGCCACAAATGAGTCCAGCCCGCGAGACCAGTGGCTGGACAACCCACGAATGGTTGCGAGCCGTTCCGCAACTCGCCAAGCTACTGCCTTCGGCGGCAGGTAGCCCTTGGAAACGGCTGAATATCAATTCGCCGGACAGCGACGAAATGACCATGATCCGCTTTACCCACAACGTTTCTGCCGAAATGATCGCGATGTTGCGGGGGCCGTACCGCCGTGCCTATGACCGCATCGCGGCAGATGGGGTGCCGCTGCATATTGACCGCCGTTGGGAGTCGACCCTTGCCGATCTGGTGCGTAACACCGCGCAAGCCGAAATCTCGCAGTTGTGGGAAGCCACACTGGAAGCTGCGGCGGGGGGGCATATTGCCATCCGTGAGCCGTTGTATGCGCTAGTACGCACCCTAGCCGTCGCAATGGGTGTAGATCCCACTACTGTCCAACGCATCCCGACTCCGGCTACCGATTTTTCCTTGACAATTTATCCGCTGCCGACTTATCGACTGCGGCTGCCGCCCGCCCAATGCCCAATCGTCTTCTGTTTCAGCAACAGGCGACCCCGTGAGTTAGGTCAAGAAATCTATCAGGCGGTGAGCAATCTTGGTCTCGCCGAACCATTCCTGTTCATTGTCAATCTCAATGGACGTAAGGATATGGATGTGGTCGTCGAAGCACTCAGTAACGAATCTTACAACGTGGTCATTCTAGATGAAGCACGATTCAAACGGGTGGTTAGCTCACGCAATCCGCTAAGTGCGCTCGGTGAGATTGTCCTGACCGATGTTGACCTGACACTAGTCTCGCCCTTCTACACCAAAGCGCCTGTCCCGGAGCGCATGTTTTACGGGCGCGAACGCGAGATCAAAGACGTGCGCCGCAAGATCAAGACACACAGCGTGGCGCTAATCGGGGGGCGGCGTATCGGTAAAACCTCGACCTTACAGCAAATCGAACGGGTGCTGCGTGCGCCCGATTCCGGCTATCAGGTATACTATCTGGACTGCCACAACGCGATGCAATACGCGCATTTCTTCAACAGTATTGCGCGGCGCTGGGGTATCCAGCATCCTTCGCCTGACCCAACCTCTTTTGAAGATATTGTGACCGTAATCCGCAAGCGCCACCCGGATCAAACCATTGTTTTTCTGTTCGACGAAGTAGACCGCTTGCTGACAATGGATATGGAGCAGCAGCAGAGCGAACTGCTATTCCGCACCTTCCGGGCGCTCTCCAACGAGGGGAAGGCGCACTTCATCTTTAGCGGCGAACGCTGGCTGGCCCGTGCGATGGAAAATAGCTATTCGGCACTGTTCAATTTTGCTTTGCCTGTGCGCCTGCAACCGTTGGATAAAGATGTGGTTGAGCGACTCGTCACGGAACCGTTCGAGATGATGAACATTTGGCTGGAAGATGGCCCTTCCCTGATCAATCGTATCTATGAAATTTCGGCGGGGCATCCCAACATTGTACAGATGATCTGTCAGGAAATCGTCGTTGCGATGGATGCAGATCGCGCCAATGTTGGCTTGATGAATGCGGGCCACTTTGAACGGGCGCTTGATCAACATTCGCTGCAAGAAGACATCGTGCATACCATCTGGGGTCAGATGAGCGATATTGCTCGGTTGATCACGTTGCTGTGGCCTGAAGATGAACGCAGTTTGTCGCTTGACCAGATTCAGGGAAAGATTCGTGCGATAGGTCTGCCCAACTTTCAGATCCGCGACCTACAAGAAGCCATGAAAGATCTTGAACTATACTGCTTTGTCACACCCAAAGGCCGCGAATATGAACTTGTACCGGTGGCATTCCCAGCACTACTGGATTATATGACCGTTAAGCAGATGGAGATTACGGCGACAATCGAGAGCATCCAGACGAAAGCGAAAAAAGAATTATTTAGCCGATAAGTTCGATAAAGCGTTATCAAGCTGAATTTTAAATAGTTGATAACGGGGCTTTTTTGGCTTACACTTTAATAGAATATTTGAGCGAATGAGGTAACCCTAATGTTGAGGTTGCTGGAGCCGCGTTTCCCTTGGCTAAGTCTGAAACATCCCCTCGTTATCCATGAGTCGAACCGGATCAATCACGAACTGCCTAAGCTTATCCGCAAACTAACGGACTTTTGGACGATGCTTGGTTATGCAGCAATGCTGCATGGTTTAATTTTTGTGCTATCGCTCACTATACCTCAACATAACTTTGTTGGCCTATCCAGCCTATTCATACCGTTTTTGAGTCCTTTTGGCACGCCCATCGCCGCTGGAATGCTGCACTCAATCCTCTATTGGCTCATGTTGATCGGTGTATGCAATTACACTGTGTTTTTGGTTGGCACAGATGTCCAGAGCAATGCTTGGGTTATCCTGCGTACTACCCCTTTTCCTACCACATATATTCTGGCATCCAAGTTAGTCGCCGTATTCTATACTTGGAGTAAAGTCCTGCGTTCTTTATTGATTGTGCGATTGGTCATCCTAATCGTCATCCCACTCGGCCTTCTTTTAGAACGAGGTCGCGAAGGTGGAGCGCTGGTCAGCTTCAATCTGATTGGAGCCGGGGTTTTTCTGGCACAGCCGGTTGTCGATGCACTGCTGATCGCCAGCTTGAGTACAGTTGCTGCGCTGCTTATCCCAGTAGCGCCTTGGTCAAAAGCGGCTGCTTACGGCTTAATCGCAGTCGTATATGGGGGGTTGGGTCTGCTAGGCAGTTTGTGGCTGATTTTCAAGTCACCGATGGGCACATTAGGCGGACTCATGGCTCCATTGAGTCATTGGGAACCGTTGGCTGCTACCGTGATCAAGCCACTCTCTACAAATGAGTTTGTGCAGCGTACTGTGGCTTCACTCGTTATTTATCTAGTTTTACCGCTCGTATTGAGTGCGATCAGCCTTTGCGTGGCGCAGCGTTTGTCGCAGCGCAGAAATTAGCCGACTTCGACGCGGATCAGGTCGTGTAGGAGCTTGTTCAGCAGTTCCTGCTGCTCCTCGGTGAGTCCACTAAAAGCTTTCTGGATCGCTTTGGCGTGGCAAGGTGCGGCGACTTCAATCAAGGCGCGACCTTCGTCGGTGAGTTCGGCAAAGAGCATCCGCCGATCTTCGGGGTGGTCGACTCGCTGGACAAGATGATCTTCTTGTAAACGGTCAATGAGTCCTGTGATATTGGATCGCACACAGCCAAGTCGATCCACCAAAACGCTAAATGGCAACCGTCCACCTGACTGTGCCAGCGCATTCAGGATATTGTACTTGGCAAGCGAAAGGCCATGTTCCTTGAGAGCCTCTTCGCTTTCATGGGTAACAAAATGCTGAGTGTGTGTCAGCAGTTTGGTGAGTTCGTGGAGTTCAATCATTCTTCAATCCATCTCGTGCGGAATCGCACGCTTTGAAGCGGGCGGGGAGGCACAGTTTTCACAAGATTACCTGTTTGACACGCTTTGTGCAATATCGTATGCTCGATACTATGAAACAGATGATCGTTGCGAAACTGAAATTAATCAGACCCACGAAAGGGAGTCAAGCACCTGAGCAATGGCCTCCAAGGGAAACGCACTGAAGCAACCATGCAAGCGATGCTGGATCGGTCACCGCCAGCCTACTACTATTCTATGTATTGGCGTTTATTCATCTTGCTTCTACACTACCTCATCTCATCCGTTACTCAAGCGAAAGTCCTGTATGTATAACTCCAAGTGGCGACAAGATTATTGGCAAAGCCTCTGGATTGCGTAACGATCTCAGAAAATTAGACTGGTTACCGCCCGATGGAACATCTATCGCAGTTGTTTTTGCAGACAATACATGGTCCTGTGAGCTATCAAATTTGCATTCAAAAGTGGATGAACAAGGCCAAACACACTCCTCGCCAGTGCTGCAACACCGGATTATTTCTCGGCAAGGTGGCAGGCTGCATCGCCCTCTGCGATGGATGACCAATAACCATTCTGCTTGGTGTAGCACGAACAGAAATGTGGTGAGGCGGCTTTACCTTGCCAGAGAAGAAAACGCCCATCAATAATGGTACATGTTGCGCCATTAGTAGCGGCTGTCACACGCTGCGAATTCGAGATCCCAATACCGCGTGCGTTGATGTCCTGAATAAGCCACACCCGAAAGGCATCTTCGGGAATGTCACTGTGCGTCAAGACAATTTCCTTCTGGACTGCCAATACAAAAGCCAGACAGGGTGTGAGCAAAAGGGTAAACCACAAGATCAGCAAAATGCCACAGCCTGTCCGTCGCAAGACTTGTCCGATTTTCAAATTTCCCCCGTATCCACATTTATACGAAAATCTATTGTCTGTGCTCTATTATAATAAAGGTGATCACCGTTCGTCATGCTACACAGATCGCGTTATGCTTGGCAGTACACCAATATCGGCTCATTATCCAAAGTGGACATTGATCTTTGATTAACGCTAAACCAAGTCTGCTGACCCGTTACGAGAGTTTACGCCGCATGGAATTCGAGCAGTTGACTGCACTGCTGGATACTTTGGGCAAGATCGACGGTTTGCCTGCCGACCAGATGGATCAAGCCCGCGATGCGTTGTTCCACGCCGATCACCCATATTTGCTAGTATTGGTTGGTGCATTCAACACAGGCAAATCCAGCCTGATTAATGCGTTGATCGGTGAGAAGGTGTTGGAAGTCGGTGCTACACCGACCACTAGCAAGATCGCAATTTTGCGGTATGGCCCCGCCTTAGACCGGTTGCAATCGGGCGAAGTCGAGACGATCTTTTACCCTGCACCACTGCTGCAAGAGGTCAGTCTGGTAGATACCCCCGGCCTCGATTCAGTGTTCAAACTCCACGATGAGATTACGGGACGCTTCCTACATCGCGCCGATATTGTACTTCTGGTCATGCTGGCGACCCAAGCTATGTCTGCCAGTACCGTTGAATATCTACAATCGCTGCGGGCTTACGGCAAGCGTGTGATCGTGGTCGTTAATCAGGTGGATACGCTGGAACCTGACGAACAAAAGACCATGCGCGACTTTGTAACCGACCAAAGCAAGCAAAATCTCGGTTTTGCGCCGCAGGTCTGGCTGTTGTCGTCACGACAAGCAACTGAAGCACAGCAGGTTACGCCGCGAGACGAAGCGTTATGGAAGGCCAGCGGCTTTGACCAGTTGGAAAAGTTCATCGAAGACGCGCTGAGTGATGCAGCGCGGGTGCGTCAAAAGCTCGAAACGCCATTGCAAATCTCGCGCAATGTAATCACGGTAGCGCGAGGGTTAGTACGTGAACAGCAAAACGCCCTTGCCGACTATCGACGCTCGGTGCAAAACGTTAAGGGTCAAATGGAAACGGCAACCAACGAGCAAAAAGTCGCTTTGCAAGAGACATTGGATCAGGTCAACAAGACGTTTGCCGAGTCGATCCGACGGGGGCGCGAAGCTCTGCAAGAGATGTTCCAACTTTCGCGGGCGCTGGCTATGGTGGCAGCAGGCGTGATGGAGTTTCTAGGCTTGGCAGGTATTGTGCGGCGGCTAGGTGCGAATACGCCTGCGCGGGCAGCCTTCGAGTCGCACAAAGTCAACGAACCACTGGACGAACTGCCCGCCGTCATTGACCGTCTAGGCCCGCGTCTTGAAGGCCGTGACGTGAAAGATATTGATGATCTGATCGCCTATACGCGCCGCGAGATCGAACGGCTGCCCGAAGCGCTGCAAACCAAAATCGTCGGCAAACTCGAAGCGCCTGCTGTCTATGACCGCTCGATTATGCGTGGCGCACGCGAGGATACGCTGGTAATCCTCGACAAAGCGCGTAATATTGAGTTTAAACGGATCGATCAAGCGATCCGTAATTGGTTGATTCTGGTCGGCGCGTATCAAGGCATCATTCTGATCGCAGGTATGATCGCGGCGCTAGCGAATAATGGTAATTGGCTGCTGTTGTTGGCTATTGTGGTTATTCTGGGGCTGGTCGGCGTGGGGCTGATCCCGCTGCGGGGCAGACTCATGGAACAAGCCTATGGTCGCCGGATGCTTGGCTTCGAGGACGAACTGGAACAGGCGATTGACCGTGCCGCGCAGCAGCAGATCGCAACGGGAACGCGCTTGCGTAATGATGCGGTAGGGCCGTTCATGCGCCTTGTTGAGACGCAGTTCGCACAGGTCGATCAGCTTAAAGCCGATCTCGAAATCCACGAGCAAAAACTCGTTGATCTGGAAAAAGAGTTGGGTAACTTGCGCGACTAGCAACCGAAGGTGTACGTTCCCAAGAGGCAACTAATGTCCAGAGACTATCATCTGATGTGTTTAGATTGTCGAATTTACCTTTATATGGGAAAAATTTATTCCATGGATGATAATGGACATCTTTTAGAAGATGTCACTTTTGATGGTGTTTTTGATGACGATGAGCGTAAGTGGCATAAGCGAGATATTTACTTTGGCAAAGTGATGGAAAAGTTTTTAATAGCGCATCGAAATCATGAATTACGGTTTGTCCCAGAAGGAGTTGATGAGTTGTTAGAAAATAAACTGGGATTTATCAGTAATGTAGAAAGTAACGATGTTCTAAAAAACAAAATTGTTCCCGAAGTTAATTGGGGAAAAGAAAAAGAAGACTGGGAACAAAAGTTAAGTAAATCTCGCAATGATGCCCAAATTAATGGTTCCATGGGTTAGTAGATGAAGAAACTATCTACGTTGTGATGACGTAAAATTGATCGTAATGTATTGGTAGTTAGGTTCGTTCTATAAAAGTTATCCTTTCCACCCCAATTTTGAACGGGCTGCGAAGGATCAAGGAGTATTGGTATGTCCGCCATCAATCAAAGCGGAATTGTATTGGAAGGGCCGATTGCCGAACTACGTGAGCGTGAAGTGCGCTTGCTATACGATGCTGCCGAGTATGTTGGCAAAATGGGCGGTGAAAATGGCGCGAGTGATCGCCAACGACTGCTGGATACAGCGCTAGACTTGCGCGAGATGTTCCTGATGGTCGTGATTATCGGTGAGTTCAACGCGGGCAAATCAACATTCGTTAACGCGCTGTTGGGCGATTCGGTGCTGCCGATGGGGATTACGCCCACCACCGATGCGATTGAACTGGTACGCTATGCTCCCACCAAAAATCGCCGCCCAGATCTGCGCGATGGGGCAGTTCGCGAGTGGGAACATCCGAACACAGGTGCGCCCGGTGTGGTGATTGTGGACACACCCGGTACAGGCTCGATCTTCCAGAAGCACGAGCAGATCGCCAAGTCGTTTCTGCACCGCAGCGATCTCGTGATCTTCGTGATTTCCGCGAAACGGGCTTTCGCAGAGACGGAACGCATTTATCTGGAACTGGCAAAACACTATGGCAAGAAAATTATCGTTGTCGTCAACCAGATCGATCTGCTAGAGCCAAAGGAACAGACTGAGGTCAAGAGCTTTGTCCAAAAGCAGATCGATGAAATGCTCGACCTGCGCCCGCCGATCTTTATGGTGTCCGCCAAGAAAGCCCTACTAGGCGATAAGCCGTCTGGTGGGATGCTGGCAGCGCTGTCGGGCAATAACGGCAAAAGCGATTTCGGCATGGATGCGGTTCGCGCCTATCTGCGCCAAACCTTTGAGCAAGTGCCACCTGCCAAGCAAAAACTGCTCACCCAGCTTGATCTGGTGCGGGCGGTGATTGCTCCCTATCGCCAGAGTCTGCAGGACAAAATGTCACTGATCGGCAATGATGCGAACGCCGCCGAAGATTTGCAGCGCGAAATGGAGCAGCAAGCGTCGGGACTGGATCGTCAGCTAGAGGCGACTCTCAAGGAGATTCATGCTGTGTTCGAAGCGATGCAGCAGCGCGGCGGCATTTTTATCGACAAGAATTTCAATGTAATCCGCGCCTTGCGGCGGGTCAACAAGGAAACGCTGTGGTCAGAATTCGAGAGCGAAGTCATCGGCAACGCATTGGTTCAGATCCGCAATAGTTCTGAACAGTACGCCAATTCACTGGTGGATGGCAGTCGGGTCTATTGGCGCAGCGTGATCGAGCGGCTCAATAAGATGGAAGCATTGCTCAAAGCCGAAGCCTCGAACATGGACGCAGCGGCGTATGCTGACCAACGCGACGCGCTTCAAGCGGCAATGACGATGGCTGATGTTGAGATGAACGCCACCAGCGATAAAAAGATCGTCGAGAATATCCAGACAAATTTCGAGCAGAATATACGTGGCTTCACGGTCAGTGCCGCCAGTGGCATTGGTGGACTATTAGCACTGATCCTAGGTCATCTAACTCCCCTTGCGCCAAGTGCGTATCCATTGGCGGCGTTGGGTGTGGCGTTTGGCCCGCTGGTCATGGTCGCAGGTGCGGCAGGCGCGACTCTCTATTGGCGCAAAACGGTGCGCGATGCCAAAGGCAAGCTGGAAAACCAGATTAGCGATCTGGAAAACAGCTACAAACAGTCCTTGGCAAACCTGACCAGCCGCGAACGGGGTCGCTTGCTCCAATATGGCAAACAGATCCTATCGCCTGTATTCAGTCAGTTGCAAGCATTGGCGCAGCGCTACAAGGATCAGCAGGCGCAACTGGATACCTTTACAGACCGCGCCACAGGACTCGAAACCGAGATCAACGCCGTCAATGTCAAAGCACCTGTATTGAGGTGAGAACACGGATATGTTTCATCAGGACTGTTGCAAGTTGTTGACCTCACCCCCAGCCCCTCTGGGAAAACCAGACCAAGGAGCTGCACGGATAAACGCTAAAATTTAGCAGTGACATCGTGGACTGGCTGTCGTAAATCATGTAGATTGGCAATGCCTGCCTGTTTGTGAGACACTACAACAATCATCGTAGGGATTGATTTCGGTCCAACTATTGAGGAAGTCGCCTTGCTTTTTGCTAAATTATCGGGTCTATCTGTCAACTCCAAGAGAGAAAAACGCCGATGTCAAAATTCAACCGTCTTACCGCCCCTTCGTTAGATCTTGTTACCGTCAAAGCAGGTGATTTCGTAATGGGGCCGGGTCCGATCTCAACAAATAGCGGCGTGATTCTAGGTGAGCCACATACTGTCTTTTTGTCGGAATATCAAATCGGGCGTTATCCCGTTACGAATGAACAATATCTCTGTTTTGTAGAGGATATTGGGCACTGGTTCCCTTCCTCATGGGAAAAAGGATACCTTACGGAGCACGCCAACCATCCCGTTAGCGGGGTAAATTGGGCAGATGCATGGTTATTCTGCGCGTGGTTGGCTTTAAAAACAGGGCTTCCCTATCATTTGCCCACCGAGGCGGAATGGGAAAAAGCCGCCACATGGAATACGCAAACCGGGACAAAAACATCCTTTCCATGGGGCAATGAAAAAGACTCCTCCTGCGCTAACACACTCCAAGGAAATGTTGGCGGAACAACCCCTATTGGAAAATATTCGCCGCAAGGGGACAGCCCTTGTGGATGTGCTGACATGATCGGGAATGTTGACGAGTGGTGTAACTCAGTGGTGATGCCCTACCCTTATGTGGCTTCCAATGGCCGTGAAGAATTGTATATAAACCAACGACGGGCGATGCGTGGTGGCGATTGGTATTCATTTCAATCCCCGGCTACTCGCCGCAACGCTCCTAGCGAAGCGTGGCAATCGATGTGGGGATTTCGAGTTGCACTGGGCACAACATTGATTGATGCTCACAAGGAATTGCTTGAAAGCCTGAAATTGGATGCTGTCGCTGACGAACAGGCGTTGATCGAGTATTACAAAGAAAAACCAAATAGCGCACAATTTTATTATGATCTTGGCACAAGACGTTCCAAGATGGGAGAAATTGATTCAACGTGGAATATAGAAGCCGAACACGATTTTGATCGTACTTTAGAGCTTGCCAATTCTGATAAACCATTAATCAATACGCCGCTTGCTCATGTCTATTTCAATCGGGCAAGAATCCGTTTGAACATGGAAAAATATGATCTGGCTATCGCCGACATGAGCCAAGCCATCACCCTTGATCCGAGTGATGCTTACGCCTATTTGATCCGATCCGATGCTTATTGCTCAGTTGGTGCATGGGATAAAGCCGAACACGACCTCGACACTGCGCTCGGAATAGATAAGAGATTGGAACAATCCGTCCATGTACTCAAGGTGCGGGCGCAACTTCTTGCCCAAAAAGGGAGAGACAGTGAGGCTATGCAGCTCTACACAACCACCATTCAACGGCCTATGTACGTGCCCCTCTATCTGCCCGAAATTCATTTGTTGCGTGCAGAACTTCATGAAAAGGCTCATCAACAAGAAGCAGCACAAAGTGACTATTTTCATTATCTTTTGTGGCGACCCAATGCCCCTAAATCCTCTACACTGAGAAGCAAGATTTAGGTCATTCAGAGAAGTAGTGATTGAAGCAAGTATTGTATCATTTCTATGCTTTTGGTTGCCTAGCAATCTCAAATTGTACCGAGAATAATCCTTGGTACAGACGCATTCCCCCTCCGAATTCGGAAAGGGAGTCTAGAGTCGGGTCTGGAAGCTCCTCCCTGCGTGTGGGAAGGGATTTAGGGCGGGGTTAGGCGTTGCTTTGTTTTCTGCGCCACATTATCTACAGAAGTGAGGCAGTATGACGGGTAATCTCAATTGGATCAAAGGCTACCAATCACGAAGCGAAGGCCCTACGCCGCATACACAACGCGCCAGCTATTCCCTGCGCGATCTGGCACTCCGCAGTTTCTTAAAGCCGAATGCGGTTAGGCAGCTACTGCATGATGCTGATCTGAGCGATTTTTCGTGGCATGTCGTCTGGGGCGAAGACTACGCCACCACCGACGAAGAACTTGAGGATCGTCTTAGCAATGTGGATGGCTATGTGATCTTCATTCATGGTTGGACGGGCAGCAATGCCATCTGGGAAAATTTGCCCGGTATGGTCATCAATCGTAACCGCAATCTCGTGTCGCTGGTCGTAGATCACAACGGCTTTGGCGCGACTCCTTTTGTTCAATCTATGCCAGAAATGGACTCCTGCAACCCTGTCGCCGCTATGACTGTCGTGGAGCATTGGTTTGATCTGTTGCAATTGCGGCGACAGCCCGGTGAACCCAAACCCAAAACAATTAACTTTGTTGGGCATTCGATGGGCGGTGCGGCGCTGTTTTTTCTCCACGAAGAAAATTGGAAATTTGCGGAAGCGACCCGGACGGCGATAGCGCCGGCCCTGCTGCTCCACGATGAGCTTCACCGTGCGTTTTATACGACACTCGGATTGGGCATTGGCTTGGTCGGGCGGATTCGTGCCTTACAGATTATTGATAATGTGGTATCGCCATCGGTGTTAGAAGTGCTGGCGGAAGGCGCAACACAGCATGTTAAGGATGAACACGCACGGATCTATGAGATTACGCCCAAAGGGGTTACGGCGCGAACCTTCGCCGCGATGGGCGCGATCACGCAGCACCCAGAGCCACACCAGTGGGATTTGTTTCAGGTGGTGCTAGGCCACCGGGATCGGTTGGTCGGTCTTGTGCCAATGTTGGATCTACTGCAAGATTTGAACTTTGATGTCAATCAGGTACGAGTCGTGATGGGAACCCATTACCTGTTTTCTGTGGGCAACGATATGCAGCGTTGGCATGAGCAGAATCGCGAACTTGTGCTCAAAGATATTCTGGATCTGCATGGGGAAGCCTTGCAGCGCCAAAAGACAGGCAAAGCCTAGCGTTCGCCACGAATGTCAGGCACGGGCGATCACTCAAGAGTCGCCTCTCGTAGGGGCTGGCCTATATGTCAGCCCATCTCGTAACCCTCCAAATTCCCTCACCAGAATAGATGCGAAATCTACAGATCGCCTTAAAATTGAGTCAGTAAGGTTAGCGTAGCGAAAGTATGACGTAGCATGGGCAGTGATACGATTTTTATTGTAGACGACGAACAGAACATCATCGAACTTGCCACGATGTATCTGGAACAGGAAGGCTTCCGTGTGATCAGCGCCCATGATGGACAGGCTGCGCTGGATCGTCTTAAAACCGAAAGGCCAGCATTAGTCGTGCTAGATCTGATGCTACCCAAAGTAGATGGCTGGCAGGTCTGTCGCAAAATTCGTGCCGACTCCGATTTGCCGATCTTGATGCTAACGGCCCGCGATGATGACGTGGACAAGATCGTTGGGCTGGAACTTGGCGCGGACGACTATCTGACCAAGCCGTTTAACCCGCGAGAACTGGTGGCCCGTGTCAAGGCTATCTTGCGGCGAACCGAACCGCGCCGCCCAGAGACAAGTGTTCCTGTGCGTGTCGGTGATGTGTCCATCGACCCTGCACGGCGCACTGTCCATGTCGGCGAAACCGAGATCACCCTACGCACAAAGGAATTCGATCTGCTGATTGTGCTGGCGGAAAATGAGGGAATCGTTCTGACCCGCGAAAAGCTGCTTGATTTAGTCTGGGGCTTTGACTTCTACGGACAGACGCGCACGGTAGATGTGCATGTAGCCCATGTTCGCAGCAAACTCGAAGGATCACAGGTGACGATTGAGACGGTCTGGGGTGTTGGCTACAAGTTGGAGACCAAGCAAAAATAGGGTCGCGACAAGTCACAACTCTAATACAGCAACCAGCACGCAACACTTTTTTTACACTTTGATAACCTGATACGCCCATCGATCTGGTAAGGTGGGCATAATATGGACTCTGAAAGCATGTTTACTGGTTTGCGTACACGACTATTCGCCTCTTATATCCTGATCATCACTGTCACTTTACTGGTCATAGGCATTGCCTTGTTTCTGGTGATGCGGGCACGTCCCCTACTGACCGAAACAACCAGTCTACGCCTGTACAACCTGATGAGCCAGATCTCCCTAATTCAGGAAGAACGCGGGATTGCCGTCTCTATTTCTGGACCAACTCGCCTGCAACGGCAGATGCTAAACCAGATTGATAAACGGTTGAACGTGCGCGTGCTGCTCACCGATGCCAATGGCGTGGTCAGCTACGATTCGCGTCGGATTTATCAAGAAAATACTTCGGTAGAGATGGATGCCAAGCCGTATGTGCCACCTACCGCGCCCGAAAGCGCCCCGCCGCCACTGATACGCGGAATGCTGCATAATCCCGACGGGTCAGAATGGCTATTCGTGGCGCAGACTCCACCCGCCAATCTAGCCAGTACAGACAGTAGTAGTTCGCCGCAGCAGTTTTTCATGGTTGCTATCCGTGCGCCGCGTTCGCTCGATATAACTGAGACACTGCAATACTACGGGCAAGATTTGCTCACCCCGCTGTATCAGGCAGGATTGATCGGCTTGGTTGTCGCATTCATCCTATCTTTGATAATTACCCGATCTGTAGCGCAGCCGTTACAAGATGTGGCAAAGGCAGCAGCATCAGCGGCGAATGGCAATCTGGATATAAAAGCACCTGTGCGGGGGCCGCGTGAAGTGCGGATTGTCGCTGAGGCGTTCAACCACATGACAGAACAGGTACAGCAGACTCGCGAAGCCCAGCGCGATTTTCTGGCGAATGTCACACACGATCTACGAACGCCGCTGACTTCCATTCAAGGGTTTTCGCAAGCGATTATCGATGGGGTAGCCTCAAACCCCAGTGCAGCACAGCGGGCGGCTCAAATCATCTACGAGGAGGCAGGACGGCTCAACCGCATGGTGCAGGAACTTCTCGATCTGGCGCGGATCGAGGCGGGGCGTTTTAGCATGACGCAGCACAGCATCCATCTGACAGAATTGCTGAACGCACTGGGCGAACGGATCGCTCCCCGCGCCGCCGAAAATGGCCTGACGCTCAAACTCAATGTGCCACCACTACCGACCATTGCCGGAGATGGAGATCGACTTGTACAGGTCTATACCAATCTGGTCGATAATGCGCTCAAGCATACACCGCAAGGGGGAACCGTCACCTTGCGAGCCATCGTGTACAATAACGGCGTGCTGGTACAGGTGCGCGACACAGGCGAAGGAATTCCCGCCGCCGACCTGCCCCATATCTTTGATCGCTTTTATCAGGTTGATAAAAGCCGCCAACGGGGACGGCGCGACGGCGTAGGGCTGGGCCTGACGATCACCAAAGGGATTGTCGAGGCACATGGTGGGCGGTTGTGGGTTGAAAGCCAAGATGGAGTCGGCACCACTTTTTCAACGTGGTTTCCCGCTGTCGCCTCAGATGCCTCGACCATCAGCATTCGGCGGCGCAGCGGCATCTTCAAAAACCTTGCGCCCAAACCAACCCCCGCCGAAGAACCTCAGCCGCAACCGATGGATCGCTGAGGTTCGTCTTTTTATCCGATCACTCGTAAGGCTTTCGGATAAGTGGTCAGCACATCTACGCCATTGTCCGTGACTGTTACATTATCTTCGATACGAATGCCGCCTTTGCCGGGCAGGTAAATTCCCGGTTCAATGGTAAAGACCATGCCCGGTTCAAGGACTTGTAGATTGCCTTCAACCATATTCGGCGCTTCGTGAATATCGAGGCCGAGGCCGTGTCCGGTACGATGCAGAAAGTATTTGCCGTAGCCTGATTCTTCGATCACGCGCCGCGTAGCACGATCCACATCTTGAGCGATCACACCGGGACGGATGGCATTAATGCCCGCCATGTTGGCAGCTAGCACAATCTCATAAACGTTGCGGAGTTCCTCGCCAATATCGCCTACCGCAAAGGTTCGGGTAATATCCGCTGGATAGCCGTCAGTAGTGGTTCCAAAATCGAACAGCAACAGATCGCCATCCTGCAATTTTGTGTTGCCCGGAACGCCATGTGGTTGGGCGCTATTTGAGCCAGCCAGCACAATCGGGTCGAAGGCGTTGCCACCGCTGCCTAGTTCGGCAAGCGCATTCAGCAGTATATTGGCGATCTGCTGTTCGGTCATGCCAACTTTTACTTTGCTGATCGTGGTTTCGAGGGCGGCTTCACTGATGGCAATGGCCTGTCGCATGGCGGCAATCTCGGCGGGTTCCTTGTGCAAGCGGATCGCGGTAATCACCTCATCGGCGGAAACGACCTTACAGCCGGGGGCATGGTGCTGGATAAGTTGCCCTTCAAGGACACGCATCTTTAGCCCTTCGACCCCCACCTTTTTGCCATCTAGCGCCAATGCTTTGCACGCTTGGGCAAAGGCTCCTTGATAGCCTTCCGCGTCGGTATAGCTAAAGAAACGGATTGGGAACGGCGCGACATCGGCAATCTTCGGTACTTCCAGCGCAGCAATAATCATCGCGGGGTCGCCAATTGCGGGGATAATGAGTATGATGGGACGTTCGCTCAAGTGATAGCTAACATGGGTGAGATACAGGAGAGTCGGGCTAGGGACAAGCGCCACAGCATCATAGCCTGCATCCTGCACCACACGTCGCAAGTTAGCCAGTCGGGCTAGCGTGTCGGTTACAGCAGTTATCGGTTGCATTAGAAATCACCTCTGCATAATTGTGAATTGCCAATTATAATATGCAGTATGGCTTGATAGCCACAATCATCGGGAGGCGATTTTATGCGACGACTGATGTTCTTTGCAGGGGGGATACTCTGCGGCGCGTTGATCGGCGGGGCAGTGGTTCTACTGCTAACCCCCGCATCTGGGCCAGCACTCCGCGACGAAGCGCGTGGTCATGTCGGTGGTGCGATGTCCGAAGCGCGAAACGCAGCCCAGAAGCGGCGCGAGCAGCTAGAGGCAGAATTGGCAGAATTGACCAGTTTACCCAGCCGCAGCGGCGTATCTACCAAGAAGTAAGCCCCAAAAAAAACGCCTCGGTCAAGCCGAGGCGTTTTTGATTATTATCTCAGAGTCGCCCGTTGTAGCGGGTTAGACAACTTTGACGATACTTGGCAGCACCACCGGGCGACGGTTGGTTTCTTTGTAGAAGAAATCACCCAGACCTTCGCGAATCGCGTCATGGGTGGGCTTGCCCTTCTGACGCATCAGGCGTTGGATTTCGTGGCTGGCAGCGGCAAGCAATGTCTCGGAGTCACGCAGATGGACAAATCCCCGGCTGATAAGCTGTGGTCGTCCGACCAGATGCCCCATCTTGTTTACGGGCAGCACAGCAACGACAAAGCCATCGGTAGAAAGCCGTTCGCGGTCACGCAACACGGTTTCGTTCACGTCGCCAAGCAGCCGACCATCGATACGAATGTCCTGACCTGCAATGGTTTCTGTGGTGCGCACCTGTTTGCCGTCGAATTCCCAGACACGGTAATTTTCTAGGATAAAGCGGCGATCTTCGGGAATGCCAACTTCGCCTGCCAGACGGCTGTGCAGGTGTAGATGGCGGATCTCACCGTGAACGGGCATGAAGTATTTGGGCTGCACGGTTTCAAGCATTGTCCGCATATCTTCCTGTGCTCCGTGTCCCGATGTGTGGATTGTTGCCATACTGCCGTAGATGACCAACGCACCCCGTGCAAACAACTGGTTGATGACACGGGCCATGCTTTCCTCTTTGCCGGGGATCACACGTCCCGATACCAACACGGTGTCGCCGGGTTGGATGGAGACGAGCTGATGATTACCGGCTGCCATCCGCGACAGTGCCGAAGTCGGTTCGCCCTGCGTCCCTGTCGCAATGATCACCAGTTTGTTTTCTGGCAAGTTCATTGCCATGTCGAGTGGGATTAACCCAAGCCCGGATTTTACGTAGTTTAGGCGTTGAGCCAGCGCGACGTTTTCATTGAGGCTGCGGCCTGCTAGTGCGACCTGTCGCCCGCAGGCATTTGCTGCTGCGATCACCTGCTGAATACGGGCGATATGCGAAGCAAAAGTTGCGACGATGATACGTCCCGGTGCTGACCAGAATAGCGGCTCTAGTGCCTGTCCGACAATCTTGTCGGAAGCAGTACGACCCGGACGGTCAGCATTGGTGCTGTCCGAAAGCAGAACCAGCACACCATCTTCGGTGAGTTCGGCTAACCGCTTGAAATCGGTAGGCCGTCCGTCCACTGGCGTTGGGTCGAGTTTATAGTCGCCCGTGTGTACGATCTTGCCGAGTGGCGTTTCGATCACCAGACCGACGCAATCGGGGATCGAGTGGGTGACATGGAAAGCATTAATAGTGAAAGAGCCGAGCGTCAGCGGTTGTTTTTCGCTCAGGGGACGCAGGTCGCCCTTGATGCCCATTTCATGAAATTTACCTTCGAGCAATCCCAATGTGAAAGGTGTACCATAGATCGGTACAGAAATTTGCTGCATTAGGAATTGCAGTCCGCCGATATGGTCGAGATGGCCGTGCGTCAGCACGATCCCCCGGATCATATTCTGGCGTTCAATAAGATAGTTGTAATCCGGGAGGATGAAGTCTACACCGGGCATATCGTTCGAGGGGAACATTACACCGGCATCGATGACGATCAAATTACGACCGTATTCAATTACGGTCATATTTTTACCGATCTCGCCGAGACCACCCAAAGGGATAATACGCAGATTCTTCTGTTGTCTGGAAGCCATAAGGTTGTTTGATTTACTCACTGTTTCAAAGTATACGGTTACTCTACAAGCACTTCACTACGAGGAATGACAAACGTAAACACAACGGCAAATTGCAATTTATCCTGCGGTCGTAAGATCTAATACAAATTCACGATCTGTTGTTTACGAACGTCATAACTCGCCCTTGCGTGAATGCACACAAAGGAAATTCCACCAGGCCACCTTTTATTAAGTGGAAACCGTCTCCGGGGAACGCAATGGGGTCGCTCATATAGAAGGAAAGTATAGCATAAATTGTAAATTTTGCAATAGGGGTTACGCAGTGGAATACTATTGAGATACATGACCTGAGCGTAATTTCAGCAAACCACCTACAAACATTCAACGGATCTTAGCGATAATTTTATAAAAGTTTAATGAGAATCGCGGCTGTGGCGAACTGATATGTTGTCCTGTGCGGCTTTGATTGAAACTCTGCCAGCTATTTGACGTAATAGATCGTAAATATATGATGAACGCACACCGAGTGAACGTTATACTATGGTGTGCCAGCAATTTCGGTTCGAATGAGCAGGAGTTTAATCCTATGACAGAAAAACCCAAGCGCTCGGAAGTCCCGCCACCTCAACGCGGGATTGGCTTCTTTCGGCAGCTTTTAGAGCAGGTACGGCTTAGCTTCGCCCTAGTGACAGATAACCGCGTACCGCTGGTACTCAAAGTGATCCCATTTCTGGCGGTTGCCTATGTGATCTCCCCTATCGACTTGATCCCCGATATTTTTCCGATTTTGGGGCAGCTTGACGATCTCGGTGTTGTGATGGTAGGTATCTCAGTCTTTACACAGCTTGCCCCTGCTGAGATAGTAGCAGGACATTTAGCACGCTTGCGGAGTGGCGCTCCCTACAAGGTCAAACGTGACGGCGATGGACCTATTATTGATGTACAGGCCGATCACAGCGACGAGCAGCAAACTGCTGATGATTTCCATTCCGGGGCCTATCGGAGTTAAGTCTCGTCTGGCTCGTAGCGCGTTTTGTGCATCACGATTCCATCTTCGCCGTCGTTGTAATAGCGCGGCTCGATATAGGCGCGGCTGTAGCCTGCCCGTTCGTAGAGATGAATGGCAGGCTGATTGCTGGCCCGCACAGTCAGTGCCAGCGTAGCTTGTGATAAATGCTCCTCACAAGTGGCGAGGAGAAGTTGCCCTAGGCCGCGCCGTTGATGCAGTGGATGGACTCCTAAGGTCACAATCCAGTCGGTATGCGTACTCCAATTCGGCGAACCTGCCACAAATCCCACTAATTCACCCCGCCGATCCGTCAATTTGTAGTTAGCACCGCCGGGCCACATCAAGAGGCTGGTCAGGCTCAGATAAGTGTACGCATCGATGGGAAAAACGATCTGTTCCAAACGGCGGATAGCATGAGCATCGCGGATCGTCGCGGCACTAACGGTATAGTCTTCCGGCTGCTGTGCCGGGAGACTAGCCATTGCCACCCCCACGAGCATTGCGCTGCGCCGACTGGCTATCGTCTCCGGCAGCAGCACTTTGCGCTGCATCGGAGCCGAGGTTAGCAACGGCTTTGTTGTACCCCTGATAGGAATAGACATCATCCATCGCGCTAATCGTATCCGAAAGTGAGGCAATTTCATCCTGAATCTCGGCTCGCAAGCGTTGTGAGCGCCCACCATCGATCTCCTTCGAGTCCAGCAGTTGCATTTGCGCGTAGACCGTACTGAGCTGCGCCAATGTGTTATCCAACTTGATGTCGGTACGCTTCACCGCATTGGTAATGGATTGCAAATTATTAAGCAATTGCTGGCGAATGTTGATCGCATCCTGCAATTCAGATTTTACGCCGGGGTCGGTTTCGACAGCCATGCGACGTTTGAGATTCTCAAGTTCGGTTGGCACAGCCCGCCGATCCCGATCAATGATCTGGTTGTCATCGAAGGTATCAATCGCTTTCGCGAGTTGATAGATACGCTCGATCCAGCTATTGATTTCATCGGCAGTCTGTCCCAGACTGACCTTCCGCGCCCCTATTTGTCTGCTTACAAAATCATCAATGCTGCGTTTATATTCAAGCGCCTTTTGCATCCGCTGCCGCGCACTGATGTTTTTGATACCACGCGGGTCGAAGCGTTCGGTCAGCATTCGACTCACTGCTTCCTGATTGGCAACCGGATCGGTTACTGTTGCTGCCATATAAATGGCTTCGGCGACTACGCCAAAAATAAGCCAGAATTCGGGATGCCACCAGGGAAACATCAAAGGAGGAAACAGAAAAAAAGCGATAATCGAAAATCCGATTAAGATGGCGCTGGGCCATGTAAAAAAAGCATCCGTCAGCATGGCAGTCAGCGCCCGCTTTTGGATCGCTTCAGAAGGTCGTTTTTGTTGTGACATTGTGAACCTTTACTTTCCGGTTATCTCTGGCTCGTTCCAGCAAATCTGATTTAGTGTCTAGGCCAGCAATCGAACCCAAATCTTATTAAATCATTTCCTCATTTTACCCTAGTCCAAGCCAGAGGTTAAGGGCAAACGTATCAAGTCAAGATCGAGAATAATTTACCTTACTCCCTATTCGGTGATCATGCCAAATCAGGATTGTTGTCCAAAACTGTCACACTTTTTTGCCGTTGCCCGTCTATATTGTAGGACACAAAAAGTGTCGTCCGATTGAGTACCCCAAGGGAGAAATAACCAATGTCAGCACGAATTAACTTTATGCAGGTTGATCCAGAAGTGGTCAACGCGATGTCGGGTCTGTCAAAGTACTGGATGAAAAGCGAGTTCGAGACTTCGCTGATTGATCTGGTTTTACTACGCGCCTCACAGATTAATCACTGTGCCTATTGCATCGACATGCACTTCAAAGATGCACGCGCCAGCGGTGAAACCGAGCAGCGCCTCTACAGTCTAGACGCATGGCGCGAAACGCCGTTTTACAGCGACCGAGAACGTGCTGCTCTGGCTTGGACTGAAGCGGTAACCCTCCTCACCGAAGCCTATGTACCAGATGAGGTTTACGAACAGGCGAGGCAGCAGTTTACCGAAACCGAACTGCTTAGCCTGACCTTAGTAGTTATCGACATCAACGGCTGGAATAGGCTCAATGTTAGTCTTCGCAGTGTGGCTGGATACTATAAATCTCCACGCAAGCCTGTACCTGCCCTAAATGGGGTACTCGCCACCGATCACAGGAAGGGCGCATAATCTATGTCAAGCATAGGCGAATTCGATCAGCATCGCACCGCTTTATTCGGCCTCGCCTATCGGATGCTCGGTAGCGTTATGGATGCCGAAGACATCGTTCAAGAAGCCCTACTGCGTTGGCAAAACGTATCAGAGTCTGAAATTCGTTCCCCTAGAGCCTACCTAATAACGATGGTCACTCGGATGTGTGTTGATCAACTTCGCCTTGCACGAGTTCAGCGAGAAGGCTACGTGGGCGATTGGCTGCCCGAACCACTGCTGCAATCGCCTGAGAACGACCCAGAACGGCTGCTCGAACTGCACGAGTCGATCTCAACGGCCTTTTTGGTACTGTTGGAAAGCATGTCACCGCTCGACCGAGCTGTGTTTTTGCTGCACGAGGTATTCAACTACACCTTCGTTGAAATCTCTACCATTATCGATAGAACGCCCGCAGATTGCCGCCAGATCGGTCACCGTGCCCGCAAGGGATTGATGCAGGACCGGCCTCGTGTAAAGGTCGAAACCGAAACTGTTGAGAGGGTCGTCCAGCAGTTTTTGCGAGCCTGTGTCGGGGAAGATATGGCAGAATTGTTGGCGCTGCTGGAGCTAGATGTCACCGTAACCAACGACAGCGGCGGCAAAGTCAGTGCCGTCCGAAATATGATAGTTGGCTCGGATAATACCGCTCGGCTGTTTCTCGGCATCTTTCACCGTTGGGCACCACCCTTGACTTTTCACATTGCAACCGTCAATGGCCAAGCTGGGTTGATCGCTTGTAAAGATGAAAAACCAGTGAGCGCTACTACATTTGATGTGCGAGACAACAAGATTCACGCCATCTACCAAGTGCTCAACCCTGACAAACTAAGAAGTCTTACCTGCGGCTCCGATTTTCGCATTGACTTAACCGATATAAGAAGCAGCGAATAACTCGCCCAGATGGTTTAACTAAAGGAGCGTACCCTATGCGTTATATGTTTTTTGCCTACACTAATGAAACGTCGTGGGCTAATCTTTCTGTGCCAGAACGCGAGGTCAGCGTGCAAAAGTTCGGAGCCTTTATTAAAGAGGTAGAACAGCGGGGTGTTAAAGAGGTTAACGCCCGATTGCAGCCGAGTACTACAGCAACGACAGTACATGGTCATGATGGTAAACTGGTAGTAGATAATGCTCCATATGCGGAAACCAAAGAGCAAATCGCCGCTGTCTATATCTTGAACTGCAAAGATATGGACGAGGCCATTGAATTTGCAAAAATGCTTCCGGCATCACAGATGGGTGTTGTCGAAATTCGCGCCATTGCGGATTCGTAGCCCAACACTTTCGCCAACACTTTCGCGAAGCGGTTAGCCGATGAGGATTCGCCGCCTTTTGAAACCCCACCCCATCGACACTACTTATCGCCTTTATTGCAATTAAACTCTATCGTCGTGGTTTGTTCTTACCCAACAAAAGAAAAGGCGGCTGTACCGCATGGGTACAGCCGCCTTACGGTCTGGGTAAAAGGCGAAAATCTCAGGAACTAGTCGCTCCGCTGCTGCTAGTCGTCCCACTGCTGGTACCGCCATCTCCACCGCTGCCACTGAGTCCAAGCCGTTTGCGGCGCTCTTCAAGCTGGCTATCGACCTCACCTTTTTCGAGAACATCGTCCATCTGGTCTTGTAGGCGGGTGCTGGACATTTCAAGCTGCGCGTCTTCGCGATCCAACCGGGCGCGAATAGCATCACCCATCTTACGCACATCGTCATCGCCCACGCCTGCCAAATCGTTGAGGCTGCGGATCGTCTTGGTGGTGGCAGACTTGGCCTCGGCAAGCTCCATCAACGCTTTGAGATGTTCGCGTTCCTGTTTGGTTGTGGTGAGTCTGGATTCCAATTTGAGCTTGGCATCCAACATCTTCTGGTATTCGTTCTGCTGCTGCTGCCACTGTTCATAGTATTCTTGGGCAAGCTGCTGCTTTTGGTTCAGGTCAGTCTGCGCCGCTGCCGCAAGATCGGACTTGCCGCTGGTCAAGAGTGTATCGATGTTGCGATCAATTTTCTCGGCGGTGGAGGAAATCTCATCGTATTTGCGTTTGAGGGTTTTGACACTGCCACCCACCGTAACGGTAGCATCTTCTAGATCGTCGAGGTTGCGTTCAGCTTGGCGAACGTATTCATCCATAACCTTGACAGAATTAGCCTGCAAGGCCGAATCCACCATTGAATGCAAATTGGCAGAAATAAGTGTATTGATTTTATCCAGAATCGACTGTGCCATTAGGTAGGTTCCCTTCAGATAGGTATCATTTTGATAGATTCTACAGGTAAAGGCTCGAAGCAGTATATCCTGCAAAGTTTATACGTATGTTATCACAATGTGGTGCTATGAAAAAATGGGACAAAAGGCTGAATCCTTGCAACGTTCGGGAGAATCATGTATTGATCAACCCCAATCCTTGATCCACAATTTGCTGAGAAACTTGGGTGTCAAGAAGTTAGAAGTTAATTTGAAAAAATAAACTTAACCAAAACATAGACATATTAACAATTGCACAATTATTATTTATCAGAGTATGATTAGCGCCAATCTGGGTTTTGCTCGGAATAGTTGTCACTCTCGCATTTTTGCAGAGGATTCCCTAGGAATTAGACTATCCAATATCGTTGTTTTCTTTTACATTAGAGACACAAATTTCTTTGAAAGCGGTGAGCTATGTTGCGTCGGACTCTGATTGTTGTGATTTGTCTTATAGCCTTAACTGTTGGTGCGTTGGCAACACCTGCTCACGCTGCCGTCGCCATCAGTGGTAAGGTATTCCGTGACTTTGACGAAAGCGGGGTGCAGCTCGCGAGTGTTGAGCCACCTATTGCTGGGATCACGGTCACGGCCTATGATAGCACGGGCGCAGCCGTAGGTACCGCAACTACGGATGCTGCCGGGAACTATACCTTGAACGTACCAGCCGCCGTTCAAGTTCGCCTCGAGTTTACGGGTATTCCCTCGTACTTGCGACCGGGCGTATTCGGCACCGAATCAAGTACAACGGTTACGTTTGTGACGGGGCCAGCCGCCAATGTCGATCTGGCGTTGGCAAACCCCGGTCAATACTGTCAGGCAAATCCGCAGCTCGTTACAAGTTGTTACGCATTTGGCCCTGCCACTGGAATCCAGCCCGGCGGGAACGGCAATACACCGGCTATTATCTCTTTCCCGTATAATGCGGGAGTCCCTGTACCACCGCCGCCACCGCCGCCACAAGTCCCGGATACGACAATTGCTACTTCTGGTCAAGTTGGTGCCACTTTCGGATTAGGCAATCACCCACTTTCCAACAGCTTGTTTACCGCCGCCTTCATGAAGCGTCATGCAGGCTTCGGTCCCGATGGCCCCGGTGCAATCTACCGGATCGATGCGACGACCAATGCGGTGAATACCTTTACCGTTCTCAATGCTGGTACTGACCCACATACGCCGGGCAATACTGCTGCATTGTGGCGGCGCGACTCACAAGCAGCCTTTGATGATGTGGGCAAGCTCTCGCTGGGGGGACTAGTTGTCGACGACAACGCCAACATGCTGTACGTGGTTAATCTGGCGGATAATCAACTTTATCAAATCCCGATTCTCTTTACACCGCCGGGACCGCCGACAGCAGGAGCGATCAAGAGCTTTGCCATCCCCGGTAATCTGTGTGCCGCCGCGACAGATGCTCGACCTTTTGGACTAGGCATTCATGATGGTCTGATCTACGTAGGCGAAGTTTGCTCGGCTGAGGCTTCTCAACTGGATACCAATCTTCGTGCCATTGTCTACTCCTTTGACCCGACAAACAATGGATTCACGGCACGGCTAAATTTCCCCCTGAATTACCCGCGTGGTTGTGTGAATGACGCGCCATCACCCGGTTGTGCCCTCGCGCCCCTTCAGGGTCCGCCGTTTCGTAATGCAGGCTTTATTGCCGCATGGCAACCATGGCTGCCGCCGAACTCGTCCTTCTTTAATGCGTCCAAGACACAGCCCAACAACGCACTGACAATGCCGCAGCCTATCTTCACGAGCGTTGTCTTCGACGGAGAAGATATGGTTCTGGCCTTCCGTGACCGTTTTGCCGATCAATCGGGTCATGGAACACCCAACCCAGTTCCGCTAAATCCCCCAAACTTTGATTTTGACTATAACGGCATTTCTGGCGGTGACATTTTGCGGGCTTGCGGAAACCTGACTACCGGATGGGTAATTGAAGATAACTCTGGATGCGGCACGGTTACTAATACAGCCGGTCAAAATACGAATCAGGGGCCGGGAGGTGGCGAGTATTACTTTCAGGATGCAACGAACCAAACGGTAGTTAACCCGCAAGGACAACCGCATCAAGAATTGGCCTTAGGCGGGTTGTCGCAGCTTCCCGGCAAAACCCAAGTCGTTGCTACCGTATTCGATCCACTGAACGCCTTTTTTACGGCAGGTACGCGCTGGTATAGCAATGATGGTACGGGCGCTAACCAAACTGG
This sequence comes from Chloroflexota bacterium, assembly GCA_040007395.1. GTDB lineage: Bacteria > Chloroflexota > Anaerolineae > Aggregatilineales > UBA2796 > DATGFK01. Next base: position 37,595 of record JBDTVG010000225.1, read on the forward strand.
GTATCTAATCTTTAATAATGCGCCGGGGAACTTTGGTAAGGCTAACGGTCTGGGCGGGTTGCAGGCGTTATGCGCTCCGGCTCCTATTGAGATCGGCAACCGAGTCTGGATCGATCCTGATCGTAACGGAATTCAAGATCCCGGTGAGACACCAGTCGCAGGGGTGCATGTCCGACTCTACGATAAAACGGGAGTAACCCAACTTGCCGAGGCGATTACCGATGCCAGTGGGACATACTATTTCACATCAAATGCAGCAGCGGTCATCGGTACAACCCGCGTGTACTATAACTTTCAGTATGATCTAGGCTACGAGATTCGACTGGATGACCCAGCCGATTACGCAGCAGGTGGCCCGTTGTTTGGCTATGTACTCACGCCGAATAACACGGGCAGCGTTATCAATGATTCCAACGGAATCGTCATCAGTGGCTTTCCAGCAACCGATATTACCGTTGGCAACCCCGGCGACAACGATCACACCTTTGATTTTGGGTTTAGCTTGCCTGCGCCTACACCGACTCCCACACCGACTTCTACTTCCACGCCTACGGATACTCCTACGCCAACCAATACGCCAAGTGCCACACCGACCTTGGGCACCCCACCACCCGGCGGCACTCCACCACCCGGCGGTCCGACACCTACTGGGACTTTGACTCCCATTGGGACACCGGGTAACACGGCAACGGCTGTCATTCGCACCCAGATCGCGGCTGAAATCACTCGGTTAGCAATCCTTGGTACGCCAGCGCACATGCCTCCGACAGGCTATCCGCCCGCCGACTCAAGCTCCAACACGGCTCAACAATTGATCGCAGGGTTGTTACTAGCAGTGATCGGCGCAGCGCTGCTCTGGTATCGCTTCCGTCGAAACCACGATAGCATTTGATCTGACTGAGCAAGATACGTGTAAAACTCCCTTCCACATTTCGTAGAGGGGAGTCAAAAATTCTGAAAGCCCTGCCTTGAAACAGCTATTTTCAAGGCAGGGCTTTTGTTTACAATGAAAATTGATGCGTTTGCCGTGAGAATGGGCTACGCTCTGTTTGTGTTGTTGGGTGCTTTCCAGCATAATTGCTTCATAAGGTTACACAGCCCGAACGATCCCAATAATTTTTAGTCCGGTTTACTAAACCGCCTCGGAGACCTCACATGTCCACAACCATGCCTATTATTAGCAAACGCTATTTGCTGCACCAACAAATTGGTCAGGGCGGCATGGGCGCAGTCTACCTCGCGCTGGATCGCTTGACCGGACAGAATGTTGCCCTCAAGCGTGTACTTGTCAGCCCAAAGAATCTCAGCTTTTCCACTTACGATCCAGCAACTGATCTGCGGTTGGCGCTAGCTCAAGAATTTCGAGTCATGTCATCGCTGCGCCACCCGAATATCGCCAGTGTACTAGATTACGGTTTCGACGATGAACGCCAACCCTACTTCACTATGGAGTTTTTGGACAACGCACAAGCCCTCAACAATGTCTACTACGGATCGGATCAAGAAAAAGCCAATGCACTGATTCAGGTTTTACAGGCGTTGGCCTACCTGCATCGACGCGGAATCATTCATCGTGACCTGAAACCAAGTAACATTCTGGTCGTTGGTGAGCAGATTAAGGTGCTGGACTTTGGTGTATCGCTCAACCGTGACGAGATAAATCCCGACTCGGATGTCATCGCGGGGACGCTGGACTTCATGGCTCCAGAGATCTTGTTGGGCGATTCAGCCAGTGAGGCTTCGGATCTTTACGCAGTGGGCGTAATCGGCTATGAGTTGTTCACGGGCAAGCGACTTTGGCAAAACTTCACGATCAATTCCTTGAGCGTGGAGATTCTGAATTGGATTCCCAATGTGGACGAAGTAACGCATAAGCATGTCGCTTCGGTACTCTTGACACTGTTAAGCAAGTCGCCAGAAGATCGTTACGCGAATGCCGAAGAAGCGATTATCGCCCTAAGCGAGGCGATTGACCAACCACCGCCCACTGAAAGCGCCGCTATCCGTGAGAGCTTTCTGCAAGCGGCGACTTTTGTTGGGCGTGAGGCTGAGTTAAAGCAGCTTGTCGATACACTAACGGAAGCTACTCAGGGACATGGTAGTGTGTGGCTTATTGGTGGCGAAAGTGGAGTCGGTAAAACACGCTTGCTGGATGAAGTACGGACTCAGGCGTTGGTACAAGGCGTATTGGTGCTGCGTGGCTACAACATCAGCGAAGGCTCCAGCCTCTACCAGATGTGGCGAGCCGCGCTGCGTTGGCTATGTCTGCTAACCGAACTCAGCGACGAAGATGCGGGAGTGTTGAAAGCGCTTGTACCCGACATTGAGACATTGCTAGGGCGTAAAATTGCTGACGCGCCGCCAGTTAGCGCGGCGTTTGCTCAAGAGCGATTATTGTTGGCGCTTGAAAATCTGTTCCGCCAACAGCGCCAGCCTATTTTGCTAATTCTCGAAGATTTGCATTGGGCAGGCAGTGAAAGCATTGCGCTGCTGACACGCCTTAATCATTTCATTGGCGATCTGGCGTTGGTGGTGGTATGCCTGTATCGCGATGATGAGCGCCCAGAACTGGTCGGGATGCTGCCGGAAGCTCAAGTCCTCAAGCTCCATCGGCTTGACAAAACCAGCATTGTCGAACTCAGCGCGGCGATGCTCGGTGACAAAGGCCGTCAACCCGCTTTGTTGGATTTGTTGCAGCGCGAAACCGAAGGTAACGTCTTCTTCCTAGTGGAGATCGTGCGGGCGCTGGCGGAACAAGCCGGACAGTTGGATGCTGTCGGCAATATGGCCTTACCAGAGCATGTCTTCGCGGGTGGTGTGAGTCAGATAGTCCAACGGCGATTGGATCGTGTGCCTGCGGAACATCGCGCACTGTTGCAATTGGCGGCGATTACCGGACGACAGCTTGATTTAAAGATCTTGCAGCAGTTGGTTGACGCGACCGTTAATCTGGATCAATGGCTGGCAATTTGTGCCAATACGGCTGTCCTCGAAGTTCAGGATGGGACATGGCGGTTTGCCCATGACAAACTGCGCGACGGGGTATTGAAGGATCTGCCCGACGACAAGAGTCGCGAATTACACCGACAGGTCGCCACCCAGATCGAAACGGTGTATCTATACGCGCCAGAATATACCGCGTCGGCTACTTATCATTGGACGATGGCGGGCGACACCGCCAAAGAAGCTCACTATGCAACATTGGCGGGCAAACAAGCCCTTGCCAGCAGCGCCTATCAGGAAGCGGTCAAGTTTTTGGATCGCGCACTCGTGTTAGTCAGTACCGAAAATGCAGATGAGAAAAAACGTGGCGATCTAAAGCGACAATTGGGGGAAGCCTACATGGGGCTGAATGAGCCTGAACTCGCCAAGCAGATGATTCAGGATAGCCTCGACATCTTTAAGGCGATTCCCTACCGATGGGGTATTGCCTCAGCGCTTAACGATCTGGGCAACGTATATTTCAGTTTGGGTCGCTTCCAAGAAGCGATGCCCTATTTCCGCGAAGCATTGCAAACCGCCATGAGTACACGAGCGATCCCGGTAGCGTTGGCTTCCATTGTCGGGATTGCCAGCCTACTCGCCGAAGATAAACAGTGCGAACGGGCATTGACGTTGGCAACCTTTATCCTGCACCACTCGATCACTGATAAACCTACTGCCTACCGCGCTGAACGTCTGCTGCAAGAAATGAAGGTGCAGCTTCCGCCAGAAACTGCCCATGCTGCCGAGGAAAAAGGCAATGCGACCAGTATGGCAGAAGTAGCGAAGGAAATTTTGGGAACATGAGAGGAAGACTGACACACCAATTTGTTAACTGAACGGGAAAAGGCTGTGGTCGCAATAGTTATCATTGGTGTGACAATCTTTTTGATTGTCAATATCTTTAAAGAGTTGACTATTGAGCCTTCCCCGATTGATACCAGAATAATAGTACAGGCTGAGGTCGAACAAATATTGCAGCCAGCCAAAGGGCCGATTGCTGGCACTTATACGAATCCAGCCATTGGACCATTTGGATTTGCCTGTGAGAACTCTCTGCCTGAAGTTATGAAAAGAAACAAAAATCGGTACACAATAACAGTTGTCAAAATGTGGAATGATAAGGGGCCATTCGCAACGGAAGTGCTTGTTGATATTTTGTTTCCCGATGGTGCACATGTCGAGATGCAGTATGATGTGTATACGCTTAAATCGTGTCGTGTATTATCTCGTCAGACTGGTTTTCCGGTGCGACAATGAGTTGTTCCATGATGCAAACCGCCTAGTTCTGTTGTATGCAATCGAGATCTCTATTTTACAACAGTTTCGCCTCCACCATATTGTATTATCCGTCCCAGCGCTTGAAGATCACGACAGCGTTATGCCCGCCGAAGCCAAACGAATTGGACATGACATAGCGCAGATCGGCGTTTCGGGCAACGTTCGGCACGTAATCCAGATCACACTCCGGGTCAGGATGTTCAAGGTTGATCGTGGGCGGGATCACGCCATCGCGCAGCGCCATGACGCATAACACCGCTTCGACAGCGCCTGTCGCGCACATGCCATGACCGAGCATACTCTTGGTTGAGCTAATGGGAACCTTATACGCCTGTTCGCCAAACACACGCTTGATAGCGCGTGTCTCATGCAGATCGTTTAGAACGGTGCTCGTGCCATGTGCGTTGATATAGTCAATATCGTTCACGGTAAGATCGGCTTTCGAGAGGGCGCGGCGCATGGCATAGCACACCGCATCACCGCTAGAATCGGGGGCGGTAATGTGCGACGCATCGCAGCTTGCGCCGTAGCCGACCACTTCCGCGAGAATTTCTGCGCCGCGTGCCTGAGCATGTTCCAGACTTTCGAGGACTAGTACCGCCGCGCCTTCTGAGGGGACAAAGCCATCGCGAGTCGCGTCGAACGGGCGGGAGGCTTTTTCGGGTTCGTCATTGCGTGTCGTGAGCGTCCGCATGGCGTTGAGGCCACCGACACTTGCCGGGATCAATACTGCGTCCGTTGCGCCGACTAGCACCACCTCTGCATCGCCGCGCCGAATCAGGGCAGCGCCCTCACCGATGGAGACATTGCCTGTCGCACAGGCCGCACTGACTCCAAAGTTGATCCCCTTGATACCCAGAAAAATGGCGGGCTGTGCGGAGGCCATACTAGGGATCACCGCTGGAAAAGCGGTGGGGCGGATTTTGTCGATGCCTTTGGTGAAGATCGTCTCAAATGTCTCGCTCAAGGCATAGCTGCCGCCTACGCCCGACCCGATCATCACGGCGGTGTCGAAGGTGTTCTCTGGGGTGATGCGATACTGCGCTTGTGTTACCGCGTCCAACGCACAGACAACCGCCCATTGGGCAAAGCGATCCATGCGGCGGGCTTCCTTGTGACCGAGACATTGTGCCGGGTCGAAGTTCTTGATCTCGCCGCCAATCTGTGTCTCGGTCAGGGTTGCGTCGTAGCGTGTGATCCGCCCGATGCCAGACTTCCCAGCTTTGATGTTGCCCCAAGTTTCATCGACCGTATTTCCTAGAGGATTCAGCGTCCCCATGCCGGTTATGACGATGCGTATGGTGATTAGTCCTTTCTAACGGGAATACAGCCCACGAATTGCGTCACCTGTGGCGGGAGGTATATCCAACAATCTAAGGTTTTCGGTAATATGGTCGGCCTGCTTCATGCCTACCAGCGAAGTCGTCACGCCGGGGCTGGAGCGCACAAACTGGATCGCCCGCTGTGCGTCAGTGTCCAACCCGGTCAGGACATGGGCTAACTGCGGCATCAGCGGATTCGCCAGCCGCCCTTCCATCAACGGCGCACTGGTCATCACCGTCAGGCCGAGTTCGGCGGCGGCCTCAATCGCACTCAAAAAGGCTTCGCCCACCTGCTGATTTTCCAGCGCGAACGCTTCGGTCATAAACAGGTTATACGGCAATTGCACATAGCGGAAGTGATGATTCTGTCCCGCCACTTCGGTTGCCAGACTGACCATTTCGGTCAGGGACAGGTAATCGGGCGTATCGGGCAGCGCACGGTACGCTGTCCAAGTGGCAGTGCCATAGCTGGCGATCCGCCCATCCGCGACGGCTTGTTCCAGCGTTTCTAGCGCATCTAACATCCGCGTGCGAAAAGTCTCATGACTCAGCGAGATATGCTGAGTCTCCGGGTTGTGCAGATAGTAAATGTCAATCGTCTCGACACCGAGATTCCGCCGACTCCACGCGATCATTTGCTCAAGGTAGTCAGGCGCAATGCAGTGTTGGTAGTTCGAGCAAAATTCGTTGGGGTGCGCCAGACCGGGCGCGATCAAGTTCTGGTGAACCCATTTACCGGGATCGGCGGGCAGGCTGCGATCAAAAGGCACAAAGCCACCTTTGGTCGCGATGACAATTTCATCCCGGCTCAGTGTGCCATCTGCTAGCGCTTGAGCCAGCCACACGCCAATCGTCTGTTCGCTGCGCTGGTAGCGATAGTTGATCGCGCTGTCGATGACATTGCAACCAAGTGTCATGGCTTGGGCATAGGCCGCTGTGTACTCGGCATCGGTCAGGTCGTCTGGTTGCCCCAGATAGGTTCCCAAGCCCACCGACGATACCCACAGACCATCCACCGTTTGCCGATAGCTGCCCTGTCGCGACTCTGGTTGGCGCTTCATGAAGCGCTGTGTGCCCTCGGTAGTAGCGTGCATCCGCTAGAAAATCCCCAGCAGAATCGCGCCGAGGAACGCGAGTGCTACTAACATGCCAAGTGCAATCGTGCCTGTAGCGGGCCACACTTCCGTATCCAGCAGGATACCCTGCCGCCGCGAAAAGATCGGCGGTAGGAAAAAGATCGACCACCCCATAATCAGGATACTGATTAACCCTGCCGCCGGAAGCGCCAATGCCCCGAATGACCAGACTATCCCGCCTTTAGCATCCGTCCCAAGTGGTTGACGCAATGCCAACAGGATAAAGTCAACCACCAGCAAAACAGCGATGCCAATCCCTAGACTGATAAAGGTCACGCGGTAGGTATAGGGACGATCCGCACGGAGTTCAGGTTCACGATCCATCTATAACTTTAGTCCCTGCAACACGTTATCGATTTTGGATTGACCAGTCGAACGCGATTTCTGGGTCGTCAAACGGGATACGCTGTTCGTCGGGTTCTGCCGGGTTATAGCTTTTGGTGACATGGTAAAACAGGATGACAGGTTTGTTGCCCAGTACCTGATAACCGTGTGCAATCCCTACCGGGATCAAGATGCTAACGGGATTATCTTCACCCGCGAAGATAACTTGCGTCTGCTTGTAGGTAGGTGAATCTTGACGGCAATCGTACAGCACAACACGCGCCATACCGTCCGCCACATACCAAATATCGTCCTGATCGGCGTGCCAGTGGAACGCCTTGATCACGCCGGGATAAGTCTTGGTGATCGAAGTCTGCCCAAAGTGGCGCAGCAAGTTGTCATCGTCGCGCAAGATCTCGCGGAAGTAACCCCGATCATCACTGTGGGTGGCGAGTTTTTTCACGACGACATCATGGATTTTGCCCATGTAAAAATTCCTTTGAATGCTAAGTTCAGGTCAATGACGCATGATGGGAATCATATCGCAGGGGATGGAATGTGTCTACGTTGTGTTACAAATCGAGTTACTACAGCAAATGTCAGATTGGTTGACCCAATCTACATAAACCGTACAACTCAGCTATATGTTTTGACTAAATAGCTCATTGAGGTTCATCAATTTTGAGGAAATCACCGGACCATCTATCTTGTTTTCGAGCAAATCGGCAATGAAATCAATGACTGTTCCAAGGTAGGATTGCTGATCGTCTAGATTGCGGGGATCTAAGAAAAAGAGTGTCCATACAACAGGAGAATTCGTTGTTACCCAGAATAAAGTATCACCGTTAATTGTATTTCCAAAAGGTAGCAACCCATTAGGTTTAGGATAAATGGGATGTGACAGCGTGGCTTCGAAGTCCGTTGTAACCAGTGACTGAAATTCAGTGAGCTGGAGAACGAAATTTATATAATTTTTCTAGCCACCCGACACTGAATATATATTCCAGTTAATGCGGGTTACGAACGCTCAAAACGGATTGGGCAATCCTTATAAACCGACAGGAGAGTTAACTATCAACAAATTCAATGGTCTATTATATCTATATCTCACGCCTTTATTTATACAATAGGGTATTCAAAACAACTTTTCTGAATGTGTCAAGCCCTTTTGTATCGCTCAAATGTTCAGTGTCGGGTGGCTAGTAATTTTTCTGCGAAAATGGATGTCTCAAATATAGAAACTTTCCAATCAGCCCACTCCCATAGGTGTTAATGAACTCTTTGTAGTCTGGAGGTAGCTCTGTTCCAATCATGTACTCAGCAGATTTCCACCCATGTTGCGAACCTGCCTCAATAGGATTTAGCGGCACTGGTATAATTCGTTTGATTCGTTCCAAGCTACTCATGACAAGGCCACTCCATCATCGTTTAAGCTTCTTGAGCCGAAACAGAAAACCCTACATTGTCACAATTTATCGGCAGCGCTTCAATCGGTGTGACATACTGTAGTCAAGCAAACAAAAACCGGACTAATTAGTCCGGTTCCTGCTGCGATGGGAGAGATGATAAGTGCATGTGGTCTGGCTAGAATGTGGCGGCGATGGTGCTAACGTCTATCTATAATGATGCTTCAATGTAAAGTTGAATGTGAGTGTAAAGTGTCTTGAGTGGTTCGTTGATGTTGTTTGATTGACCACATGAACATTAGAATAGCCGCTGAACATTACGATCAACATTACGGTGATGTCACAATCTATAATCTGGACATGCAAGTTAGCATTAACCTAGAATTAGAGTACCTAATGACCAAACTGCCGAAAAATGCCCCGCCAAAAATCTCTTTCGGCGGGCGGAGAGGCTGCGCTACGTTTTTCAATTTCTGCTAGTGCTATATTTCTATCCGCTTGTAAAAGGGCATTAATAAATTACTGGACGGGTGCGATGTAAAAAGTCGCTTCTAATCAAGTGTGCGCCTAAGAAACGCACCGAGCCAGCATCAAGGCTCCGTTCCCCATCCCTGGGTGCGTCATATGGTAACAGAAACGTGCTGAAGCGCAGGGGAAACCGGGCTAGGGAAAGTTCGGAAGGGTAAGCGAAAGCAAAGTATCCGTGAGGTCGCGTTAATTTGGAACTATCGGTTTGAAGTGTGGAAGTAACGATGGTCTTGGGGATAGGGACGATGCAGCGCATCGTCAAGTCCATGTGCCAGTCCAGACATGCAGAAGATACCAGAAGCTCCCGCGACATAGACATAGCCCAACCCGAACGCAGCTTGAGGAAGGGAAACACAGTAACCCCAATGAGGTCCACGCAAGTGGTAGACGAACCGTAAGGGAGCGGACAGCCTCAGTGGGAAGAGGAGGAACCAAGAAGCGAAGGCCACCAGTCGTTAAGACAACGGGAAAGCATAACCGGGTGGATAGGGCAATACCCAAGCTGAAAGGCTGCTGACGTGGTTCTGGTGAGTTACCCGAACTACCTGTAAGAGTTGCAAACTAAGGGAGAAGTTAGATGCGTTCAACCAACGCAAACAGAACCGAAGGACAAATCGATTGGAGTTCCATCGATTGGAAAACTGCCAATCGTCATGTTCGCAACTTGAGACAACGTATCTTCTGGGCCACACAAGAGGGTGACTGGGATAAAGTCCAGTCCCTGCAACGTCTCATGCTGCGTAGCCTCTCGAATGCCGCTGACAGCGTCAGACGGGTCACGCAGGTCAACGCCGGGAAGAACACGCCCGGCATTGATAAGGTCACGGTGAAAACGCCAGAGACAAGAAGTAAACTGCCCCAAGAGATTGTCGGCCTCACGCCTTGGCGGGCCAAACCAGCGAAACGGGTCTATATTCCGAAAGCCAACGGAAAAAGCCGACCACTGGGCATTCCGGTGATAAGAGACCGCGCCTTACAAGCAATGGTCAAAAACGCCTTGGAACCCAGTTGGGAAGCCCGGTTTGAAGCTTCAAGCTACGGGTTTCGCCCCGGACGTGGAGCACAGGACGCTATCGAACGCATCTGGACAGTTGCCAAAAGTAAAAGCAAAGTCTGGGTAGTCGATGCGGACATCAAAGGCTGTTTCGACAATATCAATCATGAACACTTACTAGCAACCATTGGCACTTTCCCCGCCAAAGCACTCATACACCAATGGCTAAAGGCCGGTTACGTCGAAATGGGCATCCTCCACGAGACAACGACGGGTACCCCACAGGGCGGAGTGATTTCACCCCTGTTGGCAAATATCAGCTTGCACGGAATGGAAACCGCCCTTGGTGCGCAGCGACGCAATAAAGGCCATGCAGCTACAGAGCGGACGGTTATTCGCTACGCCGATGATGTGCGCCGTAGATAAGCAGCGTGAAAGGATGCCTTAGAGAAGGTCAACAACGGAGAGAATTGTTGTAAAGCACCCACCTTATCCAGACTTGGCAACAAGCTGGGGAGTGTAGCATGGTGGGAAAGGTCTGAGTTCGGCACAACACAGCCGACGACTGAAGACCAAGCTAGGTTGGATATGGCTAGAGCTAAACTGCCCCAAGGTCAATTCCGAGTGGTGCCTGCGTAAACACTAGGGAAAGTGATGTGAAACCCTAGCTGGTTTTCTCATCAAGTCAAAGTCGTCGGCTTGGTGACTCTCTGAAAATCAGGCGATACACAACGAGTGTATTTAACGGAATGAATGACTGGCCTACGTCCAACGATGACCTTTCACGATGAACTGCGGGATCGACCTCAACAACCCGATACTTAACCGCAATCGAGTATCGGCGGGAGCGCTTGAAATAGTGGCTCTGAAAATGTCGGTTGACGGAGCGCTCGTAGTACTTTGAGGAAGCCCAATAGGGCAAAGAAAGGAGCATAGCTGACCTTGGATATTCAAATGGAAAGGTGTCATGCAATATGATACAAGCCTGTGATGTTCTGAATATCCTACGGACCAAAAATCGTCAAAACCCGAAGTGGATAAATCACGGGTTGTACCACCTGCTGTATAACCCAACGCTGCACTTCATGGCCTATGAACGCCTCAAGAGCAAACCTGGCAACATGACCGAAGGCACAGACGGCTATACGCTCGATGGGATGAGCATAGAAACCATCCAAGCTATCATTGAACTGCTCAAAACAGAAAACTATCAGCCCACTCCTGTCCGGCGGGTCTATATTCCCAAAGCTAACGGCAAACAAAGACCTCTGGGAGTTCCCTCTCCACGCGACAAAATTGTCCAAGAATGCGTCCGGCTGATTCTCGAAGCCATCTATGAACCGACCTTCCACGAAAACAGTCACGGCTTCCGTCCAGGACGAAGCTGCCACACCGCGCTGGAAGACCTACGCCACAACTGGGTGGGCATGAAATGGGCAATCGAAGCGGATATAACCGAATGCTTCGAACACGTGGATCACCACCAACTATTGGACATTCTGCGCGGAAAAATCCAAGATGACCGCTTCATCAATCTCATCCGCAAATTTCTCACAGCGGGATACCTGGACAACTGGGTCTACCATCGCACCTACAGCGGCACACCCCAGGGTTCGGTCATCTCACCGATTTTAACGAATATCTACCTCAGCAAACTGGACTGGGAACTGGATAGACTATGTCGGCAATACACTACAGGCAAGTATCGAAAGCGAAACTCGAAATACCAAACCTTGATGTTGCAACGAAAACGGCTACTGAAACTCGGTGAAGCAAACCCTGAACTCAGAAAGAGCCTTCAGCCTCAACTTAAGGCCCTGAACAAGCAAATTCTCAAGACACCAGGTTATGACTACAACGACCCATCTTACATCCGCGTCAAATTCCTGCGTTACGCCGATGATGTCATCATCGGCGTGATAGGTCCCAAAGCACTCGCCCAGCAAATACGAGATAATCTTGCGACGTTCCTGAAACTCGAACTGAAGCTCGAACTCAACCAACAGAAAACGGTCATCACTCATCTGCCTACACAACCAGCCCATTTCTTGGGCTATGCTATCAAAACATCCGAAGCACGTCTGCGAAGACAGAACATGCGGCGGAAAGGGTCTCCGCACAACGTCACGCAAACCGTCAAAACCGCTTCAGGGAATATCAAACTCCTTGTTCCGTTGGCTAAACTCACCCCAAAACTCAAGAAATACATGGCTGAAGGTCAACCCGCCTGTATGACGGCACTCATTAACCAGCCCATCGAACACATCATCGAACATTACAACGGCGTATTCAGAGGATGGTACAACTACTATCAACCTGCACTCAACGTCTCACAACTCAACTATGCCAAATACATCCTGTACTATTCCCTCACAAAGACCATCGCCCACAAGGAGAAATCCTCTACTCACAAGGTCATTCGGAAATACGGCAAAGACATCACTATTCACAAAGAAAATGGCAACACACTCCACTTCTTCAATAAATCTCTCAAGCAAATCAGGAAAACCAAAGAGCCTACCGAAGACATTGATAGCATACCCACCTGGGGGCCTCGTCGAACACGCACCAAATTACAAGACCACTGCGTTATCTGTAACAGCCGCGACCACGTTGAAATGCACCATGTCCGACACATTCGCAAACGCGGCGAAAACGTTCGAGGGTTCACGCTCTACATGGTCGCCATCAACCGAAAACAGGTTCCAGTCTGCCGAAAATGCCACCGAGACATTCACAACGGGAAATATGACGGAGCCAGCTTATCCTCTCTTTTAGAAGAAATCCAAGCGGCTCAGTCCGAAATACAAGGTTCCTCATCATGAGGTTCACACCGATGCGGCGGCGTGAATGCGGAGAGCCATGTGCTGGGAAACCCGCACGCATGGTTCGGAGGGAGGTAGTTGGAAACACAGTTCGGCTGTGCGCTGGCTACCCACCCTACTTCGTCATCATGTGTCGAACCCAACCAGATGCAGAAAAGGCGCAGGCAATCATTGCCGAGTGGCTAGCCGAACGCGGCCTGCAACTCTCCTAAGGCGGTTCCAGAGAAATAAAACGGCGTTAGCAACGGAGAGGGACCATCCGTACAAACCACTTGGCAAGCCGGATTAACCGTTGGAGGCGTTTTTCCAGAGCAGCCAGATCTGGCTGAGATAACCGGATACCCGTCTGATAGGTTTTCTCAACGAAACGAATGATAGGCGAAAAACCATTGTAAGTCATGGTTGAGGCTAAGCGCAGGACGGTTTGGCGAGAATCAAGCAAGTCGCCGTTCCAATGAGGATAGTAGGCCAGAGGGAGAGTAAGCTGAAATTCATCAGCGAACTGAACGAGCCGCTGCATAAACTGGGTGCGGCGCGAGTGATTTTCTGGTCCATCATCCAGATTGCTAAGCTGGACTTTACACATGGGTGGTATAAGAATGAGGCAGACTAAGCAGTCT
>JBDTVG010000226.1:0-34753 GCA_040007395.1 Chloroflexota bacterium
CCCTCCCTTATTTAACCCTCTTTCTTGCTTATTTCCCATGCGTTAGTCTACTAGTAAACGAACGCTTTTTTGTAAAATTAGGCCACCCAGATCCAGTGGATAAACCGGTTGAGCAAGATAAACAGCCATCGGCCTGACACAATGGCGTAATTCATGATCACCCATTGGTTGCTCAACACCATGCCGAGGGCAATGAAGCTGCGAAACATCAGCAGCGCATGGCGCGGAATATACGCTTAATCTGAATTAATGTTACTTTGTTGTTTTGCCAACATCATGCAACCAATTTAAGAGTAGTATTGGCGGTGCCCTATTGCCAACCATAAATTGGCTATCGGTACTACTCGGTATATTTCTAGTGCAATTGTTTGGGTCTTCACCCGTAATGGTAGACTGACCGACTAGGGTTCGATTTGCCAGATCGATTAAGCTAACTTGGTCATCTTGCCTGATACGTAAAATGGTGCGTATCGACTCGTTACTATTGGGTTTCGTGTAATTGCATGTTTCTACATTAGTTTGCTTGGTTTCCACGCAGACCAACACAGTTGCCTGCTGTCCAGAATCGGCCTTTTCATCAGGGCTGAGTGCCGCTTGATAGTTATCATCGACTCGACCATCCGTTGTATTTATCACAATAAACTTATTGACCGATTTAGAAAAGCGCGTTGCCACACTCAACGAACTTATTTTTTTACATAGGGTTACTAAACTTTGTTCCTGTGCTTGACGAGTACGTGCCAATGCGGTTGCCGTATTCATCTCTGACGAGCTAACCTCTGGTGTACTGGATATTGGTTTAGCCGCTGTTGAGCAAGCCGTGACAGCTATCAAAATAATGATCATAAGGATATGAGCGCACCAAGCATTAAAGTGTTTCACGAAAATTCACACCTGAGGAATCAAGATAAGGTTAACTAATCGAACGATGAAGACGGGTTGTTATTGTATCATTAGTCAATAGGGCGACCAATTTTTTGATGATAACAATTGCCTTACAGCGACTGTCACGTAGGTTGACCCATTGAGAAGAGTCAGATATTACGTTAGGTGGAGGGCTTGAATGCAGGCTTATTCACTTGACCTTAGGGAACGCGTCGTCAGCAGTTGGCAACAAGGAGAATCCAAAACCACCATAGCGCGAAGATTTATGCTCAGCTTGAGCAGTGTTAAGCGCTATATCAAGCGATACGAGATATGTGGGTATATACGACCGACAGTGCAAGGTCGAATGCAAGGAAAACTGACTAGGCGGCTACGCAAACGCTTAGTTTGTCAGGTTGAGGAACATCCGGATTATACACTGGCTCAACATGCGCAATTGTGGTGCAAAAAGTATAAAATGCTAGCCAGTGAGTCCTGCTTAAGCCGAGTTTTTAGGCGTGTGGGTTTGACTCGGGAAAAGAAGACGTTGGGAGCCGTTGAGTGTGATGAAGAGGCGCGGCGTATATTTCGAGAAGTCATTGGTAAGCTCAAAACGGAAGATGTCGTCGTCGTGGACGAAAGCGGTAGCCGTATTGGGATGGTCCCGCTTTATGGGCGTGCGCCACGAGGTAGTCGGGTCTATGACCGAGTAATTCGCAATTACGGGAAGAATGTGACGGTTTTGGCAAGTATGAGCTTGAACGGGATGCAGGCCGCGATGACACTTGAAGGAGCTGTGGATGAAGCGGCTTTCGAAACTTTCGTCCGTAAGGTCTTGTTACCAACCTTACAGCTAGGTCAAATTGTGATCATGGACAATTTATCCAGCCACAAAAGCGCTGTCGTAGAACAATTGCTAAAACAGGCTGGCTGCCAGCTTTTGTTCCTCCCTGCTTATTCACCAGATTTGTCGCCTATTGAGGAGCTTTTTCTAAACTGAAAGCATTTTGGCTCATGTTAACCCGAAGTGCAAAGGGGAGTAAACTTAGGGAGCAAGGAAGGAGATAGGAGACGAAAATGCCGATTGAGTTTCCCATTGTGGAGTTGATGTCAAGCCAAAGTAGTTACGAATGGCTGGTTGACTATTTCCATCCGGGAGGCATGGTTTGTCCGCATTGTGGTGGCGTATTGGCAAATGCCCGGCAATTCCGGGTAACGAAAAGCAGCCAAGTGCCCGACTATCGCTGTCGGGAGTGCGACAAGACCTATAACGTGTACAGCCGAACGGTTTTTGAAGGATGTCGGTTAAAGGCTGAACAAGTGGTGCTGCTGGTTCGGGGTGTGGTTAAAGGCGAACAGGCCCAAATTCTGGCAAACGAGGTCGGCGTGTGTCGCCAAACGGTTCAAGCCATTCGCCAACAGATGCAAACCAACGCGCGACTCATGCAGCCTGATAATCCGCTTGAGGAGGATGAACAGACCGAAACGGACGAGATGTATCAGAATGCGGGGGAAAAAAAGCGACCCACATCTTGACCCTGCCGACCCACCGCGTCGACGAGCCAATAAACAACGTGGGCACGGCACGTATGCCAATGACCGACCACCGATTATTGGCACCGTTGGGCGAGAGAGTGGCAAAGTGCGCTTACGGATGGTTGAACACACCGATGGTGAGACGTTGTGTACGCATGTGGAGCAATTTACCCAAGCCGACACCCAAGTCTACACGGATGAATGGCAAGGCTATAACCACATTGATCGTCCGCACGCCACCGTTTGTCACGCCCAAAAAGAGTGGGCGCGAGATGATGATGGTGACGGCATTCGTGAAGTCCATATCAACACGGTGGAAGGGATGTGGACCCTTGTCCGCAATTTTATGCGTCTCTTTCGAGGTGTTCACAAAAAATACTTGTCAGGGTATCTTGCCATTTGTGAGTTTCACATTAATCTAAAACGGATTACACCCGATTTCGTGGCAGCCCTTGTCTCTGCGCACTTGCAGTTAACATGAGCCAGCATTTTTATGTCGTTGCCGCTGCCAGACCATTCCCGACCTCATTAAATCTATTGCACAAGGCTTGGACAATATCACCGAGGGTGATGCCAGAGGTTGGTTTGGACATTCAGGCTTTTCCATTTAATCTGCCTCACGCTTGCGCAGGAAGAAATCTATATGGCCTATTTTATTAGTCCTCTCGAAGAGTCCGATCTGGAATTACAGGTTGAAACTTTCGTACAACAACTGGGTGCCCATTGGCCCGATTTGGAGATCCTAAAACCTGTCCCGGGTGACACCTATTTAGTCAGTTGGAGCCTCAGTATTGAAGGTTTCCGCCAGTTAGGTGGCATTCAAATGGGCAGACAAATCGTTAGTATTGATGATTTTCCTCTAGGTGCTGCCAAGTTTGCCGTTTGGTACAGAACACAGATACCTTCAAAGCATAAGTTGTTCATTTACCACGAGAGTTCCGACCAGGAGTTCGAACTATTGTCTACTACTACTGAAGAAGAACTCTTGAACATGTTGAATAGCGATTAATTGCCTCCTCTAATGAAAATGGTTCAACCAACCTGATAGTCGCTGTAGATCTTGCTCTAAAGCATTCCTTTTTTTGTAAAATTAGGCCACCCAGATCCAGTGGATAAACCGATTGAGCAAGATAAACAGCCATTGGCCTGACACAATGGCATAACTCATGATCACCCATTGATTGCTCAACACCATGCCGAGGGCAATGAAGCAGGGAAACATCAGCAGCGCATAGCGGAACATGCTCTCGAACTGCGGGCCGTTGTGATAGCGTAGCAGGATCACCGCCAATGTTGACCACACGTAGAGGGAGTAAGCGGGACGCATCTTGATGGTCACAATAATCGCCATGACGACGATGAAGATCAAGGCTAACGCATTATCATTTTCAAAGCCGAAAGTTTGTGCACGTGAGTAGCGAGTCACAAAATTTTCTATCGCGTCAAAAGGCAGGCGCGTAAACAATTTCCACTGGTGGGCATAGGCATATTCTAGCGACCCCAGATTGTTCACCTCGATGTACGCCATATAGCTCAAAGTGCCGACAACACTGCCCAATACCGCCGGGAGACGCGCCAGAAAAGCATCCAGTCCACATTCGCGCAACTGTACATAAGCGATCCACGCCAGCGGCAGACACAGTAAAGCACCCTGCAATCGCACCGCGCCTGCCAACGCCGCTAAGAGACTGGCGAGCAGCCAGTTTTTCTTAAAGGTTGCTAGAAACGCGCCTAATGTCAGCGCCAGATAAATCGACTCGGTATAGCCCGCCACGAAATAGAAAGCGGTGGGAAACGCTGCCAAACAGATCAAGGTGCGCCGGGCCAGCCATAGATCGCCAAATTCTAGTTCGATGAGCTTGAACAATAAAATAAACGCGATCAGGCCTGCCGTATTACTGATGAGCAGGGCAGCCAGTACATAATTTCCGCCGACAAATGGGGCAATCAAGCGGATCGCAACGGGATACAGCGGCGGAAAGACTATTGCAGGATCGCTAGCTCGGTAGCCTTGTATGGCGATCTTGATATACCACGCAGTGTCGTAGCGATGCCAAGGTTCCACCAGCGAGGCGAGTGGCGCACTTCTGGGCAGCGCCACGAAATACGTTTCGCCGCTAGGGTTGCCGTTTAACCATGCAGGCAGCGTGGCTGGCGAAACATGGACGATCAGTAGTGCCGCAATACCCGTGATCACCCGTAAGGCGGCAAAGATAATGATCGGTATGCGGATCGTCTCATCACGCCACGCACTAACAACTGTCCGAGTTGAATAACGCGGCCATCCGCGCAGGGTATCGCTTATCATAAGTAGCTATTGAACTCTCAAGACTAGGATGATCAGGCTAGGACAGAAGCATCTATAGAATTTATCGAGTAAGTATTGGGAGTACTTTTCGCATGACTACGTAAATATTGTTGAAAATATACGTAATTTTCGCCCCGGAATTAGGTGGTGCGATAATTCCTAGGAATGAGAGAGGACTATCTAAACCACATCATTGATGTTGATAAATGATTTTAACTTGTTTCTGCCCGAAAAGGAGTTTGGAAAATTGCACATGAGTCAAATTTTAATCTTGTCTGCGCCGAGGCTATTGGTTGGAACAGCGACGTTGCACAGGTGGCTAAGGCGAATAATGGCTTTGTTCATGTAGATCAATGCGATTAGCTCAAGCATCCTGAGTCTGGTTAGAGCGTGTCTTCACTGAAAATGCTTATCTCACAGTTCTAGCAAGCAGGCGGCAAGATCGCCCTGCTGGACTATCATACCGATTAGGCAAATTGAATCGCTATTGAGTCCCTAACGCATTGACACTTTACCAACAAGTTCAACCAAGTTGTTGATTGTTAGAGCATTGCTGTATATCTATAATATACTGTTGACAAACTTATCGATTTATACAGAAAAGCATAATGCCTGTAACTGTTGCTTGGGACAACGATGATCATACGACAATATGCATCAACTTAATTCATCCTTGGGGGTGGGTAGACTATGATACCGGAATCGCTCAGGTTTACGGTCTAATGAATAGCGTTGAGCATACAGTAAATGTCATCAGCAATATTCCGCAAGGCACATCATTTCCCATGGGCAATGTGCTATTACACTTTCGCCACACAACGGAAAGTTTACCTGAAAATATCGGGCAGATTGTTGTGAGCGGTGGCAATCTTGCGGCGAATATTGTGATTGCGATCTTTGGTCGGGCTTATTCTGCGCTAGGTTCACGCTTGGCCTTTGCAAATAATCTGGAAGAGGCGCGCACACTCCTTACGAATCTGGCACCCCCAAACAATAGCGAGGATAATTGACCGATTGGTGAGCCGTTGGGATCGCTTCGACAGCGGTAAGAATGCGCGGACAAGGCAGTTGGCGAATCATCGTAAAGCTAAATTTCTGTTTATTCAGTCGTATCCTGAATAGTTTTCTTTGGCACAGTCAGCTTTCGACCCCGTGCGACAATAATACTGTCAAAGCCCTCATTGTCCCATTCGGGAACCGTTGCAACTTCGACATCAGAAGCGGTTGTATCAAAGCCCAATGCCTGAAATAGCTGCTGAACGTCGTGTTCGTCGATATTGGCACTAGGGAATTTGTGCGGCCCGACCTGATAATGTTCGGCATTTCGCAGCGCGGAGATAATCAAGACACCGCCGGGGGCAACCAGCGTAGCTACATTCCGCATATAGTGCATCCACTCCGCTTTGGTACGCGCTACCGAGCACGCCACATAAAAGGCCGTCACAAGCGGATAGGTAATCGCTTCACCAAGCGGAAGATCGTCGCGAATATTGCCTATTTTTAAGGTTGTCACCCGTTGCCGAAGCAGTCGTTTGCGGGCTTCGACTGCCTCATCATTAACCTCGGCCTGACCCTCAATCGCGAGGATACCTCGCGAATAAATATCCCAATCATGCGCGCCCGGTGCATCATCAAGCCATTTTTGGATTTCTGCCAAATTCTGTGGCAGATAATCGGCAATGTGGAATTCCTCTATAAACGGAACTAACGCTAGCTCATGATGCAAGGTTGGCCCCGCCCCAATATCCAGCGCTTGTGGAAAAATCGTATTGAAGCTGCGAAGATAGGGAATAAAGAAATTAAAGATAGCCCTCTCATCGCCGGGAATGGTTGGGGTACGGTAATACTGATTGAGGTAGGCTTGGGCGCTCCAGTCGTTTTCCCAATCGTCTGTCGTTGGCGTTTTCACCATAAAAGATAGTCGCGCTTTCCAGATTCCGAAACTGGACACCTGAAATAGTTATTAAAATTACTCATCCACGGCTACAGACAGTACATTTTCGGGGATCGCTAGATCATGCAGGTAGTGGACATTGGGCGCTCGGAAGCCGTTGAACGATGTCGCACAGCTTACGGTGTAAGCTCCCGTATTCAGCACGTACAGTCTATCCCCCAAGCGTAGTTCGGGCAATTCGACATTTTCAAAAGGCGTATCCAAAGACACACAGCTTGGCCCGCCAATATGGTACTTAACGAGTGGTCGATCAGTGTGTTCCACGATAAGGGGATAAAACTGGCGATCATCGGTTTCAATCGCTTCCACTAAGCCATTATAGGAGCCGGTTTCAATGTAGGCCCACGTGAGCGAACCGCGCTTGGCGGTTCCGAAAACGCTGGTAATGAGCGTTCCAGCGGTGGCGACCATGAAACGCCCCGGTTCAATCGCGAATTGAACGTCGTTATCCTGCAAAAAGATGCTGTTTTGAAGTGCAGACATTATCAGAGTACCGATTTCCTGAAGGCTAGGTACTGAGCGACGGTACTGTACAGGCAACCCCCCGCCCAAACTCAGGAACTTCAACACGATGTCTTGCTCCCGCGCTTCACTCCATAGTCGTTCGCAGGTTTTTAGAGCGTTAATCCAGTTTGAAGGGGTTTCGCACTGTGACCCCACATGAAAAACCAGCCCATGTGCAATCAGCCCTTTCGATTCGATATAGTGGAGAACGTCAAGACATTCATTGATCGGCAGGCCATATTTTCCATCAAGATGCCAAACACTGCCGTCATTCGGAATATCAAGTCTAACCACAATTTGGCTGCCGGGAGCGTATTGAGCAATCTTATCGACTTCTTCAAAGCAGTCTATCGCCATGATCTTGATCTGGTGTTCATGCAAATATTTCAAGAACTCTGGCGATTTAATGGGATGCATACAGATAATATTGTCGGGGTGAACGCCTTGTTGGAGTAGTTGGGTGGCTTCGGGCAGTGATGCAATTTCAAAGCTGCTCTTGAGGTCGTGCAATATGCCAATAATACCGGGATCGGGATTGCATTTCATGGCATAGTGAACATCCACACCGGGGAATGCTGCGCTGATTTCAGCGTAGTTACTTCGTACTTGTTCCAGATCGATGACGAGTGAGGGCGTTTCCAAGGATTGCGTGCGGCGAAAGAAATCTTTGTCTATTGGATTGATGGGTGTGTTTTGCATTTCGAAACTGCATTCCCCTTGTTCGTCAAGCCCTATTGAGATCTGCTTTGATGGTTCATTTTCGCTTCAACCGGATTGACCATTTTAACAAAATTATATTGAAATGTCCTCATTGTGCGTAATCGCGTTATGCCTTGCTATTCTACAAGCACTGTAAGTCTGGGCTAGCGCGTTGTACGATCAAAACTATAGTTTTCTTTTGTCAAAAAATGTAGCAATGGAAACTTTATACATTCAATCACGGTGTTGTACCCTATGATTAATACGCGAGGGCGATCAAATATGCAGTTTAGCAACAGCGTTGTGTGCAACATTGTTAGTTTCTATGAATCTACAATAATCCACTATCGCACAACTAGTATAACACAATCCTTCACACGCACGGTTAAAAGCTTGTGAATTTCTATAGGGACAATGACACTCTTTTCAGACTCTGCATGGCATGAATTTGGTATGAATTTTAGTTTGACAGAAATAGGATTTTGATTCTATGTTAGACTATTGTTATAGCTGATTTCCTATCACATCGGTAATTTCAACGCGCTATCCTCAGGATTAATCTGAGAGTATGGATGATACCCTATGTCCCTTCGCACTAAAACGTTTATCATTATTGGCATTACACTTGCATGTTTGATTGCTGCCCTTTACATCGTGTCCCAAACTATTCTATTGCGAAGTTATCAGCAGCTTGAGACTCAAAGTGTGCAGGGCGATGTGCAGCGTGGCCTCAATGCCGTTTCCGATGAGGAAACAGTCATGCACGCCACGAACCACGACTGGGCACACTGGGATGATGCCTTTCAGTTTATGAAGGACGGCAATCAGGTTTTTCTTGATGCGAATACCAACGATTCAGTTTTTGACACTTACCAGCTAAACTTTATGGTGTTTATCGATAGTGCTGGTAAAGTCACATTCCAGAAGGGCTTTGATCTCGTCAACACCAAAGAAGTGCCAGTTCCCGATGGACTTAAGAACGCGCTTTCGGTGGATGGGCCGCTGCTGAAGCCTGTGAGCGCAGACGGTAAACTAAACATCGATGGCGTTAGCGGGTTGATCACCATTTCTGAAGGTGCATTCATTGTTGCCTCTACGCCTATTTTGCCCACCAATCTTCAAGGACAACCTATAGGATCACTGGTCTGGGGCAGACTTCTTGACCAACGTGAGATCAGCAGCATCGCCAGCCGCACGCGGTTGTCGATAGAAATGCTGCCAATCAACGATCCCAATCTGCCTGCCGACTACCATATTGCGGAGAGTTCAATCACCGACAGTGCGCCCATTGACGTTACCCCTCTGGGGGCAGACAAAGTAACTGGCTACACACTGCTTCGGGATATTACCAACGCTCCCATCCTCATTTTCAGAATCAGTTCCGCCCGCAGCATTTACAATCAAGGGCAAACCAGCCTATCGTATTTTTTGATCGCCCTACTCGTGCTAGGAGTTGCCTTCATTCTTGTCACGCTGGTGCTTCTGGAACGTGTTATCCTGTCGCGTCTGGCGTATCTCAACACGACCGTCACCAAAATTCGAACGAGTTCGGATCTGGATACACGGATTGCCTATTCCGGCAAAGACGAACTTGCCAACCTCGCCAAGTCTATCAACGAAATGCTTGGTGCAATGGCTAACGCCCAGAATGAACTGCTTGTGGCCCGCGATCAGGCATTGGAAGCGTCTCAGTTCAAGAGTCAGATCCTAGCGAATGTCAGTCATGATGCCCGTACCCCGCTGAGTGTCATTAAAATACGGGTTGAAATGCTACAGAAAGGGATCTATGGACCCTTGACGGACGTTCAGCGCAAGACCCTAACGAGTGTGACTACTAATGCCGACCAACTGTTAGGCTTTATCAGCAATCTGCTGCATGAAGGTCAGCTTGAGTCGGGCAAGCTCCGCTTACTCAACGCAGAATTTTCACCCTCAGATCTCATGAAAACTGTTGAGAATTCGATGACTCCTTTGGCGAACGCGAAAGGGCTGGAAGTTACCACCAAGATTGCCGACGATATGCCTGCAATTATCTACGGTGATTCTGAGCGTCTGAGCCAGATCTTGTTCAATCTGGTGGGGAATGCCACCAAGTTTACAGAGCAGGGGCGTATCGGTGTAAAAATGTCCCTACCCGACCCCGAACATTGGGCGATTGAGGTTTCGGACACTGGGCTGGGCATCCCGCTTGAAGCCCAAGACCGGATTTTTGAGGCGTTTTGGCAGGTCGATGGCACCACGACAAGAACCGTTAATACCGGAGTAGGGTTAGGTTTGTCGATTGTGCAGCAGTTGACTATCCTGATGAACGGTCGAGTTACCGTCAAAAGCGAGATTGGTTCCGGGAGTACCTTTACCGTCACACTACCACTACAGCACCGAACCGAAGAGGGAGATACAGCCCGTGTACTTAGCGTTAATCGTTGAAGATGCGCCGGAGATGGCTACGATTTTTGCGGAAATCTTGCAAATGGCGGGGCTAGCTACCGAAGTTATCAGCAATGGACAATTGGCGATTGCCAAACTCAAGGAAATTGTCCCGGCAGTAGTCATTCTCGACATGCACCTGCCACATGTGTCTGGCATGGATATTTTGAAAAGTATCCGCGCCGACAGCCGTTTAGCTCTGACCAAAGTCATCGCTGTCACGGCAGACGTGCTGCTCATCCAAGATCTTGAAGATCTAGCAGATCTGACGCTCATCAAGCCTGTGACCTTCGACCAACTCAGCGACCTGACGACGCGACTACTTCCCACACAGACTTCGACCGAGAGCCAATAGGGCAGCTTGGGCGGAGACAAGATAGCTATATACGTTCGCCTCCAGATGAGGCGAATGTGATTAATGCCATAAACGAACTGACCGCTGGCAATCGGTAATTGCTGGCGGTCAGACAAATGGGAATCGGCAGTACGCCGATGAGGAATTACAATTGACTACTTGTTGGGTATCATCCGCGTATCGATATAGTTGACCGCCTCGGTGACAGTTGTGATCTTCTGGGCTTCTTCGTCGGAGATCTCCCCACCGAATTCCTCCTCGATTGCCATGATCAATTCCACAAGATCCAGCGAGTCGGCCTTTAGGTCTTCGCGGAACCGCGAATCGACCTTGACTTCATCCGGCTCCACGCCAAGTAGTTCAACAATAATGTCGCGTACACGTTCAAAGGTTGATGCCATAAGGCTCTCTCCAGCTAATTGTCAGGTGACAGGATAAACGTCGCAAAATTATACCCGTACACGGTCAGGGCGAAAAGCCACCTTTTCGCACAAAGGCGGTTGACGACACCCGATGGTATGGGTAGGATCAGGCTGCACAACAAAGGAACACTACGAAATGACCCAAGTTACGGATTCAAACCAGACGGCCAATCGCAAAGACGATCATATTAACATCAATCTTGAGAAGGATGTGCAGTTTCCAAACCTGACGACAGGACTGGAACACTATCGTTTTATCCATGAAGCGCTGCCCGAACTGGACATCACTGAGATCGATACACGGGTTGATCTGTTTGGCAAATTGCTAAAAACCCCGATTCTAATCTCGTCGATGACCGGCGGCACTGAACGGGCGCGGCTGATCAATCGCAATCTTGCCGAGGCCGCGCAGCAAGCCGGCGTTGCTATGGGCTTGGGATCGCAGCGTGCTGCTGTCGAACGGCCCGATCTGGCGCAAACCTTTGACATCCGCGATGTTGCGCCCGACATCCTGTTGTTCGCCAATCTTGGGGCGGTACAGTTCAACTATGGTTACGGCGTAGATCAGTGCCGTCGGGCGGTAGATATGGTACAAGCCGATGCGTTGATCCTGCACTTTAACGCGCTGCAAGAGGCGGTGCAGCCAGAAGGCGACGGCAACTTCAAGGATCTACTACCCAAGATCGAAGTGGTCTGCAAGCAGGTTGGAGTCCCGGTCATCGCCAAAGAAGTTGGCTGGGGGTTCAGCCAAAAAGCCGCTCGCCAACTTGCCAATGTCGGGGTCGCGGCGATTGACGTAGCCGGGGCAGGTGGAACTTCATGGAGCGAGGTAGAGTATCACCGTGCGCCAACGGCCTTTCATGCACGAGTCGCCCGCTGCTTCGCCGACTGGGGCATCCCCACCGCAGAGAGCATTCAGTATGTGCGTAAGGCAGCGCCAGCCTTGACCGTTTTTGCCAGCGGCGGTCTGCGCGATGGCTTGGATATTGCGAAGTGCATTGCACTCGGTGCGACCCTCGGCGGCATGGCGAAACCCATGCTAGAAGCTGCCAACGTGTCCACTAGTTCTGTCCTCGAATTGATCCGCGAACTGGATCGGCAGATCCGTGTCACGATGTTTTGTACGTCATCCCGCGATATTGCCGCCCTGCAACAAGCCGAACTGTTGCATGTTTGATTTGTTCGTTGCTCGCTTCATCGTGAAGAGTACACCTTATCGGAGAAATAAATGACCCTCGATCTAAATGCAGCGTTGGCAGTGGCTGATCAGTTGGCTCGCCGCGCTGGGGTTTTGCTGCGCGAAGGGGCGCAGCGTCCCCGAAACATTAGCTATAAAGGTGTGCTCGATCTCGTGACTGACACGGATAAAGCCAGTGAAGCGATGATCGTTGAGGGCTTGCAGAGCGCCTATCCCGATCATGGCATTGTCGGTGAGGAAGGCAGCCAAATCAAAGCGGCAGATGCCAGTGCGCCGTACTATTGGCATGTTGATCCATTGGACGGCACGACGAACTTTGCTCATGGTATCCCGCACTTCTCGACTAGCATTGCTTTGGCGGGGCCGGATGGACTGCCTGTTGTTGGCGTAATCTATGACCCGATCCGTGATGAATGCTTCCATGCAGTCAAAGGGCAGGGAGCGACCCTCAACGGTAAGCCGATTCACGTTTCACCCGAATCTGATCTCTCAAAGTCTACGCTTAGTACGGGGTTTCCCCGTGACCGCTGGACTAACCCCGATAATAATATCGAGGAGATGGTCAATTTTCTCATGCGGGCGCGAACCGTCTCTCGCTTAGGGTCGGCGGCGCTCGATCTATGCTATGTGGCGGCGGGACGCTTTGGCGGATTTTGGGAACCGCGCATCCACTCTTGGGATGTGATGGCGGGCTTGCTATGCGTGACCGAGGCTGGTGGGCGCGTTAGCAACTATCATGGGCAGCGCGAAGGCGTATACGAGGGCGACGAAGTGGTTGCCAGTAATGGTCTAATCCATGACCGGATGCTAACCGTGCTTGTCCTTGGCAATGCTGCGCCGCGTCCCGGCAAACCCGAATAAGCCGGATACCCTATTACGCCAGAATATCTACTTTAGCCTTTAAATAGGCACAATCTTAATCTAACAAAATCTTGCAACTTACAGCTTTATAATTCGTATAGATGAGTCATTGGCAAAACACACCTAGCACTAACATCCTGCATACCTGATACGGATCTTGACAAATGGTCGTAGAACGGTTATTTTGCAGGAGTTAAGAGACGGTTTTTGTACCCCTATTTCATTTGAAGATTTGAGGAGCTTACATGCGTGAGATCACGGTTGCGACTGTTCAGATGAAACCAACGCTGGGCGATTCTGAAAACAACCTAGTGAAAATGTCCGACTTTGTGTCCAAGATCGCCTCACAGCAAAAAGTCGATCTAATCGTGTTCCCGGAGCTGATCACTAGCGGCTATGAGCTTGGCCTGCGCTTTACCGAATTGGCACAGCGCGTCCCCGGCCCAGCAATCAACCTGATGGCGCAGCGTGCTGCCGATGCGGGCGTATATATCGCGTTTGGCCTAGTAACCAAGGAAAAAGTGGAAAGCATCCTGTACAACACAGCGGTGCTGGTTGGGCCAGATGGCGAACTGCTAGGTGCTTACCACAAGGTTCATTTGCGCGGCGAGGAACGCATGGCCTTCCGTGAGGGCTTCAAGTTGCCTATCATCGACACAGGTGAGATCGGCAAAATCGGATTGATGCTAGGCTGGGATTTGGCCTTCCCTGAAGTCTCACGGGCGATGGCGCTCGAAGGCGCGGAACTGCTGTGCGTCATGGCAAACTGGGAAACCCAATATACCGATGAGTGGAAAACCTATGTTCGGGCACGCGCCTATGAAAACTCGCTGTTCGTCGCTGCCGCTAACCGGGTTGGCGAAGATGTGACCATGAAGTTTGGCGGCGAAAGTATGATCGTTGGGCCACGTGGTCGAGTCTACGCTTCCCTTGAAACAGAACAGACACCCAAGCCCGAACCGGAACCCAAGCCCGAACCGAAACTTGAACCTGTCGCCGTCGCGGAAGCTGTCGGTGGCCCAGCCGCTGGAAGCGGTGAGGCGGCACAACCCGCCCCTGCGCCCGCTGTTGCTGTAAAGCCTGCGGTGCTGACACCACCTGCCCCGGTCATTGTTCAGGCGGGCGAAGGTTATTGTGTAGCGCGGATCGATCTAGACGAAGTACGGCGTTACCGCGAGGAATTCCAGATCCTCCAGTCGCGCCAGCCAACAGCCTATCGACCCATTGTGCGTAAATATTAACTTCGATAGGATAACTGATCTATCAGGGGGCAGGCACATCGGCCTGCCCCTACGTAAATCCGATTTTGTTGGGGCGATCTTGTGTGATCGTCTGTATGGTAATCGCTCAATCTAGGTAAAAATTGCTGTAAATGCAAAATCGCCGTCTCCGCCAAGATTGTAGACAGACTGAGGCAGGTCGTCAAAGTATCATACTTCGGAGAGTAACGCCTAAAATTATCAGGACATTGGGTTCAACTTTCAGAACTGGTGAGATGCTTGAGGCACAGTGAAACTGCTCAATCGGTCAACACTGGGCGTTCTCGTGATGAATAATCTAAGCGGAGATAGGGTCTGGGTAATTCTAATTCTCCAGTAAACGTCGCTGCTTGTGTCATTGGCTAGGAGCTATGCAAAGTGCCTAAAATTTACATCTCACTCTTAGATCGATCTTGCGTACAAAAATTGTGTCGTGTATAATGATACGCGTACCAGTATTAGCAGATAACATTTTATAGTACTATTTGTATGGGTTTACAAAAGGAGGTGCTTGAACAAATAAGGGAATATTGCGGGATCTTTTCAATGGATTAATTTTAGAAGAGGTGAATAATGAGAATCGCAAAAAAGTTATGTCTCGTCGCTGCATTGCTGTTGATGCTGGTGCCATTGGCGAATACCAGTAGCATTGGTGCGGCCCAAGCCTTACCCTTTGACGGGGTTAGCGCCACTGTCCTGACCTTCGTTGGCCCACAAGTTGCCGAGCCGCAGCAGCGTCGAGCACCTGAATTCAAGAAGCTGACAGGTGCCGATATCACCATTGCCACTGTGCCAAACGCAGATCTACCAAGCAAGACCTTGAATGACATGGTTCAGGGAACCAATGCGTATCAGGGTTATGTTATTGACCCGCAATATGTCGCTGACTACGCCAGCTACCTGCAACCGCTGGATGGCTACATCAAAGCGGACAAAGACATCCAGTGGGATGATATTCAGCCCTTCTTCCGCAACTTCAGCGCGTCCTACGGTGGTCATACCTACATGGTTCCGTTGGATGGCGACTTCCTGATGGTTTACTACCGAATCGACGTGTTGAAGAAGAATAATCTCGAACCGCCGAAGACTTGGGCGGACTATTTGGCGGTTGCCAAGGCCGTCAATGGTCAGGACATGGCGGGTGACGGTAAACCTAGCTATGGCTCCTGCATTTCCAAGAAACGCAGCGGTCAGTCCTACTGGTGGCTGTGGGCCATTGCGGCACCATACCTACAGACCAAAGGTACCTCGCAGGGTTCATTCTTCGACACCAAGACTATGAAGCCACTGGTCAACAATGATGGCTTCATCGAAGCACTGAACATCCTCAAAGAAACCGGCAAGTACGGTCCGCCCGACGAAGCCACGCAAGATGTTGGCAACAGCCGCACGCTGTTCATCACCGGTCACTGCGCGCTGACGCTCGACTGGGGCGACATTGGTCCACTGGCTGCCAACGAAGGCTCTAAAGTTATCGACAAGACTGGCTCTATCATCGTACCCGGAACCAAGAACGTCGTTGATTTCTCGACAGGCAAGTTGGTCCCGGTCAGCAAAGACACTGCCCCGAACGCTATCGATGGTGTGAACTACGCCCCCTATGCCGCCGCTGGTGGCTGGTCAGGTGCTGTGAATGCCTCCGCTACCGACAAACAGAAGCAGGCCGTGTATGCGTTCTTCTCGTACCTGAGCGCACCGCCACAGTCTGATGTCGATGTGACACTTGGCAAGACTGGTTTCAATCCTTATCGCAACTCGCATTTCAGTGATTTGAAGCCTTGGATTTCTTCTGGCTTCAGCGAAGCAGCCGCAAAGGACTACTTGGGCGCTATCAAGGCCAGCCTAGAGAATCCGAACTTCGTGATTGACCTGCGTGTACCGCACACCGACGAATACCAGCACGACATCTTGGATAAGATTCAGAGCCAGTTCTTGGCTGGTGAGTTGGATGCACCTGCAACTGCCAAGGCGATCTCTGACCAGTGGGACGCATTGACCGACAAACTCGGTCGTGATGCACAATTGAAAGCCTACGTTGAACAGCTCGGCATAGAAACTAAATAGTTAAGCCACTGCTCAACTAAACTAGATCAACGACAGGTTTTGGCACAGTTTCCTGACCCAACCGGGTGAAAACTGTGCCATTTAGTGATCATAGTACGTGTCATAGTAAGCATTATAATCGCTGCCAACGCAAACTTAACAAGAACGAAATAGGTTGAACTTTTCATGACGGAGAGCCAAAAACATTTAGAGAAGCCCAGCCGCAATCTCGCCGTAGCCAACAACGCGGTAAGCGGTCAGAGAACACGTCTGTGGTCGGAAGATATTGCCGCCAGAGTCGTTCTGTTACTGCCCGGTGTTCTGGTTGTACTATTATTGTCAGTCTTCCCATTGATTATTTCCCTGTACCTCTCGGTATCTAGGGTTAGCTTTGCCAAGGGTGGCATCGCGATCAAGTTTGTTGGCTTGGATAACTTTACTTCAATCCTCACTGGTAACGGCGCGGAGCATTTGCTGGGCAGGTGGGGCGATATTCCTTGGTACGGTACGCTGGCATTCATAGCCTTTGTGCTGCTTGTGCTGTACCTGATGTTTAGCTATATCCGCAGGCCGGGTCGAACCATGCCCGGTTTGCTTTTCCGGTTCGGCATCATGGTGATTGCTGCTGTTATACTGGGAGTATTGGGCCTCTGGGGTACCACGCCGTGGTACGGGGCGCTTATCTTCGCCTTCTTTGAAGCGCAACTGTTGTATATGCTAGTTAATTACCTACGACGACCGGGACTAGCCATCACGGGTTTGTTCTTCCGGTTGATCGCAGTTGTTTTTGCGTCAGCACTGGCCTTCTTGATGATTGTGACGCTGACCGGGCAAGGGAATTTGCCGGGAACGCTTGTTGTCACGCTCGTTTTTGTGGCGGTGGGTGTCTTTTTCCAATACATGATCGGGCTGGGGTTGGCGCTGATGGTTACCCAAGAACTACCCGGTAAACGCTTTTTCCGAGTAGCGTTTCTGTTGCCGATGATGATTACGCCTGTTGGCATCGGCTTTCTGTTTCGCATGATGGCCGATACGAATATCGGTCCGATTGCTCCCCTTTGGCGGGCATTGGGACTTATCAATTTTACTTGGTCTAGTACTGCATTTGGCGCACGCGCTGCGGTACTCGTTGGTGACACTTGGCAGTGGACACCTTTCATGTTCATCATTTTGTTAGCCGCGTTGGAAGCAATGTCCCGTGACCAGATCGAGGCAGCGTTGGTCGATGGCGCTACACGGCGACAACTTTTCCGATACCTCATTCTGCCGCAGATTATACCTGTTAGCATTACGCTTGTGTTAATCCGGACCATCGAGGCATTCAAGATTATTGACCTCCCCAATATTCTGACGGGTGGAGGCCCCGGAACCGCTACCGAATCCCTAACTTTACATGCCTATAATCTTTGGCGCGGTCTCGAATTAGGCGAGTCTGCTGCCGTGAGCTATATCCTGTTGATCGTAGTTACTTTTGTTGCTACCGTATACGTTAACAGCATTCGACGGCGAATAATGGAGAGCCTCTAAAGGCCATGCTTAAAAAATATTTTGCGAATTCAAGCCCATTCCGTGTTGCACCGGGTTGGGCAATGATTTCTTACCTTTTCCTTGGGCTGTGGGCGGTGGTCGCCCTGTTCCCGCTGTACTGGCTGTTCATCACCGCCTTCAAAGCGCCTGTCGATGTAGACAACGGCCCCAAGTTCCTTCCCTATGTCGATTTCCAGCCGACCCTCGCCGCTTGGGATTACCTGCTAAACGATCCATCGGCGGGCAATATTATCTCCCACCCACTCATTAATACAGTAGCCATCGGTACGATGAGCGCCTTTATTTCGCTAGTGTTGGGTGCCGCTGCTGCTTATGCGTTGATGCGTTTCGAGTATCAAATAAAAGTTGGCTATATCTTTAGCGCAATCTTATGTGTGCTGATATTTATTGCCCTTACCTCATCCGGGATGCTGTGGTATCTTGCGCTGATTATCGTCATAGCGATCTACATAGTAATAATCCAAACAATGGGTCGCCGTTTCAAGCGAAGCATGAGAAACAATGATATATCGTTTTGGCTGGTGTCTCAGCGGATGCTGCCGCCCATTGCGGTTATCATCCCGATCTATATCATGTTTCAGCAACTGCGGATGCTTGACAACCCGCTTACGCTGGTTATCTGCTACAGCGCTATAAACTTCCCACTAGGTGTCTGGTTCATGCGAGACTATCTGGAAAACATCCCGATAGAGCTAGAAGAGAGCGCATTCATTGACGGCGCTTCACGATACCAAGTGCTATGGCACATCGTCTTGCCGCTAGCAGCACCGGCTTTGGTCGCCACCTTTTTGATTATCCTTGTATTTGCTTGGAACGAGTACACGCTTGCACTATTTCTCTCAGCAGGCCCACGCTCACAGACGATGCCGCTGTTGGTGACGGCACAAAACGCGACCCGTGGTCCTCAGTGGTGGAATATCTCGGTCCTTGTAGTGGTGATGATCGCTCCGCTCGTGCTAGCGGCACTTGCTCTTGAGCGTTTTATTGCAAAAGGATTGCTTGTAGGGGCGGTCAAAAGCTAACGCATCACTGAAATTAGGGATGAAGCATTCTGTTTATTGTCCGTAAATTTCGCCATGCAGGGGCATCTGCACGCGGGTTGAGGGATAGTCAGTCTCAACTTCGTTGAGCCGTCCCGTTTGAAGCCATACTCCGCCGACTAAAAGTCGGTGGAGTATCACGGGAGCATCGAGCAGAACCTTTATTCAGGTTCTCGCGGCGTTCGCTATATCAACATCTCCCATGCCCTCCAAGCCAAACTCATTTATGCACTGCCCGATGTAGATTTGCTAAAAGGTTACAACCCGGAACTTACGAACTTGCCACTCCAGAAGTTATTGGTATTCGACTACGAGTCGCTCCAATATATAACTGCCATCGGTTTGCCTAAATTCGACGTTCAAAACAGATCGATTGACGGGCAGGGCTATTACCTCTTCATCAACAGTCAAGGCGATCACTATTATCTATTATATGGTCATGGAAGCCGTCAAAGGCTCAGGATTGCTTGAGGATTTTGGTATGTGGACTGGCAATATCGAGCGACCCGCTTCGGCTCCATGAGCCGAAAGTAAACCGAGTGGCATTTTCCGTAAGGGTTTTGGCACATTTCGCCATGCGGGCTACCGGAATAACTGACTACAATTGACAACAAACCTGTTAAGGCGATTACTGGGAAATATTGCAATGTCTACCCTTAAAATTGCGGATAGTCATGTTCATTTTTGGGATACTAATCGGTTGCAATACCCTTGGCTGGCTGATGAGCCGCTGTTAAATCGTCCCTATTTGCCGGATCACATTCCGGCGCACGGTTCAAACTGGACAGTTGACGCGCTGGTTTTCGTGCAGTCCGATTGTCTACCGCAGCAGGGCATCGCTGAGGTAGACTGGGTAACGACGCTGGCAAACGATGACCCACGTATTCGGGGAATCGTAGCTTTTGCCCCGTTGGAAAAAGGGACACAAGTTCGGCCTGTGCTGGACGACCTGAAAAAGCGACCACTCGTTAAAGGAGTGCGGCGCTTGCTACAGAGGGAGCCATTAGGCTTCAGTCTCCAACCGGAATTTGTTGTGGGAGTCCAGCTTTTGGCTGAATATGGCTTGAGCTTTGACCTGTGTATCAAGTATTTTCAGTTGCCAGATGCGATTGCGCTGGTTCGCCAATGCCCCGACGTGCAGTTCATCCTCGATCACATCGGCAAGCCAGCTATCAAAGACGGACACCAAGACGCTTGGCGCTCCGAGCTTGCAGAACTGGCAAAGTATCCCAACGTCGTCTGCAAGTTATCTGGGTTGGTCACAGAAGCCGATATGCAGCACTGGA
The DNA here is from genome assembly GCA_040007395.1 of Chloroflexota bacterium. Classification (GTDB taxonomy): domain Bacteria; phylum Chloroflexota; class Anaerolineae; order Aggregatilineales; family UBA2796; genus DATGFK01. The sequence continues at coordinate 20,305 of JBDTVG010000226.1, forward strand.
CTCCAGCGGAACTTCAACCCTATATCCAGCATACCCTTGCTGTATTCGGCAGTGACCGAGTGATGTTCGGCAGCGATTCGCCAGTGCTGACCCTTGCCTCGACCTACGAGCAGTGGGTGTCGCTTGTCCTCGACGCGCTCCAGTCATTTTCCACAGCAGAGCAAGACAAGATATTGTACTCAAATGCAATGACAGCCTACCGCTTGTAGACTAATTTGCACAACAGCATAATTTTATGCAATCCACCGCGCTATAATCGGGCGGCAATCGTTCGAGCAACCTGTTACTTGAAGTTGAACTTATGATGACTTTTATTCTGCATGGGACGTTTCTGCCTGAGATACGGACGTTTACGTTGTGGGGGGAGCAAGCAGAACCAACGCCGCGCAAGCAAGGCCGACAGGCCAAACTGACTCCCCCTCCCCATCCGTTTTGTGTGCCTGCTGTGCAGCTTGCCGATTGGGTGTTGACGATTGCCACACACCTGAAACCTGTCAAGCGCACGAGTCAGGTTATCTGGCTGCCATCCTATGCCAACCTGCCGCAACCCTCACCAGAACTCGCGGCGACAGGGGCTATTCTCACGCCGACCAGCGAAGCACTCACCCTGAAACAATGGAAGATTGAAGGGGTCGAGCTTTCCGCCTCGGACGCGATAGATTTCTTGCTAGCGCTCGAAGATCGCCACTCAGCGCTGATGGGTGAGGATATGTACTTCTGGCGGCAGCTTACGCTCTTTGCGCTATCGCTAGTCTCGGGTCAGCAGGTAATCCCAGCCTTTAGCAAAGATGGCGCTCAACTGCGTGCCATCTGGAAACCACAGCCAACCGAGATCGAACACGTGACCGAGTGGATTGGGGCTTTACCGCCCTTGAGTCGCGCTTTGGTCGAACAGCCCGAAGCGGCTCCTGCGCCGGGACTCGTTGTTAATGGATGGGTCGAAGCGGTTATCGATCAGACAGTACGGCAGGCTGCCGGGCGCTTTGCGACAAAACTGCTGTCAAAACCCACTACGCCCGGCGGCAAATGGCTGCGAGCACTAATTGGCGAGGAGTCACTGGTTCCGCTAAAGGGTGCGGAAGCCGATCAACTGTATAAGGATTGGCAAACGTGGGTTGGGCAATCCGATGTAGCGGGGAATGCCGCCTTTAGAATCACCTTTCGCCTTGATGCACCGGATGATCCCAATAATCCCGACGATTCTGCGTGGGCACTGCACTATCTGCTGCAAGCCACAGACGATCCGAGTCTCGTCGTCACAGCGGGGCAAGTCTGGCGCGAAAAAGGCAAATCGCTCGGCTATCTCCATCAGCGCTTTGATCAACCGCAGGAGCGCTTATTAGCGGCTTTAGGTTTCGCGGCGCGGGTCTTTCCGCCAATTGAGCAAAGCCTGCACAGTGCCACACCGGATAAAGCCGTCCTAAACACCACACAAGCCTATACCTTTCTCAAGGAATCGGCACTGCTGCTGCAAAACAGCGGATTTCGTGTGCTGCTGCCGCGCTGGTGGGGCGGCAAAACCGCACGGGTGACAGCCAAAGCAACCGTCAAGACTCCCAAGAGTGCTAGTAAATCGCTGTTGACCATGCAAAGCTTGATCAACTACGAATGGCAGGTGATGCTCGGTGGCGAGCCACTTAGCCGCGAAGAATTCGAACGACTAGCGCGGCTCAAGCAACCGCTTGTCCAGTTGCGCGGGCAGTGGGTCATGCTGGATGAAGCGCAGATTGCCGCCGGACTCAAGCTGTTCGGGCAGCAGGACGGACAGCTACGGTTAGATGAGGCGCTGCGGCTTGGTCTGGAACGCGAAGGGGTCACAGCACAAGGGGTATTGCTGGCGGGTTTCGATGCGACGGGCTGGTTCAAAACCCTGATGAATACGCTCCGCCAGCCCGACAAGATCGCCATACTGCCGCTGCCCGAAGGTCTGCACGCCGAGCTGCGCCCCTATCAAGTGCGTGGCTATTCTTGGTTAACCTTTATGCGGAACTATGGTCTGGGCGCGTGTCTCGCTGACGATATGGGCTTGGGCAAAACCGTGACCAGCATCTCCGCGATCCTCTATGAGCGTCAGAAACTAAAGGTTAAACAACCTGTGTTGATCGTGTGTCCAACCTCGGTGATGGGCAATTGGCGGCGCGAACTGGAGCGCTTTGCGCCAACGCTTAAAGTGCTATCGCATCATGGCATCGAACGCCTTACTGGGGCAAAGTTCGCCAAAGCCGCCAAAACGCATGATATGGTCATTACCAGCTATCCTCTGCTGGCACGGGATCGTTCGCTTTTTGAAGCGATGGAGTGGTCTACCATCGTCCTCGACGAAGCCCAGAATATCAAGAATGCGGCGACGAAACAGGCGCAAGCGGCACGCGCCTTGCGTGGTTCGCATCGGGTCGCATTGACAGGTACGCCCGTCGAGAATCGCCTCTCGGAGTTGTGGTCAATCTTTAACTTTCTCAACCCCGGTTATCTGGGCAGTGAAGCCGAGTTCCGCAAGCAGTTTGCCAACCCAATAGAACGCACCAACGATAAGAATGCCGCTAAACAGCTTAGGCAGCTTACCGCGCCATTTATCCTGCGCCGCCTCAAGACCGATCCAACCATCATCAGCGATCTACCGGAAAAGCTGGAGATGAAAGTCTATTGTACGTTGACTACTGAGCAAGGGACACTCTATCAGGCGGTGGTCAACGAAGCACTGGAAGCAATCGAACAGGCCGAAGATGAAGGCAACGCCATGTCGCGGCGGGGTCTGGTGCTGTCAATGCTGCTCAAGTTGAAACAGATATGCAACCACCCGGCGCAGTTTCTCAAGGATGGTACGACGCTGGAAGGGCGGTCTGGCAAGTTAGCGCGTCTAACGGAAATGCTCGAAGAAGTCTACGCCGCAGGGGATCGAGCGTTAATCTTCACGCAGTTTGCCGAAATGGGTGTGCTGCTGCGCGATCATATCCGCCATGTCTATTACGATGAACCGCTGTGGTTGTACGGCGGTACGCCGACCAAAGATCGCGACGCGATGATCCAGCGTTTTCAGGCTCCCAAAGGGCCAAGCGTCTTTATCCTGTCCATCAAGGCGGGCGGTGTGGGGTTGAATCTGACCCGCGCCAATCATGTTTTCCACTTTGATCGCTGGTGGAATCCCGCCGTCGAAAATCAGGCGACGGATCGGGCGTTCCGAATCGGGCAGACCCGCAACGTACAGGTACACAAGTTTATCTGTGGCGGAACCCTCGAAGACAAGATCGATGAGATGATCGAGAGCAAAAAGGCGCTCGCTGAAAGCGTCATCGGTACAGACGAAAGCTGGCTAACGGAACTCAGCACCGATTCGCTGCGCGATTTGGTTGCGCTGCGCCATGCCGAGATTGAATAGAGAATATAGAGCGAATAGAGAATAATCGGAGACAGCCAATGACAAAGCGGCGTACTTCTTATAATGATGACGCTTATGAATGGGATTATTTCCCAACGTCGAAACGTATCAAGCCTGCCGACGGCATCCAGAGCAAGACGAAGAAAGGCGCATTTGGCAGTTCGTGGTGGGCGCAACGCTGGATTCAAGTCTTGGAAGGCTTGGGGATGGGCGCACGCTTGCAGCGCGGACGTAGTTATGCACGCGGTGGTCAGGTGTTAGACATTAAGATTGAACCGGGCAGCGTACAGGCGCGTGTACAAGGGTCACGTCCAACGCCATATAAGATCAGCATCCGGCTGCCAACACTGACCGATAATGAATGGGATAGCGCAATTGAGGCGATGAGCCAACAGGCTATCTTTGCCGCGAAACTGCTATCAGGGGAGATGCCCAATGAGATCGAGCAAGCCTTCCAGTCTGCCAAAGTCGCGCTCTTTCCGGCAAATATCGCTCAATTAAAGACTGAGTGTTCCTGTCCCGATTATGCTAACCCCTGCAAGCATATTGCGGCGGTCTACTATCTGATTGGCGAACAATTTGATGCCGACCCGTTTCTGATCTTTACGCTCCGGGGACGTACCAAAGATCAAATTATCGACACCTTGCGGGCGCTTCGCACGGCTGATGCTAACATAGCCGATAGCCAAGCGGAGAGTTTGCCCGCTGAAATACTAAAAATTCCAAGGCTTGAGGAACAACTCGATAGCTTCTGGCACGCTGGCGATCTGAATGCACTAGCGGTGCATGTTGCTGCGCCGGAAATCCCCTTAGCAACGCTGCGTCGTCTGGGCAACAGCCCCGCCGCCACAAACGAGTCGCTCTCGCAGATTTACACCGCCATGACCGATTTCACCCTGCATAAAGTTTTCGATGAATATGAGGATGAGACGGCAGTTGGGGATTTTCAGGAATAGAAATTTCCATGGGTACCATACATTTTATGGTTAAAAAATGTTTATCAGCGAATTAGAGCAATTCATTGATATAATTATTCTATATTAATAATAAATAATGATATATAATAAAATTGAAAATTAAATTTACTTTTTTCATGAATTATAATTGATATAATAGTGTTATACAATGCTAGGTCAATTCGGGGAGTATAATTGGCTATGGCAGAACAAAATTCCCTCCCAGTACAGCAGTGGTTGACGGACTCTGAACCGTTAACGCCTTCACTCTATGATACAGCAGCGGTGGCGCTGTATCCCGGCCCTGCACGCGAAGCGTGCATTAAGTGGTTGATCGAACATCGTAATAAAGATGGAAGTTGGGGAGATGCTGTATCGTGGCAAGACCGATATGCCTGTACGTATGCAACAGCGTTAGCCCTCTTGGAGGCGGGTTATTCTACGCTGGCGGAAGATGCCCTGAATCAACTCCCGGTCATTGCAGGCACAGACAATATGATGGAGACGTTGGCGTTTGGTGGCCTGATTGGGTCACTAGATCGCTATAGTGCCAATCGTTTTGGCGCACAGACCCAACACTCAGCCCCGGTGGCGTACTGTATTACCGACGAAGCCCGTAAATGGAAAGCGCTCAAGCAATGGCACGCTTTCTGGGACCCTCGGCTTTCTACAGCAGGGTTTATCGGTGAATGTGTCTACGACGATCCATCTATAGACCTGCGAAAGTTCATGAATATTTTTGGAGCCACTGCCAATGGTTCGATCACGAACTCGCCGGGGGCTTCAGCTTTCACACTGCTAGCCTGCCGCCAGCGGGGTGAGGAAGAACCAGCGACCCTACGCAGTTATGTGGAAAGCCTTAACCCGTATCACAAACCGATCAGTGTACTGGATCAGATTCCGCATTTTGTAACGGCGTGGGTGTTGATGTATTTGCCGGAAAACAGCGCTTTACCTGATAGCCCCCCGGTTGACGCGCTGCGCCAGACGATATTTCACTCGACAACGCTCGGTCTTGTGCAGGCGGCGGGTGATACCACCATCCCCGGCGATATTGACACGACAGCGGCGGGTATTCTTGGGCTGCGTATCCCGCGTGAGCAGCGGCAAGACCTATTGAATCGTATTGATTTCATGTTCGATACGCCGCGCTATTTGACTTTTGCTTACGAACGCAATCCATCTTCGACCACCAATATCCATGTGGCAGCGGCGTGGCCCGATAACCCACATCTGGACATTGTGTTGGACTGGCTTGAGGCCGAACTGGAACGCTCTTTTGGCATGATCCATTGTAAATGGCATATCTCGCCCTACTATGCCACTGCCGAACTGGTACGCCTATTCGCTCCCATGTGCAAGCCCGCCGCACTACGCATGGTTGCACGGGCCAGCGCCTTCTTGCTGGAAAGCCAACGCAACGATGGTGGCTGGGGTTGGCACGCCCAATCGACGGCAGAGGAAACAGCCTACAGTCTCATGGCATTGTATAGTTTGCGCGACCACCAGACTCCTCACTATGTCGCCTCCAAAGAAAGTATCGACAGCGCTATTCAGCGGGCCGCGACATGCCTCAGCAGGCTGCCAGATAACGAGTTTCCGCGTTTGTGGATCGGCAAATCGCTTTATTGTGTCAAGCCGATAGTTCGAGCCTTGAAAGCGTTAGCACTTCATCGGGTATCGTTGGTCAGCGACAGCGTCAGAGAAATTTGATCGCAAACTGTGATGCAACTGCTAAAGATCATATCAAGATCTAGGCTATCATTTATCTGTATTTTATGGAGCCGAGTGAATCGGCAATAGTGAAGAAGCTGATGAGGTAAGCATGAGCATCAACGTTGCATGGGATAATGACGAGAAAACCGTCATCATCTATACCTTTGTGGGACAATGGGAATGGATTGATTATTGGACTGCCATTAAGGATGCCGCCGAATTACTGAATACAGTAACCTACAAGGTAGACATCATTATGGATATGCGAAATGCTCGAACCATGCCAGAGGGTTCGCTTTCCAAGGCGAAGCAGGTGCTTGGTTATCCCCGTCATCCCAATATTGGCATGACGGCTATCGTCGGCGCAAATCTCTTTATCGAGACAGTCGTTAGCACCAGTGCCAAAGTTTATAAGGCGTTGTGGGGCAATTATGACATGTTGTCTGCTGCCTCAATAGAAGACGCACGCAAACAGCTATTTGTTAGACGAGAAGCGCAACAACCGCCACAAAAGCCAGCTGAACAGAGTTAAGGAAGCGTTAGTCAGCCACCCCATCGCTGAAGCAAGGGGCTTGCGAAGGCTAGTCTGGGGCCGACCAGACTTAGCCAGAGGAGCAATCCTATGGGGCTAAGTTAGCGGCAAGTGTTCAAGACACACCTTCGGGTGCTGCTCCAACCTGAAGCGCTGGAACCTACGCATTAAACAGGCAAACAGGGTACGAAGCCAGTGTGCGTTCGGGAAAGTACAGACCGCTAACTTTGTCGAGGAGAGCGTGACCCGCGGAGACGGTGGAGTTACCTCCACCACAGGTTTGGGGTGCCTGACCGGCAACGGTAAACCCCCCACCTTGTCCGTCCAGCCAATTGAAGGGAGTATGGCGCATTCCTCCCCAGATCTAAAGATCGGGGTTTCCTGCGCTAAATTTGATGATTGACAATGCGTTTGCATCTCAAATTCGGGAACGTTACCCCGAAGGGTTGACAGGTATCTTTGCGATTGGTGGGACACGGACGACCTATATCCTAGAACACAATCGCCACGCCGCCGATCCGGGGCATATTGAGGACTTTGCCGATCAAGGCAAATTCTTACTTACGCGATATTTGCAACTGATCCAGATGTTTTTTGAATTAGGGGGTCAGAATATGATTCTGACCGCTTTTTCTTTCCGGGGCTTTCATAACCGGGGCGACGAATATCAGGCGCTTGCCATGCAAGAACTGGTGCGAATTGTGGGCGACGAAGCGCAAGCCTTCTACCGCGAACACGGGATCGATCCGTATTTTGTCGGCATCGATACGTTATCGCTGCTGCCCGAAGGCTCGCCCGCACAGCAAGCCGGGAAGATCCTTGAGGCTTTCCAGCAGTCATGGAACTACACCGAAGGGCGGCGTAAACTGGTGTGGGAAGTCGCATCCATGCCGCTGCACACCTTCTGGAAAGTGTATGCCAGCATCAGTGAGCAAGATCGTTTTGCCTTTGAAGCACAGGTGGAGTCCATGAGCAATCTGGAAGACATCTACCGCTTATATTACAAGACTTTCTCGCAGGCCATCTACGGAACTGAGATCCCCATGCCGCACTTCTATTTGGGGACAAACAAAAGTGGCGATCTCAAGTGGCGTTCGCCCATGCCGCTAGCCTTGAGTGGCGGCGACTATCTGCGGTTATTCTACACGCCCTACCCGACTCTGTTTATCACTGCCGAAACAATGCACTCAATTCTGGAAGATTTGGCTTTCAAAGATCGGTTTTACTCCGCAAAAACTGATTATGCTTCGCAGTATACGCCGGATCTGGTTCAGGCTGAATATGATCGCGTGATGGCACTTAGTGCCGACCCGCAAACGACTCTCGGCTTTTCGCGCAAAGTCAAGGCACCCGCCGAACAAAGCACTGATTAGGTTAAGACGTTTACCTTGTTCCTCTCGACTTATGTCGAGGGGAATTCCAAGCAAGTGATGAGGCATACATGCAGGCAGCCGCTTCCATCTCTATCAAAGTCGAACATCTTACCCGCACTTTCGCGACCAAAGATGGAACGATCAACGCCAATAACGATCTGAACTTTGAAGTTCGGCGCGGCGAAATCTTCGGCTTGCTTGGCCCCAATGGGGCGGGCAAAACGACGCTGATCAGCCAACTGCTGGGCCTGCTCGCGCCGACTTCTGGCAAAATCTGTGTTGAAGGCATTGACGTAGTACGGCATCAGGATCACGTCAAACAGATCAGCGGGTTCTTGCCACAAACCGGGCTGCCGATGCGCTTTGTCGAAGTCGAACGCGCTTTGCATTTTACTGGGCGGCTGCGTGGGCAACCCGAAGCCGAGGCACGCGCCCAAGCCAAACAGTTGATCGACGAATTGGGGTTGGCGGAACATGCCCAGCACTATGTCAACAAACTCAGCGGCGGGATGCTGCGCCTAACTAACTTTGCGATGGCGCTGATGGGCAACCCTCGCTTGCTCATTCTGGACGAACCGACTAACGAACTCGACCCCCACAAACGGCGCATCGTGTGGGACATGATTGCCAAACTAAATCGCGAACAAGGCGTAACCTGCATTCTTGTGACGCACAACGTCCTAGAAGCCGAGCAGGTAATTCAGCGTGTCGCTGTGATGAAAGGTGGACGACTCGTCGCGTTGGGTACTCCGGGTGCGCTCAAGCAGCGATCCGGCGGCAAGGTGCGTCTCGAATTCCAGTTCAAGGATGGCGAGAGTTTTAAACCGGGCGCGATGGATCGGCTGTTGGCGCTAGGTACGATGGACGAACCACGCCCCGGTCAGTACCGCTTGTTTTTGCCCACCAAACAAGTTGCCGCCGCGACGGAGTTGGTCGTCAATCAGATCGGTCTGGGCAAGCTGGACGATTTCCGGTTGGCTCCGCCCTCGCTCGAAGATGTCTACCTTGGCCTTGATGAACTCAACGCGCAGCCTGAACTTGAACAACCTGTTGAATTACAAGCCAGCCTGCAAAAGGAATTTTGATGCTTAACCCCGCCCAGCCCGATCCTCAACTCAGCACGCCTGTATGGACGACACCCAACGCGGGACAGCACATCACAGGTCTGCCCAAATTTCTGGTGGATCTGAAATATCTGTGGTTGGAACAGATCTTGGAAGTGCGCACCACATGGTACGTCTTTCTGGTTTTTTCGATCATTCTGCCGATCTCGATGGTGTTTGGCTTTTCGCGGATGGGCACGGGACTCAACGATACTAGCAGCTTGCTCTATATCATCAGCGGATCGGCTATCTTCGCGGTGGCGAGTGACGGCCTATATACAATGGCAACCCGTATCGGCTCCATGAAGAAGGACGGTACGCTGGTTTATTACGCTTCGCTGCCCATCAGCAAAGTGGCCTTTCTAATGGCGATTGTCTTCTCGCGGCTAATCGTGACGCTACCGGGTATGATCGCGCCCATGCTGTTTGGACATTGGCTGTATGGGGTCGATCTGCAACTGAATGTCTGGTTGCTATTCCTACTGCCCTTGAACGCGCTGGCACTGTCTGCCGTTGGGTTGGCGATTGGCGCACTGATCGACAGCATGGACATGATCCTCATGATCGTCAATATCATCATGTTGGTGTTGATTATGGCGGCTCCGGTGTTCATGCCGATGCAATCGCTGCCTGTGCCGCTGCAAATTCTCGCTTATTTCTTGCCGCCCACTTACGCCGCCGACGCACTGCGACAGGCACTCGCTGGCACATTTGGGACAAGCTTCTATTTCGATGTGGCAATGTTAATCGGGATCACGTTAGTCAGTTTCTATGTCATGAACCGTTGGCTGTCGTGGCGACAGAAGTAGCAAAAGGTAGGTAGAGAAAATGACATTGCAACCGTCTCAACCTTCACTTCAATCTCCCCTGAAACTAAGCGTTGTCATCTGTGCCCACAATGAGCAAGACTGGATCGCCCGAACACTCGAATCATTGTGGTCACAAAAGCGCTTGCCCGACGAATTGATCGTCGTCAACAATGTCAGCACAGACAGCACTGAACGGATCGTCCAGCGCTTTATGGGCGCACATCCTGAGTGGCGGATCATGCTGGTCAACCAACCGCGTAAAGGGCTACATCATGCCCGCGAAGCCGGATGGCGGGCCACCAGTGGCGATATTGTCGTGATGACGGATGCAGATGTAACCTTCCCGGTGGACTGGCTGGCAAATATCGAGGCGGCCTTTGCCGACTCAACGGTAGACGCGCTGACGGGCTGTGTACGGTTTGATGACGCACTGCCCATTATCAATTGGGCAACATGGGCGTGCGATCAGGTCTACCAGCCAGAACGTATCGGACGCATGGTCACGAAATCGTATCTGCTATTTGGCAACAACAGCGCCTATCGTCGCCACGTTTTGGAAACTGTCGGAGGTTATGCCAATAAGCCGCCGGATCTGCTGGAAGATGTATTTATCTCGAAGCGGGTGCAAGACGCGCACTTCAAGATCAAGTTTCTGCGCCATAACAAGATTTGGCACACCTTCCGCCGTTACAGCAAAGAGGGTGTACGCGGCTACCTAAAGTACCTGTTTTTCTTCTCACCCGAAAATGTCTATGCCGACCATTTGAGCGACGTATAGTTGCAATCGAACGACCTTTAATTGGAGGCGGCAAAATCATGATTAGTATAGTAATTCCTGCGTACAATGAAGAGAAAACAATCCTACCTTGCCTCTACTCACTGGCACAGCAGCAAGCGTTGCCCGATGAGATCATCGTTGTGAATAACGCTTCACGAGACCGCACAGCAGAGCTAGTGCAGCAGTTTATAGCCAACCACCCACAACTTTCGATCAAGCTGCTGCATGAAGCCAAAAAAGGTGTACATCATGCCCGTGAAGCCGGATGGCGTACTGCCAGCGGTGACATCATTGTGCAGCTTGACGCAGACGAAGTGTTAGCCCCGAATTGGCTAGCGAAGATCAAGCAGATACTGGCTGCTAATCCACAACTCGATGTGATCGGCGGCGCGTATCGCTTCGAGAACCCGCCGCTGATCATCTGGTTAACACAAGTGCTGTATAACGTGATCTATCCCCGTGTCATGCAGACCAGTTCCGGCTTCCCATATCTGGTCGGTGGCATGACCATCGCGAAACGGGCGGTCTTTGAAAAGATGAATGGCTATCTCGGCAAGCCCGACGATCAACTTGAGGATTACTACTTCTCCGAGCAGTCCTTCAAACTGGGCTACAAAATTCGCTATCGACCCGATATTTTAGGAACACACAGTCTGCGGCGTTATGAAGCAGGTGGTCTTTCTGGTTTCCTCCAGTGGGGTGTAGCAGCAATGGATTCGGCGCTCTATGAAAACGATGTCCGTTAACCTTCCGCAAACGATACGACTCAACGCGATTGATCAGGGCTATATCTTGCCCGAAACCGATGACGACTCCGGGCCACATTTGCCAATGAGTGCAGCCGCGGCGTTGACGCTCCGATCCGCGCCAAGTCATACTTGGGTAGTCCGAGCGTTGGGCGAGATGGAACACCGCTTCCCGCAGTTGCGACTTGGCTATCGATTGGATACGTCAAAAAACATATGGCGGTGCGTTCCAGCCGCAGAACTTGACACATATTTCGCCTCGCTGGTTACGGTACACCCTGAGCCAATCGATCTTTCTGAGGCGCTAACCCATGCAATCCGGCGCAACCCGCCGCTGCCCGCCCCGATTGCCATTACCCTCTACGGCAACCAGTTGATTGTCCAGATGCACCACAGCTTTGGCGATGGGCGATTCCTCTTGCAGTTGATATTTTTTCTGATCCTTGCCATTTTCGACTCGGCACAGTTTGAGCAACTGCCGGATCTACCGATGCGATTCCGCGCTCCACTGTGGCGCGTCGTCTGGCAGAATTTAGGGCAGGCCAAAGAGGTCTTTGCTGGCTGGCTGCGGCTGCTGCCCGACTATGTTAAAACCCCCACCGCCGATCCCGATAAAACGCCAATGGAACCAATACATTCAGGGTCGGAAATGGGCGTAGCCCTAAAGATTCTCCCGGCTGAGGTCATCGCTGGGATAGAGGCAGTGCGATTAGAACTGTCGCGTACCGATAAAATCTCATTCAACACATTTCTACAGGTGTTAGTCGCCCACCGTCTGGCTGAACTCGGCCTAATGACGCTGCCTGCTACCTACACAATTCCCGTCGATTTGCACCGTTACCTGAAACCGCGTGGACAGTATCTACCCGGTAATCTCGCCAGCACCCTGACGGTGAAAACGTCAACCCGTCCTGAACCTGATCTTCTGGCAGACTGCATTGAGTTGCAGAAACAGGTGATTGTTCAATTACATCAACGTATGCCGCTAGCGAATCTGCCCAATGAATGGCTGCTGCGGCTTGGCGGGAATCGTACCTACAAGCGTATGACCCAGCAGTGGATGGCAACCGCCATCAACGCCGATCCGCGCTTCTTTGTTTTGAGCAACGTTGGCAACTTCGACGATGAATACAAACTCATCGCATCTTATATTGAGTGGTCATGTGGTGCTTTTGGGGCAGTGTCCTTGATGGGTGCGCCACACCTTATTCTGAGCTTCGGGATGGCAGCCGGACAGGGCAGTTTGTCGCTGGTCTACGATCCGCGTGTTCTCACCGAGGCGCACATTGAGGCGATTGTCGAGATGTTTTCGCCAGAGTGGTTAGCCGAAAAACGTTCGCAGCTTAGTCCACAGCCAAGTTTACAGGCGGTTTGATGCACTGGTTAATTGACTTCGATGATACGCTGGCGATTGGCCCGACAACATGGGCGCTCAGTCATGTATTTCCCAAAATGATCCGCGACAACCATTTGCCGTATGATGCGGATCGCTTTGCCGATGCGGTGATTTACGGGCAGCGGCAGGGCAATCAGGATGTGAGCGATGATGTTGTCATCGATGATCTATTCCGCACGATGAATTGGCCTGATACGCTCAAGGCAAGCCTAATCGAGCAGATTTATAAAGGCTACCAACCCGCGCTCTTTGACGATGCACGCCCCCTGTTGGAACGTCTCGCCGCCAAATCACAGACAATCTATATTGTCTCGAATAACAATTACGCCGTGCAGATTGCAGAACAGCTTGGCATTGCCCACTATTTCGCAGGCATGTATACGCCTAAAACTTGCGGCGGACTTCGTGCCAAACCGCAGCGCGATATGTGGGATTATCTACTGTCGCACCACGAGATCGAGTCTGGGCAACCTGTCGCCATCGTCGGAGATGATCCTTGGTCGGATGGGGCATTTGCCGACGAATGTAACATCAACTGCTGGATCGTGGATCGCATGAAGCGCTTTGATCGGCTGCACGTTGAACATAACTATCATTGGGTATCGTCGCTGGCAGAGATCGAGATCGCGTAGGACACGCTTATCGTTGCTCAGGCTTGAGCAGCGCAATTCTCTACATAGTGTCAGGGGGAGACAATGCTCAAACTTCTCGAAGATCAACTTCAACATTCGGATACTCAGACACGCCTTGAAACATTGTACGCGCTTGTAATGGTGCTGGAAACTGAGGCGCTTGATGTGCTGGCCCAGATGTCGCAGACCGAGCAAGTTCCAGAAGTAAAAGAGATCATAGCATGGGCTGTAGAGCAAATCGATGCAGCAAGACAGCAAGGTTATAGCACAACGCTTGCTTTGCAAACCGCTTATCCGCTTGATCCGTCTGATAAAGATTCCACTCAAGATTTAGAGAAAATGCACAAACTCGAAGAGGAAATGGCACAGGCACGCCTTCGCGCTCATAATCCCGACTCAAGCGTGGCTGGTGCGCTTGGTAAAACAGCCCTCATTGGTGCGCTTAGTCTTGCTGCCACGGGCGGTAATCTTCTCTGGCTTCATCATAGTTCACCATCTGCCGGGAATAGGGGTGAACTGGCGGGACTAAAAATGGTGCAATGGGCAATGGCTCAGGAGAACAAAGGGCGTAAGCGTCCGCTCCTACCCCCAAGACCTGCCGACACAGGTATTAAAATTTGGCTCAAGAAACTAACTGCTTCGGAAGCTCCAACGAGATTATCGGCAGTTCGGCAGCTAGCAGACTTCAATAATCCTGCTGCACTTGGCCCACTCGGTTGGGTGTTCGCCAAAGACACTGAGCCAGAAATACGTCAAGCTGCACAGCGCGTAGGACTGCAAATCTATATTGCAGCGTTATACTGGCAAAATCTCCCACAGTAGTTAGGATAGACGTTACTTCTTGACTACAGCGATTTTTTGCCTGAGAACAAATCAAGGATACCGCGCTCGACCCGAAACTGACCGTCTACTTTGCGGGCCTGTATCTTGCCACTTTTGATCAGGCCCATAAATTCTGCATCGCTCATCTGAAGATCTCGGCTCATGTTAAGGCAAAGTGCAAAAGGGGGTAAACTGAAGGTAGCGTGAAGG
>JBDTVG010000227.1:0-37056 GCA_040007395.1 Chloroflexota bacterium
AGCGTAGGTCGTCGCCAAGTTTCCCTTCTCTCTCTCTTCCCCTCACTTTCCCTGATCTCCTCCTGTCCCTTTATAGTTGGCTAGTTTTCAAAAGCATCTCCACAGATGCTTTTTCTTGCCTACTTCCCCCTAGTTTTCGTCGGGCCACACTCCAATATGATCCGAGAGTAACCGTACACGGGTGCGCTCTTCCATCCCCAATTCGTCGATATATGACTGCGGCAGTTGCAACCGTCCGGCGCGATCCAAGATCACGTATTCGTCTTCGCTGAGAGTTTGCCCAGAAGCATCGCGCTTATGCACAATCTCAATACTAGTCCGCCCATCGCGCATCCCTACCACGCGATCCACGCGAGTCGAGACGTTTATATCGTGCGTGACAACGATGATCGTTACTCCTAGTTCGCGGCTCAGATCGTGCATCACTTGGAAAATCTGATCGGCGGCCTCGCTGTCTACCTCACCAGTAGGTTCATCAGCGAGTAGTAGGCGCGGACGATTCGCCATGCCTACAGCGATAGCGACACGCTGCTGTTCACCACCCGAAAGCCTGTCCGGGCGATGGTCGAGACGATGCGCCAACCCCACCCGATCCAACAATTCACGAGCACGATTGTTTCTGTCACGCTGCGAAATGCCGTTGAGCGCCATCGGTAGTTCAACGTTTTCCTGTGCTGTCAGGTAGTTCAGCAGATTACGTGCCGTTTGCTGCCAAACAAAGCCCACTTCGCGCCGCCGATAGATGATCTGTTCGCGGCGGTTCATTTCCAGCAAATTATAGTCGCCTACGCTCACCCGTCCGGCTGTTGGTGTATCTAGCCCGCCGAGAATATTCATTAATGTCGATTTGCCCGACCCCGATGGCCCGACCAACCCCATCATTTCCCCCGCAGCGATCTGCAAATCCAATCCTTGCAGTGCCACGACTTCTAGATCTGCGACCTTGTAGATCTTGACAAGGTTTTCACATTCGATAAACAGATCGTTCATTTTAATTACTAGCTCTCATTACTATGCTAAAAAATACCCCACCCCTCAGTTTAGGGATGGGGTGAAAGTTATGACGCTTAGCTTGCTTTATCGCTGACTAACTCACCTTCTGCGTAAGGTGAGTGACTAAACCAACGGTCAGGGTGTAGCTGCCATCGTCGCTTGGGCAGTGGCTGTCGGGAATTCATTGCTGGGTATCATCCTGCCCACCAATGTCCAAGTTCCGCCCGTCTGTCCCGGCGTGCTCTCCGAGAGCGAGAAGACTTCCTTGCCCAACGTAATGATCAGATAGCGACCCGGCCCACCGTTTATCCCTGACAGATAAGAAATTGGGGTTAAAAGCTCGAATTCGGGGGTAGTACCCCAGCCAAGCGCTTCGGCGATCCCAGTAGTCCGATCGCGCCAAATCTTGCCGAACCCGCGACGAGGCTGGATCGAGGTTGTGTCTGGCGGCACAATCGCTGGGTCAATCTCCGGGTCGCCGTCTACAAAAGTATCCTTATAGACTTTCCATTCACCGAAGTTATCCGTCGGGTTTTTCTTGGTCAACACCCAAATTGATTCGCTCGTCGAAATCCAGAACATATAACCGCGTTGAAAATCCTGCTGTGCTATACGGGTTGTTGTCCACGTTTCAGGGATAGCCGGGTTAGGGGCAATAACCGTCACTACAGGTGTGGCCTGTGCGGCGCTTGTGGTTATGGTCGCTACTCCCGCAGCAGATATCATTAACAAGGTAAGAACCAGTAGGGCGATTGTCGTTTTCCGCATCTAATATCTTCTCTCCACAGTCTTCCAATGAAATATGTTACCAGTGGGACACTTATCGACTACCAGTGTTTCACTATAGTATCCATCAGCATAGACTATCCTGAGAGCGCCTACTTAGCAAGCGGAAATACGCATAGAACCCCCTATTAACCCGACGGATAGGCTACGGGTTCCTGACATTTTAGGAAAAATATAGGCAAATCTGCCCTCACTGGGGCAGCCATCCTCTGAATTATGCCTGACGGGACATTGCTTAATGATCACTTGGCGGCAGACGCAGGGTAAAGCAGCTTCCCTGTCCCACTTCGCTCTGTACCGAGACATGCCCTTTATGCAACTGGGCGATCTTCTTGACAATTGACAAACCAGCCCCAGCACCTTGATCTTCAAAGGTAGATCGATCCACCTGATAGAACATCTCAAAAATGGCCTGTAGCTCATTCGCTGGGATACCGCGTCCTTGATCAAGCACTGAGAAACACAGCTCCCCGCTATCGCTCGTATAAACACTTAGCTTAATCACAGTATTGGGTAGAGTCGTGAACTTTATACTGTTATCGACCAGCCGGTAAAGGGCAATCTTCAAATATTCAATATCGGCAATAACCTCTGGCAATGGCTCCGAAAGTGGCTCAATTCGCAAAGTAATGTGCTTTACCTCGGCTAACCCTTGCGCTTTCTCCGCGATTGAGTTCAACGCATTAACCAATGCCTTTGGATCATCTAATAGCTTTTTGCGTTGATCAAAGTTCTTTTTACCCTCACCGGTTTCAAGTTCCACCAGCAAGATAAAATTCTCGATAAGACGGCGCATCCGTTCCGCACCCACATTAATGGCGTGCAAGAAGATGTTAAGCTCATCAAAACTCAACGCCTGCGTATCCTGATTGAGCATATCAGCATATGCGACAAGATACGTTAACGGTGTGCGAAATTCATGGTTGAGGATAGTAAGAATATTTTGTTTCACAGTCCCGATCTCGGTACTGTGAATCTTGTCCAACTCTTTACGACGCTTCAAACGGGCATCGATCACGATCAGGAGATCCTCGGCATTGAACGGCTTGACCATATAGTCGTCAACACCCATTGATTTTCCGGCACGGACATCGGCTTTTTCGCCTCTGGCAGTCAGAAAAATAAAGGGGATTGCTGCCCAGCGCATATCCTTGCGAACTTCTTCCAGAAACTCATAACCATTCATTCCCGGCATCATAATGTCGGAAACAATAATATCGGGCAAGGTCTCGCAAGTCCGCAGCACTTGAAGTCCTTCGATACCATTCATCGCGGTAAGCACTTGATAGTTGTGCAGTTCCAGAATATCGCGAATACCATGTACGAGGTTGTAATCATCCTCGACGACAAAAACGGTGGCTCTGTTTACGAAGACGGTCTCAGGTACTTTCATGTGCCATACCTACTGTAATAAATGGGATTTTCTCATTATAGACCCATTATAAATTACACTAGCCAATTTCTATATACAGTACCATACCAATTTTTAATAACTATTGAATTACTGTCGGTTTCTCAATACTTCGCAAACATTAATTCCCAAAAACCTGCTGTCAGGATATTACTCGCTCCAAATCTCAACTCGTTCGCCTTCGGTCTGGTCTTCGATGTCCACGATCTTGCCCGTTGTCCCTGCTCTGATCGCGTGCATCACCTCAGTATAGTCGAAGTCTACACTGGTCGGCGCGAACCGTGCGCCCATCTTGATCCCGACATTGACCAGACTCATGGGGATATTCACATTCACTTTGGTCTGACCCGTTTTAAGGTCAGTCACACGGATATGCAGCCAGCGCGGATCACGCCCATTGCCCGCTTTCTTGCCGCTCGACTGCAACGCCTGCAAGAGACGTACCCCCTCTTCGGCACTGATCTTGCCTTCACTGACCATACCGAGAATTTTCAGCCGCTCTCCAGAAGTTGCCATCGATGACTGTTCCTTTAAAGTTCTTTGCGCATGTGGATCAAAGTAAAGCGTGGCTCAAAACCATAATATTCCAGTACACGAGTCGCATATGGATCGTCGGCGGGATGCTCCATGATCACTGAACGGTGGCGACCTTCGAGACGGCGCAGCACAGCATTAAGCAGGGGTTCTTCAAGTTTACCCTGCTGAGAAGGGTGGACGAGCAGTTCGAGCTTGTCGCTGCCGCCAAAGCTCATCCTGACCCGTAACACTGCCTGAATAGAAGTGCCATCTTCGCCACGCACGATCCAGTGTTCCTCGCCACGTGCCGTCATCCAATCCACGAAGGTTTGCCAGATCGATCCTCGGAAATTGTCGGGATGCGTTGGACGTAACCAGCCGAGTCCGCCCGCCGAATTAGGCCGAACCAGTTCTGCCAGTTTTAACTCCACAGGCCACTCGCGTGCTTCGCTCAATGTCATAAACGGCATTTCTGGCAAGCGAGTCGCGGGTCGCAGATGTGCGGAGCGTATCCAACGGGTAAAGGTACGTTCCTGCCGAAACGCCAAACGATTGTACAAGTGCTGGGCGATTTCGTTGCTGGCATCGACCTGCAAAATGGCAAATGTCCCATGCCGTTGGCGGATCAAGTCAAGCGCTGCGAGCATCAGCGCTTGGGCAATCCCATGATGGCGATGATTGGGATGGACCGCAACATTAGCGATCAGGTAGCCTATGCCCATTGAGCGCGGGTAGTTCGCTGGAGAAAGACTTACATTGCCGATGACAATGCCTTTTTCGACCCAGACGAAGCCTAAATCCAACCCACCCATGAGTCGATCCATGCCGTTGTACAGCAGCGAAAGCGAATCGGATTGACTAACCATCCGCATTTCACGAACCCCGGCACGTCCCGACTCGTCCATTGTCGCACCGAAACACACCTCGATCAGATCAGCAATGCCAGCCAGATCCGTCCGCAAGTTAACCGGGCGCATTCCGTCAAAGGTTGAATTACTTGCTAACACTGTCGCCATATCGAGGCTCCTGCCGGATGATCCTACTGATTGCCATCAAGGGCAGCTAACAGGCGTTCTGCTTCCTCAACGGTGATCTGTTTGTTTTCAACCATCCGTAAAATAATGATGCGTTCCTGATCGGATACTGGCTCGGAAGGGGCATTCAATTGGCTATCGTCGGCCCAAGGTGGCTGAAACTGCGCCGTGCGACGCTTGTCTTTGGCAGGCCATTTGAATTCCCCCGTAATGCGTTTGGAGAGCGCCTTATCTTTCATATGTTCAGCTTTGCGCTGTAATTGCTCTGCATTGCGGTTCAGCCGATCTTGCACCGCCGCGATTTGTTCAGAAATACGGGCGTTCACGATCTCATCCAACTCCTCATCAAACGCCGGGCCAAATCTCGGTGGGCGGGGTGATCGTGGCGGCAATGGTGGCTGCGGTGCTAGCGAAGGCAAAGGGGGTAGCGAATCAATCGGATCATTCGCGCCACTTGAATTCGCCAGCCGGAGATCACCGCCAATTGCGGTAAATTCGACCAACGCCGTGCCGTTGCCTAGTATAATTGTATCATGGATGCCGTCGCTTTCGATCTCCACATCAGGGATCTCAATTGCGGTTGCTGGGGGGCTTGGCACAATAAATCGTACATCAGAATTTGCGTCGATCCTACACAAGACATTTGCCCCAACGCCGAAACGGTAGGTCGTATCCGGGGCAAAATCCACAGCAGATACAAGATCGCCGCCGATATTTTCAATGGTACAGATACCAACAATATCTCGCAGACACGCCGCACCGCCGATAGTCTCTACGGTCAGTCCATCGGACAGATCAGTAAAATCCGCATCGGCTCCCACCGTAATAATTTCGACAGAGCCAGCAGCCCGCTTGACGGTTAGTTCTGCGCCAACCTGATTGATGCTAACCCTGCCCACATCGCGCAAAACCAGATCTGCGCCCACACGACCTACATTAATTGCGCCATTGATGCAAGTAATCATAGCGTCAGCGCCGACATTTTCGATTACAAAGGTTGCATCAGCGGGGACAGTTAAGGTGCAATCGCCACCACAAGAAACCAATGCCCGACGACCATCCCCTTCAACGTGTATGTGCGGTTTGTCGCCTTTGGCACGGATGACTGCTTCTGATTTGCCTTCTATGACCAGATCGCCGCCGACCTGATCGATAGTAATTTCAACGTTCGGTTGGACATCTACCACTAAAGCCTCGTTGACCATGCTAGTCCCTTCCTCTATTATCTTTCGCCACGCAGCAGTGTGATCGCTTCATCGGATGAAATGTTCCCTGCTGCCAGTTCGTCGAGCACTTGCTTGCGCTCCTCTTCAGAAGGCAAGCTACCATCATCAGGAGCGGAAATCTCGAAGCCAAGTGCCGTCGTTACTTCACGCAAACGGCTTCGCACGGTGGGATACGAAACCCCCAATTTCTCCTCGACGGCTTTAATTTTGCCCTCGCACTCTAAAAACGTCTCTACAAACTGCAATTGATCTAAACTTAGCTGCGACAGGCGACCCGTATAAAAGTGTCCGTCAATCGTGGTGTCGCACGCCCGACAGTGTAGTCGAGTAATGGTTAGGGCTTCACCGCATACTGGACAGATGCCCAAAACAGGATGCATGAACATACCTTTCCCTATAGAAAAATTTGTCCTATTAAAATATTTTAAATATATTTTATAGAATGTCAATATAGTTATCAATATTTTAAATATATCGATTGATTTTATAATTATTGAACCAAGAATACTTTATAATCTTAATATTGAAATAGCGTAACTGAGTCATAGGCGAGCGATAAGTTGACGATACGGTTAGCCTCTGCTGTTTTATTCTGATCCATCTGATGAGAATTCTAAGCGGTTAAAAGCTAAAAAGACTGAAGGCAGATTGATGAAATTGCCTTAAAAAGGGGCTATCGAGATTTTGTGGCAATAATTAGTGGACACCTTAGCCAACAGGCAAGTTGTCGTACTGGGAGTCTTGCCTGACCGACAAAAAAGCACCCTTGAAGCCTTTCTAAAAAGTATCCCCGACGGTGTACGCAAAACGATTCACAGTGCATGGGTTGAAATGTATGACACCTATCGGCTCAAAGAAATTTGATGCAGATTGGTCATTGTCTCAACTTAAAAGAGTCCTCCAAATTGCTGGCAAAGTAGATATGGATCATCAGGTAAATAAAGTGTCTCCGAGAACTCGTTGGATCACATTCAGGGTTATGTCTCGATTGCCATATTCTGATCCTTGAGAAAACACAAATGGTTGGATCATAGAAGTTTGCTACGAAGATATAAGTGCTGTTCTCCAAAGTGTTTTACATGGCGACTCTCTAGAGATAAAACAAAATGCTAAGGGGTTCATCAATCGTTTTGCTACACGAGGCTATCTGAAATTTAAGGATTTGCTTTCAGACTAAAGACGTAGGCCACTGTATCTACACTTGGCAAACCTTAGACATTTCCTTACGATAGTACATACAGATTAATCTCTGTTTTTAATGACTCGGAATGTCTGGAGGGTAATATGATTCTTGTTACCGGTGCGTCCGGTTATGTGGGGAATAATCTTGTGCGGCGATTGGTGCAGCTTGGCAAGCCCGTGCGGGCGCTGGTCGGCAACCCCGACAAAGCCCTAACCCGCCTTAAAGATGTTCAATCGAAGGTCGATATTGTCAAGGGCGATGTCACCAAACCCGAAACCTTCACCGAATGGTTGAAGGGGGTCGATACAGTGATTCATCTCGTGGCGATTGCCATCGAGAAAGGTAATCGCACCTACGAAGCGATCAATACGCAGGGAACGATTAACGTCGTAGACGCTGCCAAAGCTGCCGGGATCAAGCGCTTTATCAATATGAGCCAAAACGGAGCCAGCGCAACAACTCCTTACCGCTTCCTGCGTAGCAAAGGGATCGCGCAAGAATATGTTGCCAAGTCGGGGTTGAACTGGACTGCCGTGCGCCCCTCGGTGATCTGGGGGCCGCAGGACGAATTTGCTAATGTGCAGGCGCGGTTGATCAAACTTACACCCATTGTCTTTCCGATTGTGGGCGATGGCAAGGCGACTTTCCAACCTGTGTACGTGGGCGATGTGGTCGAAGCGATAGTCCGCAGCATGGACGATGTTTCGACTTATGGTGAGGAATATATGCTCGGCGGGCCAGAAGTCTTGACCTACGAGGAGATCGTCAAGCGGGTTTTGAAGGCACTTGGCACAGGCCGGCTGCTGATCAAGGTTCCTGTGCCAGTACTGCGACCCGTTGTGTCAATTATGCAAGCGGTACTGCCCAATCCCCCCGCCTCAACCACCTTACTTGATCTGCTGGCAGTGCCAAACGTGGTTGCTGATAACGCGCTAATCAGCAAATTTGGCATCGCGCCGAAAGCTTTTACGCCGGAAAATCTCGGTTATATGAAAAATTTCAGTATCGGAACTTCGATAGGCAAGTTTCTGGGGCGTTCGCTGGAAGAAGAAGAAGTGCGTCAGGCCGCTGTGCTTTAAGAGAGTCTCCGGTTTGTAAAAACACCGCCCCATCTTTTCGGATGGGGCGATGCGAATTGTTGTGCTGCGGTACTGAACGGCTGCGATTAGCTCACAGCTAGTTTTTCGCGCCGCTTCTGTTCCTTCTGACGATCCTCGTTGTTGAGAACCCGCTTACGGATACGCAGACTTTGCGGCGTGACTTCAAGTAGTTCGTCCTCTGCCAAAAATTCAATGCAGTTATCGAGGCTCATGAGACGCGGCGGGGTGAGCCGAATGCCTTCTTCAGCAAAACTCTTCCGCATATTGGTGACGTGTTTGGCCTTCGCCACATTCACCGCAAGGTCTTCGGGACGCGGCTGCTCACCAACGACCATGCCTTCGTAGACTTCGGTTTGCGGGCCAATGAACAAGGAACCGCGTAACTGTGCGTTATCCAGTCCATAGGAAGTCGCGACCCCCGTTTCCCACGCGACAAGACTGCCATTTTGACGACCGGGGATTGACCCCAACATCGGCGCGTAGCTATGGAACAGACTATTGATCTGACCCATGCCGCTGGTGGCGGTCATAAACTGGGCGCGGAAGCCAAGCAATCCACGAGTTGGGACGATGTATTTGATATAAGTCGTGCCACCATCGCTCCGCATATCGACCATTTGCCCGCGACGGTTGCCCAGCAGTTCAACCACTGTACCCGTCATGCCATCGGCAACTTCGATATGGACTTCTTCCATCGGCTCAAGCAGTTCGTTCGTGTCGGGATCTTGCTTATAGATCACTTCCGGTTTGCTGACCTGAAATTCATAGCCTTCACGGCGCATGTTTTCGATCAGAATACCCAAATGGAGTTCACCGCGTCCGCTAACCACAAACTGATCGGCCTGATCGGTGTCTATGACACGTAGCGCGACATTACTGCGGATTTCGTCGTACAAGCGCTGGCGAATCCGGCGCGAGGTTCCCCAACCCGTCTTGCCTTCACGTCCAGAAAACGGCGACGTGTTGACCCCAAAGGTCATCCGTACCGTTGGCTCCTCGACAGTGATGGCGGGTAGCGGAGTCGGGTTGGCGGGGTCGGCAATCGTGTCACTGATGCCTACCGTCTCAAAGCCACTCAAGGCTACAATGTCGCCTGCGTGTACTTCATCGATCTCTTGACGGCTCAGGTTATGATAAGTGAACAGGTGTTGGATCTTGCCGGGAGTGACTTCACCCTGTGGTGTAATCCGCAGTACACTCATGCCTTTACGTAGTGTGCCAGAACGCAGCCGCCCGATCCCGATCTGTCCTTTGTAGTCGTCATATTCGAGCGTCGTAACCAGCAGCCGCGCCGGGGCATCGGCCTCAATTGGCGGTGCAGGAATTTCCTTCAAGATCGTCTCAAACAGCGGAGTCAGATCGTCTTCTAAGGTTTCCGCTGTATAGCCTGCGTGACCAATCGCGCCAATCGTATACACCACCGGGAATTCGGCTTGTTCATCGTTTGCGCCAAGTTCAACGAACAAGTCAAAGGTTTCGTTGAGCGCCTCAACAGGCCGCGCATTAGGACGATCTAGCTTGTTGACCACGACGATCACGCGCAGCCCCATACCGAGTGCTTTCCGCAGCACGAAGCGAGTTTGTGGCATCGGACCTTCCACCGCATCAATAAGCAGCAGCGCCCCATCTACCATGTTCAAGACACGCTCGACCTCGCCGCCAAAGTCGGCGTGTCCCGGCGTATCGACAATGTTAATTTTAATATCGTGCCAAGTGACCGCGGTGTTCTTGGCGAGAATGGTAATGCCACGTTCGCGCTCAATATCATTCGAGTCCAAGATACGTTCACCAGCCGTCTCAGCGTTGCGGAACACTTTGGCCTGCTTGAGCATTCCATCGACCAGTGTGGTTTTGCCATGGTCAACGTGGGCAATAATGGCAATATTTCGGATATCGTTTCTTACTTCAGTCACGCACTAGTCCCCTTACTATCTACCAGAGTGTCCGGCTTTCAGCCGTGTGAAAATCTTAACGATTATAGCAGAAGCTAGCCCTGCCGAATAGAGCCGAATTATTAAGGTATAAGGTAATACGCTTAACAAAGCAGCCATTCAGCCACCTATTCGCCTACTCTATCAGCGATTACAACTAGCTTCGCCCTAATACTATATAGATCGGTTTTGTGCTGCACTTCTTACTCAGGCAGCTTTAGCAATGGGAGACGCTAATGACTTGCCTTTAATCTGTTCAATGCCTTTGCGGCTAGAGCATATCTTCCTAACAATATCTCCAAAAATCATCTGTGTTCAAGAATCCTCTATAATGAGCACAAGACAGCTTAGAGTCTTGCTAGGTAACAACAACATGAGAGGGCAAAGTCATGCAAAAAAAACGTATTTTTCTCTTCATTATGTGTATCGCATTGACGGCACTAGTTTGCTTAAAGGCAAGCGACATCGCAACTGCTCAAAACCAAACTGGTAATGTGTCATTCAAAACCCCAGAAGAAGCAATTACTCTCTATATGCAGGGGGTGACCCAAGGCGATGTCGGTAAAATTTTGCAGGCCTGTGCGATCAATGAGGTGAGCGAAAATTTCAAGTTCGATCTTTATACTGATAGATTAAAAGCCTTCATCCCTTATCAATCCCCCGCCCCGTCTAACTATCCATTTTATGTGGAGATGAACAAGGCACAATTGACATCGCAAATTCTTGGCCAAGTCAAGATTTTTGTGTTTAGTTTGCTTTCCAGCGAAAAAATAGCTGATGGCAACGTTATCATCATAGATCCTGACAGAACGGCGAAGTTCATAAAAGATGTCGATCCTACCAAGCTTGCTCAATTAGAGGTCAAAAAATTTGCTCTGCCTAACAAGACGATTATGAGCAGTACCAAATATACGGATAACGTAACTAAGATAGCGCGTGTCTATGGAGCGGACGAATACACCGAACGTGTAGCTTTGTTTCTATTCGACGGGAATTACTATTTCATGGGGTTTACGCTTCTGCGCTATGGAGAGACTTGGAAAATCCTCAATGCAAACTCGCCATTAGCTGGTACCTCTTCCATTGGTGCACCACAGAAAACAACAGAGAAGGACTTCGAGGGGGTGACTAATTGAGGTGGGCGGTCAGCCTAAGTCTAATTGTGAAGGTACGGGCGCGGTACTTAACAAAGCAACCGTTCAGCCACCTATTTCCATACTTTACAAGCATTCCAAGCTGACCTCACCCTATACTGTATAGATCGGTTTTGAGCTTCAATTCTTACGCAGGTGGCTATGCGATTTATACGTCTTGTTATTGGATTGCTGCTCACAATAACAATATTGCTGAGTGTGGTTGTATTTGGAGCGCACTCATTAGTCAGTGGCTATACCTGCGTACAAACCGCAATTAATGATAACACTGGAGCAGAACACTTCATTTTCGATACGGTGCTTGGCGGCAGCATCAAAGATCCTCGACCTAATACAGCGCTGACGCTTTCTCCTGATCAGCACTATACGGTTTATTATCAGGAAGCAGCAGATAGAAGCACTCGCCGTCTAATTATCTATTCCAATAGTAGTCATCAGGAAAGGGTCATTCCTTTTCAAAATACTGAGGAATACCGTTTTGCGATGTGGACTACCGATAGCAGACAGATAATAGCTGGGTATTTGGGGGGTGCCGAGGATGGTAGTTATCAACCCAGTTTCTTAACCGTTAACGTGGATGGTAGTGGGCTGAAGCGGACTGCGGTGTTATCGACATTGATCAAGCCCGGTAGCTATGTGGAATGGAGAAACTCCTTTGGCTGGTCAGCGGATAATACTTATTTTGGGATCGAGCTTGTCGGATCTGGCTGGCGAAAATATCTATTCTTGTCGGTTAACGACCCCGCGAAACAGTATGTGATTGATGGTATTGCCTTTCTAAAACCATCCGATGCTGTACCTATGGGCGAAATCGCTCACTGGTCGCCGCAAGGACACAATTTTGCGGCGTTAGCTCACGGCAATGCAACTGAAAATAAGTTATTGCTGATTAATCCCGATAAGGGAATTGAACATATATTTACATTACCAGTATCTGAAGGTGGAGTACATTTGGTGTGGTCATCTGACGGGCAATATGTTGCTGTCCGAATTTCTAATAATGACTTCTTATCACCTTTTCAAGGTGTGTTCGGTATTGATGGCTCCGCACTACTGCCACCGGAACCGGGCTATAGTTTGGGTGGTTGGTCTGCTGATGGACAGGAGCTATATCTCCTAAAAGCCCATGAAGGTGAGGAACAAAGCACCGATCTGATTTTCCTGCATGTCAATGAGAAGCGCTACGAAACGGTGCGAAGCGGAATCGTTAGCCCTATGGTTTCTCGTATCCTCGACGATTGGGGGATACGGGACGATATTGTATTGCCACTTTATGACAAACTGTCCCAAACTTTGAAGCTGGAAATATTTAACCTTCGCAGTCGGAAATCAACGTTGATCGTTGAAAATGTTGATGATATGTTTTGGCGCAGATCGCCAGACGGGAAGCGGTTGGTCATCTATCGATATGGCAAAAACCTTAAACCCATCCCAGGTCTAATATGGGTCAATGCTGATGGTTCTGGAAAGCAAGAGGTTATCCCTAACGGTGATGTTGAGACTTGGCAATGGATTGGTGGCAGCAAATGGCTGCTATACGATGTCTGGAACGGAAACAAACAGCAGATTGTAATGGCGGATGCCGATACTGGAATTGTTCATCAAATCCTTGAAACGCCAATGCCAAATCCCGGATTTCAAGCTAACTTGTCACCCAATGGTAAAGTCATCACTGCAATGATCTTTGCCGTTGACGGGCTGTTTATCGGTCAAGTGGATAGGTCGGCGCAACGGTTGCGACCCGGTATATTTGACTCTCAGGCAATCTGGTCGCCAGATAGTTCACAGTTTGCTATTGTAAAGGTCATCAATGGGGGAGCTAGTCATCGCTTGGAAATACTCAATCCAGAGGGGGCATTACTGCGGGACTTTTATCTCAGCCAATGGGAAGGCAATGACTGGGAAACACTTGAATGGACGCGCTGCGGCTGAACCGTACCCCTACACGCTTTCATCCAGAATCCGTTGGCGCATCTCATCATACTCCTGTTGGGTGATCAAGCCCTTCCGCAGCAGCCAGTGGCGGAATCTTCTAGAAATCGGTACGTCAAACGGTTATAGCACGATCTGGCTGGCGTGGGCCGCCCAAATCACAGGTGGGTGCGTCGTCAGTATTGATCGCCTGCCGGAAAAACAGTCTATGGCAGATGCCAACCTAAAGCGTGCAGGGCTGCGCGATGGGGTGGATTTGATAGCGGGGATGCAACCGAGGTTGTTTCTACGCTTCCCGGCCCATTTGACTTTGTGTTTTTCGATGCGGATCGACTCAGCGCTTCCACTCAATTACAATTACTTCTGCCGAAGCTTAGGCCGGGTGCATTACTGATCGCTGATAATGTGCTTTCGCACCCTGACCAAATCGCGACGTATCTGGCGGCGGTACAGGCATTTCCAGATTTTGATCATATGATTGTGCCAGTTGGCAAAGGGTTAAGCATTGCCTTTAAGGGATAACGTTATCAGCTGTTTGTTTGCCAATTTTTTCTTAGCTTTTCCTCAATAGCTCGAATTAAAGTAGTAAAATGGCATCATCTGTAGTAGGAGAGCGACTCGTCTATGGCGCAACTGTTTATCAGCTATTCCAGAAAACATCCGGTTTATGCAGATTTCCTGATGGAAGACCTTGAACGGGATGGCTACTCTTCGTGGATAGACCGCTCAGACATTATTGGTGGCGAAGCATGGCGGCAATCTATTTACAACGGGATTGAAAGTTCGTTGGTCATGTTATTGATTGTCACTGAAGAATCACTGCAATCTGAGGTAATTCGAGAGGAAGTGGCCTATGCCATTGAGAAGGGTAAAGCCTGTATTCCGCTGATCATGCAGCGTCTTGATACCGAGACTGTCCTCAAACATTGGAACCTTGAACATGCTCAAGCGATTGATTTTGTGGCGGATCGTCGTAAAGATGCCTATGCAAAGCTGCTGTTGAGCTTGAAGAAATTGATGGATACATGGGGGCCATTGGAAAAACAGATAGATCGGCTCAATCACTTTAGCACCAAAGTGCGCCGGGAAGCGGCAGAACATCTAGGCGCAAGTCGAGACATCCGCGTGCTAGAACCGCTGATTGAAGCTATTCAGATTGAACCCGACGAGGCGGTGTGGAAAGCGATGCTTTGGGAACTTCGCAATTTCCCTAATCCCACTGCCCTCGCAGTAGTCGCCAAAATTGCCGATTCTAGGAAAGTGTACAATCCCGGCAAACTTACCGCCTTGCGTGTTTTGCGGGAAATTGGCGTGGATCATGACGAAATCGCCCAACAACTCCTGCGAATGCTGGTTCACTACAAAAGAGATTGGAACGAGCAAATCGCAATTTCTGAGGTGCTTTACCGATTCTCCGATCCTGAGGTAAAGGATGCTGGCTTGCATAACCTGTTTAGTTTATTGAAGTCTGATGATGAAAATGCAAGGGCGAATGCGGCGGCCATTCTTGGTAAATTGGGCGATCTCAGAGCGATTCCTATGCTGGAAGCGGTGTTAGCCAAAGATGAAGATAGCGACACAAGAAAAATGGCTGAACAGGCGCTCGTCATCCTAAAAGATAATGACGGCTGAATAGTAGAACTGGACTGATAGCCATCAGTTGACCTTGCCGACTGCACAATTCACTATATTGATAGTTCACAAGTTTTCCATAATTGCCATATAATCTGACAATGCAATTGCAATACTCTATGGATTTCCCAAGTGTACTAAATACAGCAGTTGTACTTGGTAAAATCGGAAGGAATTTGTTATGTGGCTTCGATTTCGGCTAGTATCTATGGTAACTGGATTGGCATTGTTAGCTTGCATGGTTGGCCTGATGAGCAACTACAGTTCTATTCAGGCGCAAGGCTCAGTAACCCCGACCCCTGTCCCTGTGCGTAGCATCGTGACGAGTAATCATAGTGCGGCCTCGTTCAAACTTGTCTATGGATGGCGCATTCCCAGCAATGGTGTTGTCGTGGCGGATTTGCACATCAATAACACGGCGACGGTGTTTTTCGACACTAAAGTTAACCTAGCGCAATACTGCCGCAATGCTTTTCTTTATCGCCTAACTGAGGCAGGCGACTTGATTGCACACCCATTTAGCTGCAATGGGAATACCCTATCTTTTACCGGAATGGGCAACGATAATACTGCCGATTATTATATTGCGGTGTTTAGCTCTGCCAACGCCGCTCAAGCCGCCCCACACGATGTTATACTCAGCTATTACACGATGGCCCTTGGCAACAAATATACACCATGAACGGTGAGCAATTTTTATGACCTATCCGGGCGGAGTCGAGAGCGTACACTTTACCAGTGGCGACAACAGTGATAATAGTGACAACAGCGAACTAATTGGCGTTTTGTATCCGGCAGTGGGCGATGGCGCACGCCCAACGGCAGTGCTTTTGCATGGTATTCCCGGCAGTGAAAAGAATGTTGACATCGCTTATCGGCTGCGGGAAATGGGCTGGCATAGCCTGTTATTCAGCTTTCGTGGCACATGGGGCAGCGGCGGCGACTATGACATCACTACACAGCCCGATGATACATTGGCAGCTATCAATTACCTGATTGATAGCCCTGCGGCGTGGCAAGTCGATCCAACGCGGATCGCGCTGGTAGGCTACAGTCTGGGCAGCCGCGCAGCATTGATCGCTGCTCACCGCGATTCGCGTGTTGGTGCGGTAGTCTCACTGTCAGGCATTGCCGACTTCGACGAATTGATGTTCAGCCAAGAAGCTCTCACTAGCACGCTGCCCTTTCTGCACAATGCGACCGTTGCCAAGATCAATCAACAGTGGATGAGACTTGGTGGCGAGGAAAACTCCATCGCGATTGTCGGAAAATTGACACAACCGACTCTGATCGTGCATGGGACTGAGGATGAGATCGTGCCGTATTGGATGGGTACGGCTCTGCACGAAGCCAGCGGTAAACGCGCCGAATTTTGTTCTATCGAAGGCGCGGATCATACCTTCACGCAACAGCGCAAGCAGCTAGTAGAAACAGTCACGAATTGGCTGGAAATGTGGGCAAAATCGCTTTCCTCACCCTAAACCTATTTAGACTTTGCTATCAGATTCTTCTTCTTTCTATGTTGGTTTTTAACGGCAACACGGAGTAGCCGCTGAAACTTGGGGCACTCGAAATGACTTGGCGCGGGGCACTCCGCCGCATGGCGCAGTCCGTCGCGCATGGCAATGAGTTGTTTGATTGTCCTGTCTAATTGATCTGCCTTAATTAAAAGCTGTTCTCTCTCTATTTTGGGGGCATTGGGTGTAAACATTGTGGCAATCTCTTCAAGGGAGAAACCAGCATTACGGCCCAATGTAATCAACGCTAACCGCTCCAGCACATTAGCGTCAAAGATTCTGCGTAAACCATTCCGACCTATGGATTCAATGATCCCTTTCTCTTCATAAAAACGCAACGTTGAGACTGGCAGTCCTGAGCGCTTTGACACTTCACCAATGTCCAAAATGTTTTTTATGACTTTTTTCTTGACCTCAAGTTAACTTGAGGTTGTATATTATCTATATCGAAAGATCAATGCAACGTTAAAAGGAATTCCTATGGACGTAAAATTTTGGCATCAACGATGGGAAGCCAATGACATTCCCTTCCACGAGAGTAAAGCTAATCCCCTACTGGTTACTTACTTCAAAGAGCTTTCCATAGCGAAAGGTAGTCGCGTGTTCGTACCTTTGTGCGGAAAAACGCTTGATATCGCATGGCTGCTTTCTAATGGCTATCGGGTTGCCGGGGTAGAATTGAGCGAACTGGCTGTTAAGCAATTATTTGTAGAACTTGGAATAGAACCGGAAATAACGGACATTAGTGAAGTAAAGTACTATAGTGCAACAGATATAGATATCTTTGTAGGAGATATCTTTAATCTCACTCGCAAGCTGCTTGGCTCCATCGATGCAATCTTCGACCGGGCGGCATTGGTAGCCCTATCTGAGAATATGCGTATTCGATATTCCAAACACGTAACGGACATTACGGGTAACGCACCGCAGCTACTTATCACCTACGAATACGACCAGAAGCTGATGCAGGGTCCGCCGTTTTCTATTAGTAACGAGGAGGTAAGTCGGCATTATAAAGATAGCTATAAGATATCGCCCTTAATAAGTTTGGATGTAATGGGTGGACTGAAAGGGCGTGTCGTGAAAGAAAATGTCTGGCTTTTGAACACCTCTCTCACCTGATTTTTACCGATTCCTCTTACCGATTCAATCTACCCGATAGACACTATAAATCCCTCTCCGCTAACGTAGAGAGGGATTTACAAACCTATTTTACTCCCCTCTGTACGAAGTGGAGAGAGGGCGAGATGAGGAGAATTAAACCTTACAACCCTGCTTCATCCCGTAGAATGTCAGCCTTATCGGTCTGTTCCCAACGGACATTCAGGTCATTGCGTCCGAAGTGACCGTAAGCTGCCGTTTGGCGGAAGATCGGTTTACGCAGATCCAGATCGCGGATGATTGCGGCGGGACGCATATCGAAGTGCTTGTAGATCAATGCTTCGATCACATCGTCGCTAACCTTGCCTGTACCAAAGGTCTCAATTGCCAGCGATAGTGGTTTTGCCACGCCGATAGCGTAGGACACTTGCAACTCGAAGCGCTCCGCGAGACCCGCCGCCACAATATTCTTGGACACATAGCGAGCCATGTAAGCCGCTGAACGATCTACTTTCGTGCCGTCTTTGCCAGAGAATGCGCCACCGCCGTGCCGTGCGATACCACCATAAGTGTCAACGATAATCTTGCGACCCGTCAGGCCAGCGTCACCGAGTGGCCCACCCGTGACAAAACGCCCTGTCGGATTCACGTAGATCTTGGTGTCATTATCAATCAGGTTGGTCGGGATTACAGGCTTTATCACGCATTCGATCACGGCTTCGCGGATCTGTTCTTGGGTAACTTCGGGCGCGTGCTGTGTGGAGATCAAGATCGTATCGACGCGCTTGGGCTTGCCATACTCGTACTCAACCGTGACCTGACTCTTGCCATCGGGACGCAACCACGGCAGCGATCCATCCTTACGCACCCCTGCCAGAGTCCGAACTAGCTTGTGAGCTAGCGAAATCGTCGCGGGCATGAGTTCGGGCGTTTCGTCGCAGGCAAAACCGATCATCATGCCCTGATCGCCAGCGCCGATTTGATCGATCTCATCGTCGGACATTTCGCGGCTTTCCAGCGCTTTGTTCACGCCTTGTGCGATGTCGCCCGACTGTTCCTTGATCGAAACGATCACGGCGCAAGTGTCGGCATCAAACCCGTATTTACCGCGTGTATAGCCAATGTCACGCACCACATCGCGGGCAATGCTGCCAATATCGACATAGGCTTCCGTCGTGATCTCACCGATCACGGCGATCAAGCCTGTTGTGGTTGCTGATTCGCAGGCGACGCGGGACATTGGGTCTTTGGCAACGAGTGCATCCAGAACTGCGTCAGAAATCTGATCGCACATTTTGTCCGGGTGGCCTTCGGTGACCGACTCCGATGTGTAGAAGAACTTGGGCGAACGCATAAAGGTGATGTTGCTGTTACTAGCCACGAGTGGAATGCTCCTTGCGATCTGGTCGCTTGTTTAGATGGCGGGTCACGAACGATATTCAAAGCTGACGATTTAAGTAAAAGTTCCGCATAACGCGCTGGACACTCCCAGCGCTTTTGTATAGGGTGCTTGCCCCTACACAAAAAACCCTTCACCGTCAATTCCGGCGAAGGGCATAAATTCCGTGCAAGGTGTTCTGAACAGACTCGGTCTACGATCTACCGAAGCGCTGCTCTCATCTCCCAGAATCCTAGTGCTCTCTGCCGGAATTAGCACCTTCCCGACGCTTCGGGGGTTGCCGCGACTTCATCGGGCCGGTCCCTCAGTCGCTCTGGATAAGAGTGTGCGTTATGTGATTTGAGGAAGGGATAATAGCACCTTCATACCCCGCTGTCAATAATTTAGACGATGAAAAATGAGGCCAAGTGCCACTTGAGGCAATTCCGCCCATGCCGCCTCCGGCAAGCGAATCCACATCGCAAACAATCCCCAAACTCGCGCCAACCTTCGTGCCGTAACCGCATAGATATTCTTATCACTTGATAGGCCAAGCAGGGCGATCTTGGTAGATCCACTCTGCTGTTTTATCAGGTAGTTTGACATAACAATCTCGTTCTATTCTATAGAAACATGCAAATTTTACAATTTCTACAGGTAAAGTTGATAATGAGCGTGTTACCCTGATTGGCATAAATCGATAAACTTTATAAAGATACGTAAGGCAGTATCACCCTATTGTAGGAGTGAAGTATGAGTCTCGAAGACAATCTTATTGGGCAGCGTTTGGGGCAGTACGAGATCGTGGCGCTGTTGGGCAAAGGCGGTATGGCAACGGTTTACCGGGCACGGCAAACTTCGGTCAACCGCGATGTGGCGATCAAGGTGATCAAGCCAGAATTGACCGCTGCTAGCGAATTTCTAACCCGCTTTGAACGCGAAGCCCAGACGGTTGCTTCGTTTAGCCATCCACACATCCTCAAGGTGTTCGATTATGGGCAGCACGAAGGACTGGTCTACCTTGTCATGGAACTAATGACGGGTGGCAGTCTGAGCGATCTACTTAGCAAGGGGCCAATTGCGCCTAAAATAACTGGTGGCTTACTCGCCCAGATGGCGCAGGCGCTCGACTATGCACACCAACAGGGAGTCGTTCACCGCGACTTGAAACCTCAGAATGTGCTGTTGGATGGAAGTGGCAATGCTTTCCTGACCGACTTTGGTATCGCCAAACTGATGCAGAGTAATACCGCGCTCACTCAGAGCGGAACTGCTATGGGTACACCGCTGTATATGTCGCCTGAACAATGGCAAGATGATCACGTCGATTCGCGCACAGATATTTACGCCCTAGGCGTAATGCTGTTCGAGATGCTCACGGGAGCTGTCCCTTTCGACGCAACGACTCCGTATGGCATCATGTACAAGCATATCTACGAAGCACCGCCACCTATTCGCAACCTTCCGCCAGAAATCTCGCAACCTGTCGATCAGGTTATCAGTAAAGCGGTTGCCAAAAATCGCGATCAGCGTTTCCAGTCGGCAACGGCACTAACGGTAGCGTTCCGTACCGCACTCTCTGGTAAAAAACTAGTTGAATCCGGTACGACGCTAACTGCCCGACCCGCTACCAATAATCTCTGGATCGTCGGTGCAGTAGCGGCAGTATTGTTGGTTGCCTTGATTGGGTTCGCGCTGAAAAGCAACGCGGCGACTCCCTCTGCCCGAACCGCAGGCGCACCGACATTTGCAAATTCCACCTCCGCACCAGTGGCCTTAGCCGCAACTATCGATCCAAGTCCAACGCTCAAACCTACCGTGAAAATCACGCATAGTATTGATATTGCTACTGAGTCGGTTGCCGAACTCTCAACTACAATACCCACCGCCATACCAGCGACTCTACGAGCGGGTCTGGCAGGCTTAAGCCTAACCGCGACAGCGGGCGCAGCACGCCGTATCCCGATCATCCGCACGGGCGGGCCGCTAGTAGCACCCCCAGCCAATGATCGACCACTGCGCCCCGGCGGCAATACGGGTGCACCATCAGATTCACCGGCCTCCAACGGTCAAATTGCGCTGGTATCTAGTGACAGCAGTGGCAAGATTGGGATTTTTGTGGTGAACTCGAATGGTACGAGTATGCACCGTGTCAGCGACAGTATAGGCGGTGACTACTCGCCTGTATGGTCGCCCGATCATCAGTACATTGCTTTTTCGTCTACTCGCGATGGGAAAGCCAATCTCTATGCAATGACTGCTGAGGGCAAGAATGTTCACCGGATCACGAACGATGCCAGTAATGAGTTGATGCCAACGTGGTCACCAGATGGCAAAAATTTGGCGTTTGTCTCTGACCGTGATGGCAACCCTGAGATCTATACGGTGAGCGTTACTGGGCAGGATATGCACCGCTTGACCACCAACAAAACAAAAGAATTTGCGCCAGCGTGGTCGCCCGATGGACGCTGGATCGCCTTTACTTCGGATCGTGGTGGCAGCCCTGACCTCTATTTGATTGGCACCGATGGCGCTAACGAACACCGTGTAGCGCACAGTGGTGGTATCATCGGTAATCCAGCGTGGTCGCCCGATGGCAAACAGCTTGCCTATTCCGAGCGAAACGGCCTCTTCGTGATACCTGCTGATAGTACAGGACAAGGCGCACGCCGAGTTGTCACCGTTTCCGGCGAAGTCACCGAATCCGCATGGTCGCCCGATGGCAAACAGATCGCGTTTGCCGCGAATATGGGGCCAAAACACCTGATCTTTATCGTTGATCTGGACGGTCAAAACATGCGTTCGTTGCTAGCTGACGGGGCGAATGGTGGACAACCAAGCTGGTGATGGTAACTAAAAGTCATATTGACTATACAGATAGTATTGTCGTACCTTAACCTATACTATGTCAATCAATCGTTAACTTTAGGACTTACGCAAACGAGCCAGAAAAATAGTTAGGCGTTAAGCTAGAAGGATGACTACAGTAACGCGACTGGATTATTATCAATATCTGCTGGTTGGTAAGCCAAACGAATTATACGTTGACCTACTTTGCCGAGCACAGTCAAGGCTTTAGCCACGATGGGGTGAAGCGGTATGTGGAGGCAGACAAACTCATTTGATGAAGCCCAGCAGGGCAAGCCGCTCCATATCAAGGACTTTCCCAAAGGCCATCCGGTGAAAGGGTTCTGGCTCGTGCTTTCTCCCAAGCACACGGACTATATCGCCATCAACGCTATGGCTCAGGACTCGACCTAGGCCACCCAAGACGTGTGTGGCCTGCGCTGGAAGATTGAGCAGTTTCACCGCGAAACCAAGCAGACTACTGGTAGCGAGGGCTGTCAGTGTCGTCTGGCCCGTATTCAGCGCAATCACATCGCCTGTGCCATCTTGCTCTGCGTTCGTCTCAAACAGCTTGCTCAAGAAACCGCATCCATAATTTATCAACTTAAACAAGGCTTGCTCGATGACTACCTGCGTTCTCAAGGGCGTTCACACGCTCTCAAAATGCAATTTGCCTAAGCCCTAATTGTAAAACCCTTACGATCTGTTGTGGAATTAAACGAACATGAAGAGTTTTGCCAACTAGCACCCCGCTACGTCGCATAGCGCTATAATTTGCGTTTGGTGCTGTAAGTGGGTTCCGAGCATTTTATTGAGGCTAGTTTTGAAACGATTCACACTCGGCATGATTGCCGCGCTTCTAATCGCGTTTTTCACGTTTGCGTCAGCTATCGTTATCAACCGCACCGTCTTCGAGCGTTTGCCACATCTGGAAGATGAATTTGGTTACCTGTATCAGGCCAAGATCTTTGCGGGTGGTCATGCGTGGGTTCCACGCAACGAACCCGTCAAGACATTCTGGCAGCCGTTTGTCATCCAACCGGAAACATCGCCAGACGGTATCCAGAAGCGGTTCGGCAAATATACACCGGGCTGGCCTTTGCTGCTTTCCATCGGCGTATTGCTCGGTACGCCTTGGATTATCAACCCGATTCTGTCAACAATCAGTGTATTGCTGGTCTATCGACTGGGACGCGAGATATTTAGTGAGGCAGTCGGGTTGGTGTCGGCGCTGCTGCTGGCGATTAGCCCGATGGCGCTGCTGCTCAACGCAACATTGATGAGTCATGTCCCGGCGATGTTTATGGCGGTGGGGTTCGTCTATGCCTACTGGCGACTCACACGGCACGGTAAAAGGCGCTATGCATGGGCGGCTGTCGCGGGACTCGCACTTGGTCTGATGATCTCGACGCGCCCCTTGAGCGCCGTTGCGATTGCTGCACCCGTGATTTTGCACGCCTTCTCGCGAGTTGTCGATGCGGCCTTTAGCAAGCAGTGGCGTACTAAGCTGCTACCGACACTGCGACCCTTGCTGCTGCTCAGTCTCCTGACGATTCCGACAGCGGCGTTGTGGCCTATCACCAACCAAATTTGGACAGGTGATTTCCGCACTAACACCTATACGCTGCTGTGGGCTTATGACAAACCGGGGTTTGGCCCCGACTACGGGCTGATGGCGGGCGGTCATACGCTCGAATATGGCTGGCGTAATGCCCGTGCAGATCTGGATGTGTATCTGCGGGATCTGTTTGGCTTCAATATGTCACCCACCATTGAAAAATATCTTGCTGATAATCTCGGCTGGGGCGCAGGCATTGGCTTGAGTTGGATTCTGGTGGTGGCGGGCTTGTTCGCCGGACGCAAAAGTGAGTGGATCTGGCTGTTCTTCGAGTTATTCATTGCCATTGTCATCGCCCAAATGACCTACTGGATCGGCTCCGTAGTACATGGTGGCGCGGCATATAGTTTGCGCTACTGGTATGAGGCAACCTTCGGCATGTGTTTGGTAGGGGGCTATGGCACTGTCGCGCTGGTAAAGTCTCTGCGTGGCAAAGGGACTCAGTTGATCTATGCCGCTATAGGTGCGTATGCGCTTGGTTGGGTGTTGTTCAATCGCGGGGGTGGCTTGCCAAACTGGTATATTCCGCTCGGTGTTGGACTGCTGATCTTGTGCGGCGTACTGGCAGCGATTGGTGCGGAGATCAAGAAGGCAACAGTTTCCCGCGCCATTACTATTAGTTATCTGAATGGCCTTGAGCGTTCTGGCGAAGTCACTGTGCCAGTACGTGCTGCAACACTGACGCAGAGATTGCAACAGATTTGGTATTTTTCGCCCGGTTATGTGCTACTGATTATTGTCGTTGGCTTTAGTTTGATCGGGTATACGCCCGCCCGTTTCAAGGAAAGTTTACCGGGTTGGCCTGATGGGCTATTCCGCTACAATAAGGTAGGCCAACAGCAAATTGACGCGATTAATGCCATGCGTACTAAATATGGCAAACCGGGGCAACCTGTGCTTATCGTCGTGCTGCGTAGCCCGAATGCATCCATAGAAGATAACTGGCGCGATTACGGGGCAGCGATGGCGATGACCAGTCCATATCTGGATAGTAACGTTATCTTGGCAAGAGTGTTTGATAAGGAAGATGCACCCGATGTTGAGAAGCGTTTTTCTGAACGTTTGGTGTTATATCAGGTCGGAGAAAACTTATATAAATCAGTGGATGAAGCATTGGCAGGGGACAAACAGGTTACTTCAAGTGGATCGACTCCCTAGCCGTACCCAAGCAGGAGAATTAGCAACTATGAGCGCCATCCCTCTCAGATTGGAACAACGGGGTACTGAAAAAATCAGTATCCTTGAACTTTGCAATACCAGTAACACTTTAGATGTTTACAGTGATCGTCTGTCTTCGCTCGGCTATGAAGTGATTAGTGCTGACAACTATACCGACGCAATCAAGCTGGCTCGTCAATATCAGCCGGAAATGATCGTCGTCTATGATGATCCGGCTACCGGGATCGATGCGTTCAAGTGGATCGAAATGCAGCATACGGATCGGCTGGCGCGGTTAGCAGTTACACCGCTGCTCATCCTTGCCGACCACTCCCGTATTGGTCAATTGCGGATCGAAGAACTGGCAGATCGAGTGGTGGTGCTCCAACGCCGCGCCGATACCCTCAACCAGTTAACCCGCACTGTCAAGCGTCTGTTGCAGATCGGGCGCATGGACTGGTGAAGTAATGGCCTTAACCATGCGTTGAGGCCAAACGCGGTTGCCTTCCCTCTGTCCTTTCGTTCTTGAGAATTTACAGCCCGCTGAAACAGGTTGCCCCAAAACAGCCGTAAACCTGCGGCGATCTGTTGTCACTACTTGCGGTTTCTCTAAGCGCAGAATTCGACTACACTGATAGTGTGGCGCGATTTTTGCTTCAGGAGATTCAGCCTTGTCTAATCAATCTGGCTTGCCCCCAATGATGCCTATCAATAGTGGGAATAATGACCCGTCCGGTCCACGTCTGTCATGGAGTGATGCGTGGGCCAAAGCGCTTACCCAACCCTCCGTTGAGTCTTTTGAGGAGATTGCGAACAGCACTCCTGAGAGCAATAACACAGCGTATCTGTGGATATTCGTTGTAAGCATTATTAGCTCAATAATTAGAGCAGCGCTGAGCACCGCCTTCGCTAGCAGCTTAGGCTCTACCCAGCAGTATGCGTATTCACCGGGGACTACCATCATCACGGGGCTGATTTGTTCTCCAGTTATAGGAGCCATTTCAGTACTCTTTTTCGCCATCTACATAGGGATTACACAGGCGATTGCGGGTGCTTTGGATGGCACCGGCAGTTACCGGAAACTCCTGTATACCGCTGCGGCTTATGCGGCTCCACTATCATTGGTAACGGCGGTGTTGGGGTCAATTCCGCTTGTGAATTGTTTGACGCTTCCGTTGGGTCTCTACAGTATTTATCTCAATGTACTCTCGGTAAAAGCGGTCAATCAGTTTGGCTGGGGCAAGGCCATCCTGTCCAGTTTTGTCATCTGGATAGTAGTCGTTGTGCTGATCGCAGTCGTGATTATCGTGATTCTGGCGATCTTGGGGCCGTCTATTGGCGAAATATTCTCCAACATTACACGCTCGCTGTAAGAAATTTGCGGAAGCGCCAACGATTTAGCGAACTTTGAGCGTTAGTAGTTCAGAGCTGCTATCTGGCACGACATGATTTTCGTTAAGAACAGGCATCCGTTGATTGTTTGCAGGGTTCACAAAGCCGATCTGAAGGGTATAACTACCGGACTTCAGATCGGCGGGTAAAGTTAACTCCAAATCATCTACAATCTTTTCGCCGTGTGTCCATGCCCATGTTGGGTATAGACCGTTGCGCGGCGCGATGTCTGCCAGCGATAAGGCAGTTGATGATCCAATCAGGTGAATAAACTGCATCCAATTATCCGGCGTTTCGCCTTTGACCTCCCATAGCAGGTGAAGATTAATTTTCTGACCCGGCGTAACCATTCCGTCAGCAGCGACTCCTTCTACCGAAAACCCTTTAAGATCGGCAAACTGCGGAAATACAAGCGGCGTGGGCTGCCAATTTTCGCTGGCATTCGCCGCCATATCTCCAGCGAGACTGACAGCTTGAAAAATCAGCGGTTCGTCGATCTTTTGACCGTCAGGAGTCGTCGCTTGCCAGTTTTCCGAGCTAGCCGGGATGTCAATCACATTCAAGATCACATTGTAGACTTGAGCAGGTTTGAACGGCCCTTTTAGCGGAATATCTACATCGTCGCAAAAGATGTCGCCCGCGTTCCACAAGATGCTGTTAAAGTGACCCATCCCATGAACAGAAGTGCGCCCCCCCACCTGATTCGCTACTTCATCGAAAAGTTTAATGCCGAATGCCCCAGCACGATTAGTCGGCTTGAGCACTTCCCAGCATAGTTTAACAGTATATAGACTATTCGCCCGCACGGTTGGCGTTTCGACGCTATAGCCCAAAAAGCGGATCGTCTTGTCAAAATCGACGGGATTGCCTTTTAAGGTGGGCAGTTGATCGCGAGTTATCAAGTGCGGCGGCGCAAAAGTGGTCCACACCGTAATCGGCACGACCAGCATTCCGGCTCCCATTAGCGATCCGATAGCGCTTATACGTAGCCATACAGCCCATTTTGCGCCGATTTGCTGGGCGAACAGGAATAACCCGCCAGTTAGCGCTACCGCGACAAGGCCATGCACAAAATAGATCAAGCGCCCCGTAATAGCATAGGCAATTGGGTACAGCGTAATCAGCCAATAGAACCATGCAAGCAGCGCTGCCAGTAGAATCACCCCTGTCACTGCTGCCTGCTGTGCAACTAGAGATCGCCAGTCGAGGCGATGGCGGCGCAAGTACCCTACATAGCCCCACAGCGAAAAAATCACGATCCCCGTGAACAATAAATATGCCACCGGAGTCATCCAGATCGAAGCGGAGCCGAACTTACCCCAGTAGGATAGATACATACTCGGCACTTCTGCCAGCATTTGCAGCGGGGTTGGGGCGGGTAGTTGGGCGCGGGCAGTATCTTCGTGTGTCCGCAATCCGAATGGATCGTGAAACGTTACTACACCGTAAACTACCCAAGGTCCAAAAATCAACGCAATGACTACTCCAAGCAGCAGAAATTTCAAGAGCAGCCGTTTGATCGGCAAACGTTGATTGCGTCCCGCGAAAAATATCGCCAGCAAGATACCGGGCAAAATAATCATCGCGCTGACCTTCGACAACCCCGCCAAGGCAACGAGTACGCCAATCGCAACCAAGCGTAACGGTGATGCGCCGCGTTTGAGCAAACGCAGTGTTTGCCAGATCGCCAGCGTCGCGAAGGCCGTTGCGCTGACATCGTTCGAGAACATGGCGCAGATATACAGCATTTGTGGTGTAAAGGCGAAAAATGCCGTCGCCGTTAACGCCCATCCATCGCTGTCGAAAAATTCGCGGGCGCTGCCATAGGCTCCTAGCACGGCGATCAGCCCATAGCCCAGCGAAAGCAGCCGCGCTACTCTGTCGCCAGTGACAATATCGGGCTGTCCGAAGGCTTTTTCGTCTATCCCATGAAAATACTGGTTGAAGTTAT
This sequence comes from Chloroflexota bacterium, assembly GCA_040007395.1. Lineage (GTDB taxonomy): Bacteria > Chloroflexota > Anaerolineae > Aggregatilineales > UBA2796 > DATGFK01. The sequence goes on from JBDTVG010000227.1 coordinate 27,861, forward strand.
CGCGACGGTTCCACCAGTTTGGTGGGGTAAACCAAGGATTACGCGCTGTTTCCATATCACGCAGCAGATCGATGTTGTTATGGGGCAGTTGCAGCAGATCAAAAACATGCGCCGCAACCCAATAGGTCAACGGTGGTTGTCCGCTTTCTTGCCGGGTCATATTGGTTGCATTAGCAGCGCGGTTGGGCAATCGCCATGTCATCCGCAGCCACGTAATATAGTTGTAGTGCATCGTTTCGTCGTTGCCTTCCATGACCGGAAGGGCGAGTTGGTGAGCTAATACTCCTGCTGTAAATACTACTAACAAGAGGCACAGTTTGAAATAGCGCCGCAAGATGATGATCCTATATCATGGGTAAGATTGCGCGTCGGGCTGCGTCTAGAGTCGTAGAAGCGCGAATGGCCCTTCGCCTGCTTTGGCTAACGCGACAATTTCGTCTACGGCCTCGTATGCACGCCGCTGCACCCAGTCTGGGTAATTATACTGGACAGTGTGTTCTGCGAATTCATCCTCATCTAGCAGTGTATAGCTGCCATCTGGATAAACGCGGACATCGAGATCTAAATCGACGTAATTGATCGTATTAGCTTGTAAGAATAGCGGCATGGTGACATTGCAGTAGAAGTTTCTCAGCAGCCGATTCTCATCATAGTTGGTAAAGACATTGTACCAACGGTTTCGCCAGAACGTCAGGTCAGAAGGCAAAGTTTGGGCTTCTTCGAACCCGCGTGTATGGTGAACCAGTATGCCACCTACAACACTACTGAGAAATAGGCGTTCATCATTATCTTCGATCAGGGTGGCGGGCCAAGTGTAATGGGGTCGATGATCGTATTTTAGCGACATGATTTGCCATATTTGCCATGAGAGATCGGTCATTGCTAAAATCTCGTTAAGAACGCGGACTCCTACACCAAACTATATTCTATCAGGGAAAACGACGCAGGGACGTAAATTGCGTGTAGTTTGTTACACGATTTTACCTTGAATGGGCAGGTTTATCGGGGTATAATCAACATGAATACGCTGCACGTCCGCTCTTTCAACTTGGTATAGCATGTGCTTCCTTCGCGGCTGAGAATGAAGTAACCCCCTGCTTTCCCTGCTGGTTCATTGTTGTAACGTGTATCGTTTTACTGCTCCCCTCAAGGAGCAATCCTACCACAGAAGGCGGTTTAATCGTATGAGTGTCCAGAAAAGTGAACGTGACAAGCAGTTAGAGGCAGAATTCCGGGAATTACTGGAAACTTCCTTCGACTACACACCGCCAGAGCGCGGCGAAATTCGTAATGCAACGATCCTTCAACTCGACCCTAAGGGCGATATTATTGTAGATCTCGGTGCCAAACAGGATGGAATTGTTCCAACGCAGGATATTGAACGGCTTGACCCCGAATATCGTGCCAAACTTGCCGTGGGCGAGCAAGTACCTGTCTACATTATGAACCCGCGTGACAACGATGGCAACTTGATTGTTTCGATCAATCAGGGTTTGCAACAGTATGACTGGGAAGGCGCTAGAGCGCTGCTCGGTACGGATGATGTTGTCGAAGTGACCGTAACGGGACACAATCGCGGTGGTGTACTGGTACGTTGGCATCGGCTAGAAGGCTTTATCCCGACTTCACATCTGGTGACTGTCGGTACGGGTGGCAATGACCGCCGCGACTCACTGAATACGCTGAATCAGCGGGTGCTTGGCGTGAAGGTTATCGAAGTTGATCAGGAACGTCGTCGTTTGATCTTCAGCGAACGTGAAGCGCAGAAGGAATGGCGGCAGCAGCAAAAGGCGCGTCTGCTTTCCGAACTGATGGAAGGCGATGTCGTGACCGGAACGGTGACGGGCTTGCGCGACTTCGGCGCATTTGTCAACCTCGGTGGCGCAGATGGCCTGATCCATGTCAGCGAACTGGCGTGGCATCGTGTCGATCATCCGCGTGATGTGCTCAAGATTGGCGACGAGATCGAGGTCTATGTTCTGAGCCTTGACCGCGACACCAACCGGATTGCACTCAGCCGCAAGCGTTTGCTGCCCGATCCTTGGTCGGATGCCATGAACCGCTACCATGAAGGTCAGCAGGTCGAAGGCACGATCACCAATGTCGTAGATTTCGGTGCGTTTATCGCGCTGGACGACGGCTTGGAAGGGTTGCTGCATCTGAGCGAAATGGGCGATGGTACGCTCACCGAGCCGTACAGCTACGTCAAGAAGGGTGATCGCCTGCAATTGCGTATCAGCCGCTTGGAGCCAGATAAACGCCGCGTTGGCTTTACACAGCGGTGGGGTCTGCCCCCAGTTCAGACGGGTGAGGACGGCGAGAACGCTGCGCCAGTCGAGGCGGTTGACTATGTGGATGGTCAAGACATCTCCGACGCTGATACTGAGGCGGTTGATACTGAGCCAGAGAGCACCATCGATCCCGACAATGAGGCGAATGATGCGCCAGTCGAGGCGGTTGACGGTGACGAAAGTACCACCACCACAGAAAACGCCGAGAACGCCGCGTAATCGTCGCGCTGCATTCTGTCGATAAATAAATTGCATCGCCGCTCCAAGATGTTCATATGGAGCGGCGATTTTTGTTTATCGTGGTAACTCACCGCTTTCCAATAGGGGATAGTTGATTAACTCCTTTTCTGTGACACGGCAATAAAGCGAAGATAAACCCAATGTTAGAAAACCTAGAACACGTAAACTGGCAAGATGTTCATCTTTGGAACGGAACCGCAACTAACACACCTGTTTTAATAAGGCAACTTGCATCCGATAACGCTGAAATACGTTGGCAAGCTTATTTGCAATTCTATGACGATTACTTTGAGCAACAGTCCCCACATGCAGCAATGGACTATCCCCTTCCGTTCTTGATAGAGCTACTGGAGAATAAAGCCGTTCAGGATAAGCAAAACATTTTAGGGCTTCTATCAGGGCTTGCTGCTAGAGGTTCAAATGAAGAACTCATAGCAAAGTGGGCAACGCATGTGAGTAAAGAATGGATCGATCAGATTAGGAGGCAATATAATGCTGTCCGACAATCTATCAATGTCTATCTAGCACTTCTGGATGATAGTAGTCCCGAAGTCAGGATTGCGGCTTCAGATATACTACAATTCATGACAAGCGATGTCAGTATTGTAGTACCTATCATGCTTTCACGGATAGGCATTGAAGAAGATGTAAAAGTGAAAGGCTTGTTGGTGACATATATCAGACCTTTACTTGAAAAAGATACAAACTCTACTCTGGAAATTACAGCGAAATACCTAGAGTTGTGCAAATCACTACTAAATCCTCAAGAGAGCGCGTTTGTTAGATTTACTGCTGCCGCTTCTTTGGCGATACTGGTTGAAACAGATAGCCCATCTATAACAGATGCGGTACTCTTTGAAGCACTGAAAAATGCAGCATTATATGAATCTATGTTAAGCGAGAGTTTAGTTAGGATAGATGCCCTTAAAGGGTTAGTAAGTTCTGGTCTAGACAGAAACATTTCGCTTTTGACATATGCCATTAAATACAGCCTTTCAGAAAGTCAGGCTTTTCACATTGGCCGTGAAGTATTGGATTGTGTTTTTGATAAACATGACCCTTTGCAGCAGATTTCCGATATACAACATTCTGTGTTAACAGCCATCGTAGATAGTGAAAATTTTTGGAGAGAATCTAAAATGTTTCATTCCCTTGCTAAATATGGGTTACCCTCTTCACGCGAACAACTGCGATTAGTATTGACGCAAAAATGATACGCTTATATCTGTAAAGAATAACCATGATCTCTATAATCGAAGAACTGTCTTTCAATGCTTGGCCTGCCCTTCAAACGCTCCACTACGATGGCTGGTTGCTGCGTTTTGCCGATGGCTATACTCGCCGCGCTAATTCAGTCAATCCGTTATATGCGTCAACGCTGCCCATCTCGGAGAAACTCGTCTATTGCGAAGAAATCTATCGGAGGCAAGGATCGCAGGTCGTTTTTAAGATCGCTGAGGCAACACAGCCCAACAATTTGGATGCGGCGCTCCAATCCGAAGGGTATGTTTTAGAAGCCCCCACTAGTGTGCAATTGCTCGACCTTCGAGAGTACGATACTGATCCGCTAGCGGGGCTTACGACCCATCTCACGGATGAATGGTTAAACGCCTATTTCGCATTGAACGAGCGCAATGAACGCTACAGACCTGTAATGAAGCGTATGCTAGACCAGATCATTCCAGCTACTTGTTTTCTCACGTTACAAGCAGACAATCAAACCATTGCCGTTGGCTTGGGTGTCCTTGAGCGGGGGTATCTCGGCTTATACGATATTGTCACCGCAGCATCCCATCGTCGTACAGGCGTTGGAACGCAGTTGATGCAACAGCTACTTGCATGGGGTAAAGCCAATGGCGCACAACAAGCCTATTTGCAGGTTATGCAGGAGAATATTCCGGCGCAGCATTTATATGCCAAACTAGGCTTTCAAGAAAGCTACCGATATTGGTACCGCGTCAAGGCCAGTCGGACAAGTGGATCTTAGGCATTTTGTAGCTTCGGCAGCAGTTCGGTAGCTTTTGCTTTGGCAGCAGCGGCACTGTTCACGAAGTGCAATTTGTGGCGCAAATGGACTAACGGCATGGTGGCAAATCGAAAAAGTCCGGGGGCATTAATCATTACTAGGTGCTCGATTTTTAATGTTTCTGGCAGATTGCCGCCTAGCAGTGCCGCCGCCGATGGAGATTGCCCCAACGCCGTCAGATCTAGAATCACGATTACGTGTTTGTAATTGGAGCCTTCGATCTGGTCTACCATCGACTTACTGAGCGCATAGGCTTGTTCACGGTTAGCGATGCTGCCCTGTACATTTACTTCTAGTACGGGTTGACCGGGCCACCACTGATGTTCCATTTTCGTTAATTCTCCACTCGCTTGAACACAATAGTTACTGTACGTTGATAAGCCCCTATAAGTTATTCGCCCATGAAATTATATGAACTTATCAGTCAAGGATACGCTATAATATTCAGAAGCACATCACACTGCCTAACATCAGATTTCAAGTCGGATGGTAATCTATCGATGACTTCACAACCGGCGACCCAGCCCAAACCTCCACAAGGAGTACGCGATAATGGTATTGTCACGGATGAAATCCGTCGCACGCTGATTGCCGCGGCGCGGCGTGCCCGCCAGTACGCTTATGCCCCTTATTCGCAATATTTGGTTGGGGCGGCGTTGCTTGGTGCTAATGGCGAAATCTACACAGGCTGTAACGTTGAGAATGCGGCTTACCCCGCCACGATTTGCGGAGAACGGGTTGCCTTGGTCAAGGCCGTTAGCGAAGGCATCCGTAGTTTCAAAGCGATTGCAGTCGTTACCGAAAATGGCGGCTTCCCGTGTGGCACCTGCCGCCAAATGCTCTACGAGTTCGAGCCGAACCTGCCCGTCATCGTTGCCGATGCGATGAGTCAGGTTAAATATGAAGGGCTACTGTCCGATCTGCTGCCGGGGGGCTTTGGTCCGGCACAGCTTGAGAAACCAGATAAAGATGCCACGCCCTGAACGTACCTTCCGCACTCAGGCGATTATTTTGCGCCGCCAAGACTTCGGTGAAGCAGACCGACTACTTACTATCTTCACCCCGACACACGGTAAGTTACGAGTGATCGCCAAAGGCGTATGCAAGCCTGCCGGACGCAAAACAGGCCATGTCGAACTGTTCACGCGCAGCGCCATGATGATCTCACGCGGGCGCGAAATTCACGTTGTTTCGCAGGCGGAAATGGTCGATCCGCATTTGGCGTTATGTGAAAACTTGGAGCGCGGCGCTTATGCTAATTATATCGTCGAACTACTTGAACAGTTTAGCGAGTTCGAGGAGCAAAACGTTGGGTTGTATAATCTGCTGGAATCGACACTGGGTCGGCTATGTGAGCCACAAGTTGATCTGCGACTGATCGCACGTTTTTATGAACTCCAACTGCTTGGTCACGCCGGGTTTCAACCGTCGCTGTTCAAGTGTGTCATTGGTGAGGAAAAGATCGAACCTCGCGATCAATATTTCAGTCTGGCAGATGGTGGAGTCGTATGCCCCGATCACGTTCGCGAAAGTACCCATATCGTGCCGATCAACCTGACGGTACTCAAAACATTGCGCTACCTGCAAACCCGCGACTATGAAGTGGTAAAAGTGCTGCGACTGGACAATATGCTGCATCTTGAATTGGAACGGATGCTGCAAAACTACATTGTGCATTTGCTAGAACGCCACCTCAAGAGTGTGGATTTTATCCGCCGACTGCGCCGCATGGATCTCACCGAGAATCGCATCTCCTAAAGGTTTTGTTCCAACAAGGTGATGAATACAATCGTGTCCAAATGCTGATATGATGGGCACCATGGAAGCGATTCCCACCAAGTAACTTTGTCGATGTAAAAACGCTGAGCGCGGGCTATTACACCCGCGCTCAGCGTTTCTCAAGTATTCAATGGGATGGTTGATACAATTGACAAAGGTACGGGGCGTACTGTACGACTATGCTTGGTTACAGTACGTACTAGCCGAGATGTTTTTAATAGCCTTGATTTAAGCAAGGTTGATTCCGCGGCCTGTCTAAAAGTGTTGAATGCTTCCGTGTCAAAAAGCCCTGCTGAATTGGTTCAGTTCGACCAGTCCTAGAATTTAATATGGTTGATCCACGCTTTGTGAAGGAAGCCGATGTGTTATCAGGGCTTGACCAACGGTCTAATCTAATGGAACTTAGTCCGTCAGAATTTGAGTCGCTGATCACTAATTTGTTCAGAAAATGAGCTTGGAAACCAGACAGACACAAGCGTCATGCGAGGTGGTGTTGACTGTGTTGCCTTTGATCCGTGCCCCATTTTTGGCGGCAAAGTGGTTATCCAAGCAAAACGTTATAAGCACACAGTTGGTGTTAGTGCAGTTCGCGATCTATTTGGCACAATGCAAAATGAAGGCGCGTCAAAAGGTATTCTAGTTACAACAAGTGGCTTTGGGAAATCATCTTTTGAATTCGCGAATGGAAAACCCCTTGAATTGCTAGATGGAAGCAATCTCCTCTATCTTTTAGCGCAACACGCAGGCATAGAGGCAAAGATTGAGCCGCCGGAAACTTGGAAATATCCGCTTGCGGATCTTTCTGAAGAAGTGCCGTATACACGGAATTAATGGCACTTCTCCAAATTAACGACTGACCTTCGCCGCTTGCAACGCTTGCCATACGCGCTCTGGTGTGTACGGGATCTGCGGAATCCATACGCCTGTTGCATCGTGGATCGCGCTAGCAAGGGCAGGGGCAACGCCATCCTTCGGGATTTCGGCAACAGCCTTCGCGCCAAAGGGGCCGGATGGCTCGAACGTTTCGACAAAGATCACGCGGGTTTCGGGCATTTCGTCGGCCTGATAGATCTTGTATTCGCCGAAGCGGGTTGCCAGCGGCGTACCGTCGTCATCATAGATCATTTCCTCGCAGTGGGCATAGCCAAGCGCCTGAACCATGCCGCCTTCAACCTGTCCCGATGCCGTCAGCGGATTAATCGCGATGCCGCAGTCTACCGCCATAACCAGTTTCTTGACGGTTACTTGTCCAGTTTCAGTGTCCACTTCGACTTCGACGTATTGGGCGGCAAACGGCGGTGGCGACTCCAGCGACATGTGGCTGGCGGTTGCCATGATCTGATGCTGGTCGAACTGATGCAGCGAAGCCAACGCGACTTCAGCCAGTGTCACCGAACGGCCATCGGTGGCATGGACACATGAGTCGGCAAGGCGCAGATGTTCCAAGTCATCGACCTTGAGCAGTTGCCCCGCGACTTTCTGGATCTGCCAACGTACTCCTTCGGCGGCTTTCTTGACCGCACCACCGGAAATATAGGTGGTGCTGCTGGCATACGCGCCCGTATCGAACGGTGTGAAGTCTGTATCGGACGAGTACATGATAATCTTATCGAGTCCAACACCCAGCGATTCCGCCGCAATCTGAGCTAGCACGGTATCTGAGCCTGTCCCCAAGTCGGTTGCGCCGACCATGACATTGAATGAGCCATCGTCATTGATTTTGATGCTGGCGGCTCCCATATCCAGTCCGGCAATAGCCGTGCCGTGCATACAGACTGCCATGCCCACGCCACGCTTGATCGTGCCAGTACCGGGATTGCCGCGCTTGCTGTGCCAGTCAATCGCCTGTGCGCCGAGATCGACGCACTGCGGCAGCGCCGAGGTCATGACGATTTGGGCGAAGCCTTCTCTGCCCTCGCCGAGCGCCTCTGCCAGCGACAACGGATCGCCCACTTTGATCCAATTTTTTGCCTTGAATTCCAACACATCCATGCCGAGTTTCTCAGCGATTTGCTCCATGTGGACTTCGAGTGCAAACAGGGCTTGCGGTGCGCCATAGCCACGATATGCGCCGGGGGTTGGAATGTTGGTGTAGCATACCTGACAGTCGAAGCGTTTGTAGGGCGCGTTGTAAGTCGAGAGGCCGCGCAAACCGCTGACCGTCTGGACGGTCAGGCCATGTGTACCATAGGCTCCTGTATTGCCGAGGATGTACAATTCTTGCCCAGTGAGCGTGCCATCTTTCTTCACGCCAGTTTTGTAGCGCAAAATCTGCGGATGACGGGATCGAGCGCTGGTAAATTCCTGAGCGCGAGTGTATTCAAAACGGATCGGACGACCTGTTGCTATCGTGAGATGTGCGGCTAAGTCTTCGATCAGCATTTCCTGTTTGCCACCAAAGCCACCGCCGATCCTCGGTTTGATCACCCGGATTCGTGCAATTGGCAGCCCGATCAGCGGCGCGACCATGCGGCGGACATGGAATGGAACCTGCGTGCTGGTGCGAATCACTAGGCGTTCATCTTCGTCCCAGTACGTGATCACAATATGTGGTTCGATAGAAGCCTGCTGTACCTGATGGACGCGATACTCACCCTCGATAATATAGTCGGCTTCCGCCCATGCCTGATCGCGTTCGCCCACTGAGGCATGAACCTCACACACGATATTGTGGCTGGCATCAAAAATGCCGGGTGCATCCAGCTCATCATGGATAATCGGCGCACGCCCACTGATCGCTTCTTCGGGGTCGAATACGGCAGGCAGCACTTCATATTCCACCTCAATCGCGTCAATGGCCTGCTGTGCCAACTCTGGAGTTTCGGCAGCAACCACCGCCACCCGATCCCCGACATGGCGC
>JBDTVG010000228.1:0-7783 GCA_040007395.1 Chloroflexota bacterium
GGTGGACGCGCCGCCACTAGCGCATTGGTCGCCTCACCACTGAGTACCGCATCCACCCCTCGGATCGCGGCTCCGGCGGAGAGCTTTGCCACTCCGAATGACTCTGGCAATACATAAGTATCTGAGCCTAATTGCAGCCCATTCTGGGTTTCTGTCCACTTCAACAGATCCAGATACTCATCGGTGTGAACCGCCTGTAATTGGGCGAGAGTCGCTTCCATAGGAGCCAAATTTAGCATACGCGCTGGCAAGCCGTACTGGTTCAGCAGATCACGAATCGTGGCAAGCCGTCCGGCAAATTCGGCGTGACCCGCTAATGTATGCGCGTCGAAGCGGGTGTCCGTGATATACGCAGTTGCCATGAGGAAAACCTCTATTCGATACTGAGGACATGATGAGGGAATTGTGACACGGCGGCGAAGGCTGTGCAAACAACCGCGATTGCAACCACAAGAAATACACTATTTAGGGGATAAAAAAAACGATTAGTTACCTGTGATTATGAATTTTGAGATTCTCTTTTGAGAAGATTTATAAACTCTCTAGCTGATATATTAATTTCTTCATTATTGGAATGAGTTAGCCTTTCATAGATTTCAAAGCCTTCGTGTACTTTCTTAAAAAGCCTTTGTGAGTAAAGTGAATATTGTTCACGCTCAGTTTCCGCAACATATTGATCTAAAGTTTTATAAAGAGCAAAATAATACAACATTGTAAGCACCGAAACCTTGCTATTGACCTTATCATCCTCAAGTATCTCTATGAGGAATGGAATAATAAGGAGAGATACATCCCGTCTCACCAATCCTAGAAGACGTTCTGAATATAATCCGTCAAATACTTCCCAAGGCATAAGATCGTCCCGAAGATTGCGGGAAGCTTCTTGATTTGCATTAACATCCAGTATCGTTAAGTTTTTTAGCCATATTGGGATTTGAGGCGAACCCAATGTGTCCCAATCAATTCGATCTAACTCTTCTAGCATTGCTGGATCTTTTTAGTTATGTGGAACGTTATGGGGAATATGGATCAGGACTTTCGCTCTGTATATTCAGTCTTGCTCACTTTGGTTCAAAATATATTTTCTGAGCCATTATGAGCTAACAAAGCGAAAGTCCTGATTAAGGCAATTAACCTATGTTGGTATGCTAGTCGCCGGTTGGGGCGGGGCTTTGCTCGATGGGAGCCATCGGGTCAGCCGCCGTACCGCCACTCTTGCTGCGGAGAATAGCCCAACCTACGGTACCGAGTAGCACGATCATCACCACAATTACGGCGATGGAGAGCGTGCTGTTCGTTTTGGCAAGTTCGGCATAGGTAACGATCAGTGGCGCAGTTAGCAGCGAAACCAGATTGACCACCTTGATCATCGGGTTCAGCGCTGGGCCAGCCGTGTCCTTGAACGGATCACCAACGGTGTCACCGACGACGGTAGCCTTGTGCGCTTCGGAGCGCTTGCCGCCGTAATGGCCTTCTTCGATATATTTCTTGGCGTTGTCCCACGCGCCACCCGCGTTCGACATAAACACCGCCATCAACTGTCCAGTCAGGATAATCCCTGCTAGAAAGCCACCAAGCGCTTGAGCGCCGATCAAGAAGCCCACGATGATCGGGGTGAGGACTGCGACCACACCCAGCGGCAGCAGTTCACGCTGTGCGGCACGTGTCGAAACGCTGACGCATTCGGCATAGTCGGGAGTCTTTGTCCCTTCCATGATGCCGGGGATACGCAACTGACGACGCACAACCGCGATCATCTCAAAGGCCGCACGGCTCACAGCGCGGATCAGCAAACTGGCGAACAGGAAGATCAACCCGCCGCCGATGAGCATTCCGATAAAGACGATGGGTGACGCGATATTGATACCTGTCGCGAATAGTGTCTTTTCCTGTGGAACATTCAAGCCCAACTGCACCACACGAGTGTCGGTCAGGAATGAGCCAAACAGCGATACCGCCGCGATAACAGCGGAACCAATCGCCACACCCTTCGTGACGGCTTTGGTGGTGTTACCCACTGAGTCGAGTTGTTCCAAGGTTGCGCCTGCGAGTTCGGCTTCTCCGGCAAGTTCTGCAACACCTTGAGCATTATCGGAGATCGGGCCAAAGGCATCCATCGAAACGTTGTTGCCCGTCAAGGTCAACATGCCGATACCTGTCATGGCAACACCATACAGAATCGCGGTAAACGAATCAACGCCTGCCAGCGGGAACACGGTAAAGATCACGACGGAAGCCAGTAAGCTGCCTGCGATGATCAGAATGCCCCATGTGCTTGATTCCATCCCAGAGGCCAACCCGCTCAAGATTACTGTGGCGGGGCCAGTCTGCGAATTGCGGGCGATCTCTTGCACTGGCGGGTAGACCGTATCGGTGAAGTACGAAGTCACGCGCTCAATGATGATAGCCAGCGCGATACCCACGACTGTTGCGACGAGTGGTTGCCAAACGATATTTCCGGCAGCGTCTTTCATATACAGGAACGTCAGAATCGTGAATAGCACAATGCTGATTGCCGCCGAGGTATAGAAGCCGCGCTGGATTGCACCGAGGGCGTTCTTTTCCTCGTTGGTGCTGCGGACAAAGTACGTCCCGATGATCGAACTCAGCACGCCGATACCACGTACTACCAACGGGAAGATGATCCAGATCACGCTGTGAGTGGCGGCGGCGAGTGCCAGCCCCAAAATCAGGCCTGACACGATAGTGACTTCGTAGCTCTCGAAGATGTCCGCCGCCATACCCGCGCAGTCACCAACGTTGTCACCGACGAGGTCAGCGATCACTGCTGCATTGCGCGGGTCGTCTTCGGGCAAGCCTGCTTCGACCTTACCTACAAGGTCAGCGCCTACGTCAGCGGCTTTCGTGAAGATGCCACCACCAACGCGCATAAACAGCGCCAGCAGTGTTCCACCGAAGCCAAAGCCGAGTAACGCATCCGGCGAAGCAATACCAAAGATCAAGAAGATGATCGTCCCGCCGAATAAGCCGAGGCCGTCGGTGAGCATCCCAGTGATCGTGCCGGAACGGTACGCAATCCGCAGCGCTTCGCTGTAACCGCGTTTTGGGTCAACGGCAGCGGCAGCAACACGGACATTGCCTTGTACTGCCATGTTCATCCCGATGAACCCGACGGCTGCCGAGAACAGTGCGCCCATCAGAAACGCGCCCGAACGCCCCAAGGCCACGATGAGTCCAGCGTTGCAGTTGGTCAGATCGACTTTGGCGATAGCCGCTTCCTGCTGGTAGTTGACCGCCTCCGCTATTTCAAGCGTTGTTGCGTCGGGGTGCAGTACCTTATAGTCGGCAGTGACCTTGTTGGCATCGACACTGTTCACGGCTGCTTGAGCCGTGTCAGGGCAGAACTTCTGGATCGCGAACGGAGTCGGTTTGATAATCGCGACACTGAAGAACAGCACGACGACCAGCACCACAATCAGAATCGCGATGGTGCGAAGCTGCGAACTCAGGTAGGCATTAGCGCCCGTCCGAATGAAGCCCCACACCTCCTGCATCTTGGCACTGCCTTTTGATTCCCCCAAAATTTGGCGGGCCAAAAACACTGCATAGATCAAGCCAGCGATGGCGATGACCAAGACACCTAAAATCATGGTGTTCTCGGCTTGTGAGATCTGCAAAATACCTGTTTGCATTTTGAAAAAAAATCCTCCTAGAAACGGTGAGGTGAACAAAAAATATCTTTAACGGGTTTCTTTACCCGCATCGGGCAGCGTAACTAACAACCTGCTTTGCGGAACAGGCCGCGAAGTTAAGAGATTGTACACAAAAGTACAAGTGCGGTCAAGCCGGGGGCAGCGTGCGTCTGTCGATAATCTGTTGGACAGCATTCAGAAATACGGCAGGTTCAATCGGCTTTTCAATATAGCCATCAAAGCCAGCTTCTAGCACATGTTCACGATCGCCACTCATGGCGTGTGCTGTCACCGCAATCATAAATGTATTGCAGATTGCTGGATCGCTGTGCTGGCGAACAAAAGCAATGAGTTCCCACCCCGAAACGCCCGGCATTACTATATCAGTCAGGACACAATAGAACTGCTGCTGTTCCAGTGCCGCTATGCCCTCTTTGCCAGAATAGGCACAAGTCACCTTGATGTCGTACAATTCGAGGAGTTGTTGAAGGATGGTCAAACTGTCCGGATCATTATCAATAATAAGCACTTTTTTGCCTGCCCAAGCACTGTACTGACCCACCATGATAATCCTCCAATTGTATAGGAGCTGTTGGCGGCTCGGATGACTAAGTGATAACTCAACATTTGCCCCGTCTTTTATCTTTCACTCCACGAACTGAGGCATTCAGTCATTAAGTAATTCGGTCAATTGCTCGACAACTTGTTGGATACTTAATTGGGTTGCTCTTGAAATAGTGGTTCCTTTCAGTAATATCATCAAGATTGTTTCCTCAATGGGAATTAGCAAGGTATCAGCCGATTTACCCGTTACATGTACATATTCTGCTGAGTTATTTCCAAAAGCCTGAGCTATCTGGTTACCTAACGACATCATCACAGCTTCCTGAGCTTCAATGAGGTCGCCATCTGTGCTTGGAATAATTGATGCTATGCCCAGTCCATCTACAGATACCAAATTACACGCTTGAATCTCAGGACAATTTTTTTGAAGCTCTTGTAGGCAAAACACAAGTTTTTCTGATAGGCTTTGCCGCTTGAGACCAAAACGTCTTACTATAGGTTTCCCGTCAATTGTGGATAAAAAGCAATCTTCGATTTCTGAAGATTGTCTATACAGATTAAGCATATGCCAATATTCACCACCAATAGAATATTTAGATTTAGCCATACGCTACTCCTACTAAAACCTTGATCTTATTCCCAAGGTATATCTCTGCACATTATGAAACTGGAATTTGTTTACCTGTATTATTAATTATAATTTAGTTTTTATTTGTGACGTTATGATGTTCAATGGCAACGATATTCTGACAATAGTGCCGTGTCCCGGTTCACTCTCGATAGTGATCTGCCCTCCATGCTGCTCCACGATTGACCGTGAGATATATAAGCCAAGCCCTGTGCCTTCGATATTCCGCGTCTCCTTAGTGTGGACGCGGTAAAATCGCTGAAATAGATGGGGCATATCTGCCGCCGAAATGCCCATGCCCGTGTCGATAACCGAGAAAACCGCCTGACTGACTACCTTCTCTACTTTGACTGTAATACTGCTTCCGTCTGTCGAGTATTTGATCGCGTTTGTGATTAGATTGATGAATACCTGAGACAGCCGCGTATTGTCACCCATGATGATCGGCACAGGCATCGGCGCATCCAGCAGCAGCGAAATATGCTTGACGCTCGCGGCAGGTTCCAGATCGTCCAGCGTGATCCGAACAAGGTTCACGAGATCGACTTCGACAAGTGTTAGCTTCATACCAGACTCGATCCATGCGATGTCTAGCAGTTGGTGAACCTGCTCCAACATACGTGAGGCAGATTTATGGATGCGACCCAGATATTGCTGCTGTCGCGCCGAAAGATCGCCCATTGATTGGACGATCTCGGAAAAGCTCTGGATCGCCGTTAAGGGCTGTTTCAGGTCATGAACGACTTCACTCAATAAATTTGTTTTGGTGCGTTCCATTTCTTTGTACGTCGAAACATCGTAGAGCGTGATCGCCCAACCCTGTGTGGGAATGCGGGTCACCAGTGCCTCAGTCACACGACCTGAGTCAAATTCCACTTCCTGTCGAAATTCCTCATGGCGGGCTTGCAGATGAGTCAGGAGTGCTTTGAGTGCAGGGAATATTACCTCCAACCGTTGACCGGAAGCAGAACTGTTAGGCGGCAGCAGTCGCCGCGCCGCATTGTTCAGATCGAGAAGGTTCCCGCTGTCGTCAATGGCTAACACAGGCACGGCGATGCTGTTGAAAAGTGCCTCAATCAAAGGTGCAGGCATCCTCTAGTGTCCTTCGATGTGAATTGTTCCCAAGAGTGGTGGTAGGTCGCGTAGGGCGTAGGCAATGCGCGTGCCGTGCCAAGTCAGCAGGCTGCCATCAACTAAACGGATCTGATCGTTTTTTGCGGCGGGAATATCGAGTCGAGCGATTTCATCCGCATCGGTTTGCGAAAAAGCATAGGGTTCATCAGGCAGCAGCACCAGATCGGGCTGGGCGGCGACGACTTCATCTAAACTAATGCGTGGGTAACGCACATCCTGATTTTGCACTCGTGGATCGTCGGCGGGCAGCGGTTCCGCGCTGCCAAGATCGGCAGCTAGCGGGAACTGTCGCACCCGATCCGCGAAAACATTGGCGACCCCACACGTTCGCAGTAGGTCATGGATATAGGTGTCGCGGTTAAAGGTCATCCACGGGTCGCGCCAGATCGGGACAAAGGCGCGTTTAGGAGCCAACTCGCTCATTACGCCGAGTGTCCACTCATAGGTTACTTCGATCAGCCGCACACGGGGAACCATGGACGGCTCCTCGAAAATATCCATCATCGTCCACAGCAGATCCAACGCTTCGCGTACTGTGTTCGGATGCGTCACCCACGTTGGAATACCTGCCGCTTTTAATGCATCCGAGTCAGCCTTGCGGTTTTCTTCTTCGTTCATAATCACAAGGTCGGGCGCAAGCGCGATTATTTTGGCAATATCCGGGTTTTTCGTGCCGCCGCATCGGGGTAACTTCTGGACACCCTCGGCAGGGCGGGTGCAGTAGTCAGTCACGCCGATGACGCGGCTGCCTAGATTCAGATCAAATAGCGACTCGGTTACACTGGGTACCAGCGATACAACATGCTGTGGAACGTAGTCCACCGGCTTTTCCATCTCGTAATTGTAGGTCAGAGGTGTATTGTTCATGATCAGGGTTCCAGCATTCAGCATAACAGTACATTACGTAAAGTTGTGACCCAGCGTTACGGTGACTTGACCTTTACCCCACGCTTCGATCTTGCCATCGGGGCCAAGCGCTAACGCCGATCCAGTGGCGATGCCCAACCCATAGGCGTTGGGATGCTTCGCCAGCAGATCGTGTAATTGCTCAATTTGATTGTTTTCTTCGTAACTGGGGACGATAATAGCATCCTCGACCCAGCCCAAGCCATCCTGCCCGGTTAAGATGCTGCCGAGAATTGCTGCACTCTGTCCCACACCGAGAATAACTGCGCCATCCTCAAAGGCATGGGTAATGCCATCTAATGCGCCGCCGGGTAACGCCGAACGCAGGGTTCCAACATTGGGGCCGTCGCCCAAAACAATCAACCCGGCAACACTAAGCTGCTCGCGCAGGGTGTCATCATCTTCGGTCAGAATGTCCACAAGATAGCCGGTTGGTGCGCCCAGATCATCAAGCGCGGCAAGGTGCGAATCAGCAGTTTCTATATCACCCGCCGCCCAGACATACGCTACGGGATCGCCCGATCTGACTCGTGCCAATGCCTCTGCCTCGATCTCGCCAACGTCGGCGCTGTGAAAGTCGCCGCCGCCGGAGAGCACCAGCCAGCCATGACCCTCGCGCCAATGGATAACATTTGCTTGCGGCATCAGGCTTGCTCCTCTAAGAAACGACACCAATCGCCATGTGGCAGTTTTTCGGGCGATCTTTCTGCCAAAAGGCGCGTATTGCCGAGATAAGTCCACGCCACTTCCGAACTACCATCGGTCAGTTTCACTTTCCGCTGGACACGCTGGTACAGAGAATTCGCATCACCGGGGATGTACCTTTCCAGCGCATCCAGATCGGTTAAAACTCGCGGGTAAACTCGTGGAGCGATCATTATCAGTTCGCCCTGTACGA
>JBDTVG010000229.1:0-55199 GCA_040007395.1 Chloroflexota bacterium
CTGGGTTTGCGCGCGGTGGAGAGGGGGTTGGGGGGTGAGGTAAATTCCTACCTACCGTTATTCATTTTGCTTGTCTACGCGATTCTAGTCGTGATCTACAGTGTAGCCACGCCGATGTTTGAAGCCCCCGACGAAGAACAGCATTTCGGCTTTGTGCAGCATTTAACGCAAGCGTGGGATCTACCGGAGCAGCATGGCGCGACCAAAACGCCTTGGGGTCAGGAAGCTAGCCAACCGCCGCTGTATTATCTGTTGGGTTCGCTCGTCGCACGGTTAGTTCCGGCAGACTACGATCCCTATCCGTTGGCGCTCAACCCCCATGCCGAGATCGGGATCGGGCTGGCGCAGTTGAATCGCAACACCTTCGCGCACACGCCCGATGAAGCATTTCCATGGCACGGGGTCGCGCTGCGACTGCACCTTGTTCGGTTATTCAGCGCGATTCTCGGCGGGTTCAGTATTTATGCGGTCTATCGCACGGCACGGTTAGCGCTGCCCGATATGCCGATAGTCGCCCTTGTGGCAATGGCCTTCACGGCTTTTAACCCGATGTTCCTATTTCTGAGTGCCAGTGTTAACAATGACAATCTGGTGACGCTGTTCGGGACGCTGGCAAGTTGGTTGATGATGCTGCTCATTCAGCGCGGCACTACGTGGCAGCGGATTGTTCTGTTGGCGATTGTGTTGGCACTCGCCAGTCTGAGCAAACTCAGTGGCCTAACGCTGTATCCTGTCGTTGGTGTGCTGCTGATTTTTCTACTAATCAAGCAGCGTCTCACATGGCGACAACTATTTGTCGTGGCGGGGATTATTGGCGGATCGTTTATTGTGCTGGCGAGTTGGTGGTATCTCCGCAATCTGCAACTGTACGGCGATGTGACGGGCTTGAACGCCATGATCGCGATTGTCAATCCGCGTAAGGTTCCGTACACCATCACGACGATGTTGAACGAGATGCAAGGCTTGCGGATCAGCTTTTGGGCGCTGTTCGGCTGGTTCAACGTGATCGGCCCGATCTGGTTCCTAACCGCTATGGACATCCTTACTGTAATTGCGCTGATCGGCGGGGTGTGGTGGGTTTGGCGCAGTGTGCGATCAGAAAATGCTGGGCGAGGCAGGCCCGACCCCTACAAAAAGCGCGTTGGTGTAGGGGTCGGGCCTGCCTCGCCCACTGAAATGATCAGAAACCTACCCTTGCAAGGTTCCCCCTCTCCGAATTCGGAGAGGGGGTTAGGGGGTGAGGTGCTGCTACCGATTGGCATTCTTGGCCTGCAATTTCTGGTCGCGTTCGCCAGTCTGATCAACTGGACGCGCATCACACCGGGGACACAAGGCCGCTTGCTATTCCCCGCGCTGGCAGCGATTGCCACCTTAGCGGCGCTAGGCTGGACTGCTGCTGCACGTGCCTTACGACGCGAATCGCTCGTTGTGATCCCAGTGGCACTAATGGCGGGCGTGGCAATCTTGATCCCGTTCCTGACGATTGCGCCTGCCTATGCCGCGCCGCCCGTCGTCGCCAAACTGCCCGACGGCGCGATTTCTGCCGATGCCCGCTTTGGCAAGATCGAGGTGGTGGGCTTCCAGATTGACCGCCAGCCTATCCAACCGGGTGGACAGTTGCCGATCACCGTCTACTATCGCGGCGACCCCTATCCGCGCAACCTGAGCCTATATCTCACGGCGCTTGGCCCCGACGACCAGCCGATTGGCAAAGTAGACTCGTATCCCGGCGGCGGCAATTTGCCGACCTCCGCGTGGACTCCGGCGACCATTTACGCGGATAGGTACGCGATCCCGATTTCGGCGGCGGCAGTCGGTCCCGCCCAATTCAGGATCGAGTTTGGCTGGTGGGACTTCGCTACTAAGGAACGGGTCAAAGCGACTCATGCCGATGGATCGCCGCTTGATGCGCTGATCTTGCGCGGCGGGACGCTGCTAGCGACCAGTCCCGCACCAGAACCCGGTATTGCCCAAGCTGCGGTCTTTAGTGGCGCGTTGAAGCTGAAAGGTTATACACTCTCGCCCGCCAATGGGTTGCTCAACGTGGGCGATACGCTGTCGGTGGCGCTGGATTGGCAAGGGCTATCGCAGGTCTACGAGGATTTCACGGTCTTTGTCCATCTGGAAGACTCCAGCGGCAAGCCGATTGTACAGGATGACGCGCCACCACTGCGGGGCAGCTATCCGACTTCGGCGTGGGCAGTCGGGATTCCGTTAGTGGATATACATTCGTTGAAAGTGACGCCACCCGGCACTTACCGCTTGGTGATTGGCCTGTATCGACCCAGAGATAACAGCCGTTTGCCTGTCGATCTGGGCGGCGACTCATTAACCTTGCAAACTCCCATCACGGTGAAATAACTTATGCAGACGCTTAGAAAATGGCGCATCCCGGTTGATTTGATGGCGGTTATTGTCCTGCTGGCGCTGTGCTGGTTGTTCTATTGGCGGCTGCTCACGCCCAACCTGATCAATCAGCAATCGCTGGTCGAAGGCGATTTCTCCGGTCAGTTTGTGGCGTTTGCCCACTATCAAGCGGAGCGCTTCGCACAGGGGCAAGTTCCGCTGTGGAATCCGTACAACTACGGCGGGCATCCCTTTTTGGCAGACACCCAAGCCGCCGCCTTCTATCCACCACGCTTGCTGACCATTGCAGCGCTGAACGCGACGGGCGGATCGTCGCCGCAGCGCATGTACTACGCCCTGCAAAATGAAATGGTGCTGCACGCACTGATCGCGTCGCTGCTGATGTACGCGCTGGTTCGCCGTTTGACGCTTGAGCAGCCGTACAGCGTGATCGGTGGGTTAGTGGCGGGGATCACCTTTGCCTACAGCGGCTATCTGACAGGCTATCCGCAGTTGCAATTGGCGGTTATGGAAGCCGGAGTCTGGCTGCCCTTGATGCTGCTTGGCATCCATGAGGCAACGCGCTTAGATCGGGTCGGCTGGCGCTGGTTCGGACTCACCGGAATCGCGCTTGGCTTGTCACTCGCCGCTGGACATCCTCAGACGACGCTATTTTCAGGCTATGTCACACTGGCGTATCTGCTGTGGCGCACGCTTACGCAGCAGCGGCGCTGGACAGTCTTCGTCATCGGCGCGGCGATCTTTGGCGTGATCGGCGTGGGGTTGGCGGCGGTCCAGTTGATCCCCGGTTGGGAATATACGCGGCTGACAGTGCGTACCACGCTTAACGTTGACGCGCTGGGCAATGGCTTCCCCTTCTACGATGTGCTACAAGTGATCTTTCCCGGCATTCTGAGCCTGTGGTCGCCGCTGTATTTCGGCGTGGTGGCGCTGGCGTTGGTGATCTATGCGGTGTGGCGGCGAACTGAAGGCGCGATCTTTTGGCTGGTGATTGCCGCCGTTGCGCTTGGCCTGAGCTTTGGACATGGCACCATTATCTACGATGTGTTCTATAACGTTGTGCCGGGGTTTAGCCTATTCAGAGGCCAAGAACGCAGCGCCTTCGTGATCGCAGTCAGCATGTCGATTCTGGCGGGGTTAGGCATAATCTCATTACTACAATCTGGCGAAACGACACCGCGCCGCTATCCACTGGTGCTGTGGGGCATCGCCGCCGCCGGATTAGTCCTAAGCGCGGGATTGTTCGTCAATTGGCTGATTGTGCCGGGAACAGATAATAAGCATTTAGGATTGGTCACGTTCAGCTTCTTTGTTGCCATCCTGACCGCTGTTTTGCTGACCGATACGCTTGTCAAATGGTCGTCTAGCCGTTGGCGCGGTGCGGCGATTATTGGGCTAGTCGTGTTCGAGTTATTTAGCTTCGGGCGCGGCAATCCCAACCTTGAGCCGAAACCCGCCGCAGATCGGTTGACCCCGCCGCCGCTGGTTACGCCCATGCAGGCCGACAAGGATAACCTATTCCGCATCGACGGCGCTCACGCTGTCGGTGAGAACTATGGGACGCTGTATGGCCTGATGGATATTCAAGGGATTAGCCCGTTGCGGCTGGTCAGTGTGGATCGGCTGCTGAAACTCGCGCCAAGTTGTGCATGGCAAGCGCTCTCGGTGCGCTACGTGCCGATAGAAAACACCGCGCTCTTGCTGCCCAGCACTATCGTGAGCACACAGGATCGCCCAGAAGGGCCGCTATATCTACATCAATTAACGACAGTGCGTCCCTTTGCCCGATTGGTGTACCGCACTTGGATCGAGCCGGACGACAACGCCGCGCTAGGTGTTCTATGTGATCCAAGCTACAACATGCGCGAGTCGGTCATCTTGCCTACCGATCCCGGTGTCACATTGCCCGCCTCTGCACCGACTGATTCCGCTGCCGAGGTGACTCACTTCGCGCCGGAGGCGATTACGATTCATACGAAATCGGCGGAGCCAGCTATATTGGGCGTGGCGCTGGTGTACTATCCCAGCTGGCAGGCCACCATTGACGGGCAGGCCACCACACTGCTTCGCGCCGATACCGCCTTGACCGCCTTAGTCGTCCCAAGCGGCGATCACACGATACAATTAGACTATCGACCTGCCTCATACACCATCGGCGCAGCGATCTCACTCGTAACTTTACTACTCATGGCGATAGGAGCGCTCTCCGGCCTTGCAGTTTCCTTCCGCACAAGACATTCAGACTCGACTGGTCAGTGATCGCAGACTAACAGCGGCGCTGGTTGGTATCACCATCGGGATCAGCGCCGCGATTCTTGGTATTCTGCTGGCATTGGGCGGGCCACTGCTGGCACTTGGCGCAATCATCGGCGTGAGTCTCGGCCTGTATATCCTGACCGATCTCATGGCGGCGCTAACGATGACGATTGCAGTGGTCGCGATGCTGCCTTTTGGCACACTTCCGGTCAAAGTGGCGCTTGTGCCAACCTTTATCGACGTGACGCTAGGTAGTTTTTTGTTGGTTTATCTGTTCCAGTGGATGACCGGGAAACGCACGGCGCTGCGCTTGGTTCCCGCCCACGCGATTATCTTGGTTTTTATCCTATTCACACTGTTTAGCTTTGTGGCGGGGCTAGGCCATGCTAGCCTCACGCCAAGCGTGTTGCGTAAATTTGTTGAACTGCTGTTAGCCATCGGTATCGCCATCGTGATTGTCGATGTGGCGCGTGATGAACAAACACTGCGACGGATTGCGCTAGTAATTATTGTGTTTGGCGGCGTGCAAGCGTTGATCGGGTTGGTGTTATATGTAATAAATCCTGTCACCGCCGAACGCCTGTTGAACACGTTGGGGCGCTTTGGTTATCCAGTTGGCGGCGTGATCCGCTATATCAACGACGATCCTGATCTCGCTGAACGGGCGATTGGCACATGGGTCGATCCCAACGCTTATGGCGGTTTCCTGATGATGATTGCCGCTGTGACTGGCGTGCAGGTCTTGGCGCACAAGCCAGTCACGGGCAAGCGCTGGTTCGCCGCCGCAATCTTCGTGATAATCGCGCTCCCGTTATGGCTCACCCAATCACGCGGCGCGGTGATCGGGTTGGCGGCGGTGATTATCTTTGTGGCGGCACTGCGCTATCGCTGGTTGCTAATCTTAATGGTCGTGGTAGCGGCGGCGTTGATCTTCTTGCCGTTCACGCAAGCCTACATTGATCGCTTTGTCGAAGGCATTACTGGGCAAGACCTTTCTACACAAATGCGCTTGGGCGAATACAAAGATGCGCTGATCCTCATCGGGCGCTACCCGATCATTGGTGTAGGTTTTGCGGGTGCGCCGGATCGTGACATCTATTTGGGCGTATCGATGCTGTATTTGAAGATCGCTGGGGCGACTGGGCTAGTCGGGTTAGCGCTGTTTCTGGCAGCCGTCGCGGAGATGTTCCGCTATGGGTGGGTACGTTGGTCGCGCCTCGTCGCCTCGCCGTCGCTGTTTAGCTTGTGGCTTGGCTTTACGGGCGGCGTGGTGGGAGCGCTGGTCAGTGGGATCTTCGACCACTACTACTTCAACATCGAGTTTAACGGCGCGGCGATCATGTTCTGGCTGTTTGTCGGCTTGAGCCTTGCCGCTGCACGAATCGCTATTGCCGACGATGCGCCGTTACCCGCGTTAAAATAAATGAGGAGGTCATTCATCTCATTGTCTATCTGCTTGAGGGTAGGTTGTTCCATCCCGTAGCGGACAACGCCTGCGTTGTCCGTCGGCAGATCCCTAAGCACTAGTTTTGGTACGAATCGCCATTGCCGACGATGCGCCGTTACCCGTCAGTGCACCCTGATTTGTGCTATAGTTTTTTTATCGGCGAACACAAAAAATAAGATGGTTTAACAGGGAGCAGTTCTATGCGTGCTGCACGATTTTCTCGCTATGCTATTCTATTAGTGTTGGTAGCGGTGGCAGTGTGCCTTTCCTATACTAATACGCTGGCACAGGAGAAGCAAAAATATATGTTAGCAGTCATTGGCAGCGACAATAATTTGTCCATTTATGATGCGGACGGCAAAAATCCTTTCCCGGTGACAACCGATGCCAAACCGCCGCGCAGCGGTTATCACTGGCCCACATGGTCAACTGATGGACGGTTGGCGTACTTTGGCGTGGATGCCGAAGCAGCGAAGCCGTATTCGCTTGGTGTCTTCGTCCTTGATCAGGTGAAGGCGGGTGTCAAACCCAAAATGGCCTATTCATCGCTGGATGAGGCCTTTACCTATGCGTACTGGGCACCTGCTAACTGTCCCGGCAGCAAGTGTCGCGATCTGGCGCTGCTGTTTACGCCGTCGGATGGCAACGGCGACTTAGGGCTGCGTCTCATTCGCGACAATAATGGAAAGTTTACTGACAAGGAAGTCGGGCGTGCTGCGCCTTTCTTTTATAGTTTTTCGCCGGACGCAAAGCAGATGTTCTGGTTCCGTTCCGGCACTGAATTCGGCGTGTACGATGTCGCCGCCAACAAAGTGGTCAAATCGCTGGACGACAAACCCGGTCAATTTGCCGCGCCGATGTGGTCGCCAACTGACAGCCGATGGCTATTCGGCACTGCGGGCGACACGGATAAAAAGTCGAATCTCGTCGTTGCGCAAGGCACAACGCGACAGGTATTGTTGCCTAATCAGGATAACCCGTTGTCGTTCGCATGGTCGCCGGATTCCAAGCTGGTCGCCAGCGTTTCGGGCTTTGACAAAGTGGTTGTGACGGATGCCAAGACCGCCAAGACAGTGGCGACTAGCAGTCAGGGCAAAGTCGTCGCGCACTTCTGGTCGCCGCAGAGTGACCGCGTGGCCTATCTGGTGATCATTCGCGGCGATTCTGGCCCACAAGCGTTTGAGACACGAGTTCGCAATAATGGTCATACGGTTGTTGAGCA
Organism: Chloroflexota bacterium; assembly: GCA_040007395.1. GTDB lineage: Bacteria > Chloroflexota > Anaerolineae > Aggregatilineales > UBA2796 > DATGFK01. Next base: position 7,293 of record JBDTVG010000229.1, read on the forward strand.
AGCCACCGATGGGTTGGTCTGGCACATTCTGGATGTGAAGACAGGCGCAGATACCACGCTCCCCGACAAATTCTTGCCCACGCAAGATATGGTGTATCTGCTCAACTTTTTTGATCAATTTGCGCGGAGCCACAGCTTGTGGTCACCCGATGGTCGCTACCTGACCTATGCCTCGATAGATAGTTTTGGTCAGCCGAATGTGATCATTGCTGATACGCACAGTGGGACGACGACGCGAGTTGGCAGCGGCAATCTCGGCATCTGGAGTTGGCACTGAGGCTAACTTGACCTCGCCCTAAAGCCCTCTCCACTTCGTAGAAAGAGACTTCAATACAATGGCATTTTCTCCCCTCTCGTTCGGGAGATGGGTCGGGGTGAGGGCTGCACAAGGTGAATTACCGGGTTGCAACCGCCTGCTGCCCGATGTATAGTTTCGCGATGAATTTCACTAAATCGCGGAGGTCGTTTTGAAACGGCGCACACTTTCTTCATTGCTGCGGATCGCGCTGCCTGTGCTGGGGACGGCCTATTATCTCTCGGTGCGTCCACGCATGTTGTGGGCGGGGACGCTTCTGGATGAACGCGGACGCATTTTCCCCGGTGACGACCTGATCCCTGCGCCGAATTTTCAGGCGACTCGTGCGGTGGATATTGACGCGCCGCCGGAGATCGTGTGGGCATGGGTCGCCCAGATGGGGCGCGATGGCAGCGGCTTCTATGGGCTGGATAGCTTGACCAATGGCGGTGTACCGAGTGTCGCCTATCTACGCAAGGATCTCGCCGCACCGCAGCAGGGCGCGGCGATGGATAATGGCTATCATATTCTGGCGCTGGAAGCCAACGAACTGCTCATTTATGGCGCGTTCGATCTGCCGATCCCACCGGGAGAATCGATGGAACGCACGACCTTGATCTTGCTTGAAATGCTGCCCAATGGCACGACGCGACTGCTGATCCGCACCCGCGGTTATACTTACGGCCTGTTTGGAGTGCTGTATAACCTGTACTATGAAGTTGCCGATACCGTGCACGGCACGGCGCAGCTACGCAATATCAAGCTGCGAGCCGAAATCCTAAACCGTTTGCAATCGTCGGCTGCTGTTTAAACCCTACTTGGTGGGTGGCTGCGTCGCTGCCCCTGATTGATCAGCTTGGTTCGAGGCCGCCGACTGGCTTTGCACCGTGAACTCAGCCGAAATTGGACTTGCATTCGGTGCCGACATCGTGACGGTATAGTTGCCCGCTTTCAGGTTGAGCGTCTTCGGCTCGATATAGAAGTGAATACAGATTTTGCTGCCGCCGCTGGGAATCGCCCACGAGTTTTCATGCTTGAACTCATTGCCCGACCACGTAGCGGTGAACTTTGTATTACTCTTGTAGTTCTCAACTTCCGCGATGACCCAGATATTCGTATCCGTATCATTGAAGACTGTCGCTGGATTTGTCGCGCAGCCGTCTGCGTCTTTGCCTTTTGACGTAACCACTGAAGTAATCGCGAAAGCGCTATCGCCTGACGAAGGCGCTACCGTTGCCGCCCCTTGCTGTGGATCTTGATTGGATGGCGGCGCAGCGGGCGGTGGGTTATTGCCAGTCACCGTATTACCGCCCGTCGAATCCATTGATGAGCTTGAGGCTGGCTGTCCTGCTGGGGCGGCGGCTCCCCCCTGAATCTGAGATCCGTTTGTCTTAGAAATTAGCGCTGCGTTTTGCGCTCGGAGTGTCGCGACTTGGGCTTGGGCTTCCGCCAACTTTTGCGCCACTGCCGAAGCCTGCGCGGTCATGGTCGGTACGAATGTCTGGTAAGTATCTACAGTAGCCTTGAGCTTCGCATTCTGATCTTGAACAACCGTAAGTGCGTCTGCATTGGGATTACAGGCTGTGACCATTAACAAAGTGAACGAAGTCAATGTGAGCGCCAGTGTTGTGCCTAGTGTACGATAATTCAAACCGTTCAAACCGATTCTCCACCTATGAAAATTCCCGTTGCCGGGGTGAGCAGAATAATGACGACAAATACGTGTTTTCGCAACGCTCTCTAATCCTTAGCTCACGTAAGTCTTAATTTTTCATGGGCGTTAAGGTTGAGCTAAGACCTGATTGATGAGCGCTTCCAAACTGTCTAATTGAGCGCAGCGGCGCGGTCTAGGGTCGAAGACGACGACCTGCGCCGTGTTGCCGTCGAGGGTCGCGATCCAGATCGCAGTGCCGGGATCTTCCTTGCAGTAATTAATCAGCAGACGCGGTTCGAGGTCGAAAATACCGCTGTTCCGAATCGCCTCGCGAATGGCCTTGATCTTGTCCGAGGAGAGGCGCGATTCGTCTCGCCACGCTAGCTCGCGATCAACGTCAAGGTGGTCTGCCGGGGCGGGCAAGGAGTTATCTTCGGCAGCGTGCTGGACTAGGCCGTCCGCCCAGATTCGCAGCCCAACGGGGCGCTCGGTACGTTGGTAAATCACATGCTGGATTAATACGCTATCGTCAGCCATATAAATTTATGCTCCATGAGGTTTCGAGGGTCAAACAGGGTGGAATGAGTATAGCGCTGCTCAATCTGTTTTGGCGCGAGGGATGACAGACTTGTTATAGTCAGTTGGAACAATCACCTGTAGAAAGCGAGTTGTTCATGATCATCAGAAAAACATGGCGCGAAGTCGCGACCCGGCTGGTGGATGTGGCGATGGGTCGCACTCCGGCGGATCTTGTCGTGCGCGGCGGACAGTGGGTCAACGTCTATACCCGTGAAATTGTACCGAATACCGATATTGCTATCTCTGCTGGACGGATCGCTTATGTTGGCTCAGATGCCAGCTATTGCATCGGATCACAAACAACGGTGATTGACGCTAAAAATGGCTTTCTTGTCCCCGGCCTATTGGATGCACACATGCACGTCGAGAGCAGTATGCTCACCATCACGGAATATGTACGGGCGGTGCTGCCACACGGTACAACCGGGATCTTCGCTGATCCCCATGAGATCGCCAATGTGTTTGGCTTGCCCGGTGTGCGCCTGATGGTTGACGAAGCCGCCACGATGCCGATCAACGTTTTTGTGCAGGTGCCATCGTGTGTGCCATCTGCGCCGGGACTGGAACGTCCGGGGGCGCTGATCTCGCCCGCCGATGTCGCAGAGGCGATGCAGTGGCCCGGTATCATTGGGCTAGGCGAAATGATGAACTTCCCCGGTGTATTCAACAACGATGCGAATATGCACGCCGAAATGGCAGCGACCATGAGCGCCCACAAAGTCATTGGCGGACACTATGCTAATCCCGATCTCGGTAAGCCGTTTCATGGCTATATCGCGGGTGGCCCTGCCGACGACCATGAGGGAACTCGCGAGATCGATGCAATTGAACGGGCACGGCGTGGGGTGCGCCCGATGCTGCGTTTTGGCTCGGCGTGGTACGATGTCGAGGCGCAGATCACGGCGATCACGAAAAAAGGCATAGACCCACGCCAGTTCATCCTGTGTACCGATGATGTTCACGCGGGAACGTTGGTTGAAGAAGGCCACATGGATCGGGTGCTGCGACATGCGATTAGTCTGGGGCTAGATCCAGTAATTGCCGTGCAGATGATGACGCTCAACCCTGCACAGCATTTCGGCGTAGATCGCGATCTGGGCAGTATCGCGCCGGGTCGCTATGCCGATCTCGTGATCGCTGCCGATCTGTATAACTTTTCCGCCGATACGGTCATAGCGGGTGGCGAAGTAGTGGCAGAACATGGCAGCTTGTGTATTGATCTACCGCCCTACAGCTATCCAGTCGAAGTGCAACATTCGGTGAAACTGGCGCGACCAGTCACTGCCGTCGATTTTCGCATCGTTGCCCCTACTGGCATAGCTCAAGTGACGGCTCATGTTATCGGCGTGATCGAGAACCAAGCCCCGACTCGCCACCTGACCGTCCGCTTGAATGTCAGCGACGATGAAGTACTGCCAGATCTGGCGCAGGACGTGGTACGAGTGGCGTTGGTGGAACGGCATCGGGCGACTGGTGAAGTCGTGAATGGCTTTGTCAGCGGATTCGGTTTTAACGTGCCGTGCGCCGTTGCCGCAACAGTGGCGCATGACAGTCATCATCTGTTGGTCGTCGGCACTGACTCCGACGATATGGCGTTAGCTGTCAATACGCTGGCACAAGTCGGCGGTGGGGTGGTCGTGGTTCGTCAGGGCGAAGTATTGGCGCTGGTCGAACTGCCTATCGCGGGGTTGATGTCCACCGAACGCGCCGAGATCGTGGCGGATAAGTCGGCGCGGATGGTGCAAGCGATGCAAGCGTGCGGCTGTGAACTGAACAACGCCTATATGCAGTTGAGTTTGCTGGCACTGGTGGTTATCCCCGAACTGCGAATCTCCGATCTGGGTTTGGTGGATGTGACGCAATTTAAGCATATCGAAGTAATCGAAGCCTAAATTGTCCTTGCCTATCCCTTCTCTACGCAGTGGACAGGGATTGCTTCCGTTTCGGGAATTGTTTTCTGTTTCGTCCCAAATAGCGAGGTTATTTGGGACGAATTTTATGGAAGGCCGTCAAGTTCTAGGTCATCTAGTGCAAGGATTCTGATCTCTGTTACGCGCTTCAACCCGTTGTCATTGGTCAAAAAAGCATCGCAAGCTGCATCGAGGGCCGTAGCAATATGTAATGCATCCGGTGTTCGCAAGTTGTAAGATGCCCGCAACCGTGCGGCAGACTCCGCGATAGTCTGGCTGACTAGCAATAAACGGAATCGTGCGCTGGAAATCAAAATGTCGCGGTAAGCTTGTTCGAGATCGTTCCTACCCTTTTTGATCGGCTGATTGAGAACTTCAGTTAACGAAATGACCGAACTTAAGGCTTCGATTGGGGTGTCCTCGATAAATGCGACAATGATTTCCATACGTTGTAGGTACACCGGGTGTTCTTCTACATAGTAGATGAGTGATGCAGCTTCAACATAGAGCCGCCTTACCCTTGATAAGGCTACTCCGAGTTTCAAAACGATTGATCCCACTCGTTGCGCTGTTGATTGATGTAGTCTTGGGCATCAATCCCTTCCCAGATTTCTTTCCCTAGTCCGCGCAACTCCCGAAGACTATGTTTTGGGGGAGGCGGTTGTGGTGTTTCGCTGAGCAGATCAACCATAAGCTTCATCAGTTGTTTACGCTCCGCCAATGATAGGGTGCGGATTTCTTCTAGAATCTCATTAACAGCCATGCCAGCCTCCTTTGAACAGCGTATATAGGCAGATCTCAGATCAAGCCTACCAATTACAGCCTATTTTGTGTAGTACTCTGCAAGATTGAGACGCTAAACTCAGCCTTGCGACAGTACAAATAACAAAACACTTTATATTTTACCACCTCGCCATGTGTTCAGCTTGGTAAAGACCTGCACGGTTTTACTTGCCATCTGTGCAACCCTCATCTCCAAGGATGCGATGAGGGTTGCCTAACGTGACCTACTGTAAAAAGTTACCTAGCGTCTCCTTGAGGCGTGGATCGATGGTGGAGGCACAGCCGAAGTACAGCTTGTCGCGTGCCTGACGGTCTTCTGCGCCGGACGTGTTGGTCGCCGGGATCTTCGCGGCACATTCCAGAAAGTCGTTAGTATACGTTTCGGCCTGAGCCAGCGCCGCGTCCAGATCGCCACTCTTGAGGACATAATTGTCAAACGCCTCGAACAGCCAATGCTGCGCCAAAAAGCCGATCAGCGACGACTCGCCGCCGAACCCAGTCGGGAACGTGATTGTATTGGGATCTTGCAGCAGCGCGTCGATCTGATTGTAGAACGCCACTGCTTCTTTGCTCTGTGTGGCAGCCAACGCCGGATCGTTGATCAGCGAACGGCGGGCGGGCATGGCTGAGAATAATTCCGGGTGCTTGGCAAGGGTGCTGATCCAGCGGTAGCACGCATCGGCGTTCTTTGTGCTGGCGCTGATATAAGCCGTACCAATGCTGTACGACAGCGGAATATACTTGCTCCCGCGTGGAAAGGCGATCTGTTGGAAAGGGTCGGCGGGCGCTGTGCCATTGTTGCGAATAACCCTAAAACCGCCCAATCTGCCCGTTGTGATCGGTGAATCCTTTCCTCCAGCACTAATGCGAATAACTCCGCCAAGCGCTGCCAGTTCGTCATACTTGATATAGCCTTGTTTGGCGAGATCCAAGACCTGTCGGATCGCCGCTACCGTGTCAGGATCGCTGAACTTGACGGTAACGGGGGTCGTGCGATAGTCCAGCGGCAAGCCGCCATACGCCGCGATTAGGGAGAGCAACACCTGACCACCCGGCCCCGCCGGGTCAAAAGGTGGCGTATCTTTATCCAAAGTCGGCTTGAGCGTCTTTAATGCGTCGTTGAACGCATCCAGCGTCCAGTTTTGATCGGGCAACGGGACTCCGGCTTTCTTGAACTGCTCCGTGTCATATTTGAGCGCCGATGGCTCGATCATGATCGGCATCGCCCACGTTTTATTATCGCGCTGAAGCTGTGCCATCACGCCGCCCACGACATCGCTTTTGTCGAAGGTCGAGTCGGCATTTAGGAACGGATCGAGGTTCAGCAGCGTGTCAAGTTTGAGGGTTGGTACGGCATTATACGGCATATAGAAGCAGTCGTATTTGTCGGCAAAATTTGCTGGGTCGCCATCTGGCCCGTTGGGCAGCGTCACATCGACCTTGCCCACCTGCGGATCGCTGGCGGAAAAATCATTAGCGAGTTTGTCCCACGCCTCGCGATTGGGCAGCGGCCTGATGAACGAATTCAGCCCGAAGTTCAGTATGATCTTCCCTGCCGCCACCGCTGCGACAGGCACAGGCGTGGCAACGACGATGCTCGCTTTATCAGTTTTGGCGGCAGCGACCTTCTGATCCGCTGCGGCTTGCGCTTCAACAGTTTGCAGCGCACTTTCCGCGTCGAGCTTATCCGACTTCATCTTTTCCGAGGCCAGTGTCAAATACTCGGTATAGCGCTGTTCCGAAACAGGGATCGCGTTAGCCAGTCCTTGATCCACCAATTTTTGCAGATCGGCGGGTAAGGCTCTAGCAAAGCTTGGCCCATCGGGATTCTGTGCGCCTGCCATACTCTTGCGTGCAGGCGTACCGATGCGGCTGGTGATCTCGGCGCGGGTAGTCAGGAATTTCGCCAGTTCGTAGGATTCTTGTGGATGCAGCGTCCCGGCACTCACGGCAAACCCATCCAGATCAAAGCCAACTGAGCCACCGGGGAATAACGCTCCGACGCGCTTTTGATCGGTGTTGCCTGAAAAAGTCAGGGCAAAGACGGGGACAACACTTAGCGGAGCCTTGTTGAAATCGCGTCCGAGGAATCTTTCTGCATCGAGTTTTGCCCATGTCGTGAGCAGTTTCGCGGTGGCGGGTTTATCGAGGGCGGGGGTATTCGGTAAGACGCTGCTGTCATAAACGCCCTCGCCTAACAGAGCGCGGAGCAATGAGTTATCGGCAAAGCCAATATCCATGCCGGGGCTAGTAATCTTTCCGCTGGGATCTGTTACCGCCAATTTACGGATCGCTGCGTCGAGATCGTCGAGCGTCCATTTATCGTTGGGATAGGCCACGCCAGTCCGGTCAAAGGCTGCCGGATCGTAGGACAGCAGCACGATCTGAGCGCTGGTCGGCAAAGCCCAGATCCCCTTATCCCACTGGAACGACTGCCACATCGCCGGGTAAAAGTCATCGCTGTTGAGCGTTGGATCGCTTTGGGTTAGTGGGGCAAGGTCAAGGAAGTAGCCTGCCTGAGTCCCCGCCCAATTGAGCGTGCGACTGTTCATGTCGAGGACATCGCCCGCACTGGCGTAGTCGTGCAGCGCCGAAAGATACTTGTCTACACCACCTGTAACCGATGGCATACTGGGATCGGCACTCTTGACGCTCACCTTGATATTAGGATGTGCGGCCTCGAAGTCGGCAATGAGCTTGTCAGTAATCGCGTCGCGCATAAAATCGGACACCGCCAGCGTTAGGGTAACGGTTGTGCTGTCTTGAGCGCGTAGAATCGCCTGTGGAAGTGCGCTAGCTGCCAGAATAACAATGAACGTCATCATTAAGAAATGTTTGATCCGATTCATAGAAAGTCTCCATAGCCCATAGCTAAAGTTGATAGCCCAAACTATGTCAAGGAGTTATGGAAAAACGATGGAAAGTACGTAATGGCTTGTTTCCATGAGATTTCCACATCTACCCGGTAAAGTACCACACCAAATCGTTAGATCATGCGTATACCTGTTTAATCGTTATCCCTTTATCGTTGCACTACATAAGACAATCAGACCGAGACTTGACTATGGCTCCACGCATCCTCGTCGTTGATGACGACAAACAAATCGTAAGGCTGATCCGCTCCTACCTTGAGGACGCTGGGATGACCACCTTTAGCGCTTATCAGGGCGATGAGGCTTTGCAGATCATCTGGCACGAACGTCCCGATCTGATCGTGCTCGATCTGATGCTGCCTCAGCGCGACGGTTGGGAGATCGCTCGGATTCTGCGATCCGATGAGCGCCTCGCTAATATTCTAATTCTGATGTTGACGGCGCGGGTTGAGGATGGCGACAAGATACACGGCTTTGAACTGGGCGCAGACGACTACCTGACCAAGCCGTTTAACCCACTGGAAGTGGTGGCGCGAGTCCGTGCTATTCTGCGGCGGGGATCAAGCGGGGTGGTGCTGCCGCATGTGTTGCAGGTGGGCGGGCTGCGGCTGGATGTCGATTACCATACCTTTAGTATTGATGGGAACCCAGTAGAGATGACTCCGAGTGAGTTTGCCATTTTGAATACGCTGATGCAGTATCCTAACCGCGTATTCACCCGCAGCGAACTGATCGAACTGGCGCTTGGCTACAGCTATGATGGTCTGGAACGCACGCTCGATAGCTATATCAAAAACATGCGAAAAAAGATCGAAGCCGACCCCAGCCAACCGCGTTACATTGAGACGGTCTTTGGAGTCGGCTACTGTTTGCGCGAAGCACGCGAAGGGAATCGATGAAACACCTAACGAAACGGCTTTGGGTACGCTTAACGCTGTCGTTTGTGATTGTCACACAAGTATCGATTGTACTGGTTGCCGTGCTGGCAAATTCAACGATCAGCGGCGACTTTCGCCTGTATATTGTGCGTAAGACAGTCCCTGTTGAAGACACTCTACCCGCTGATTTGGTGACGTTTTATGAACGCAACGGCAGTTGGCAAGGGGTAGCCAGTGTTCTGACTGCGCCACCTTCGATGGTCATTGCCAGTGGCGTGCCCGCACAACCACAATCTCTAATCGCTGATGCCAATGGCGGCGTAGCCAGTATTCTGACTACACCCCCTTCGATGGTCATTGCTAGCGGCGTGCCTGCACAACCACAACCTCTAATCGCTGATGCCAATGGCAATGTCGTCTACGACAGCAGCGGCACACAAATCGGCGGCGTATTAAGCGATCCTGAGCGTATGGCGGCCATCCCGATGAGCGCTGAGGGCAAAACGATTGGTTATTTTCTGCGCGGCCCGCTGGACGTGAATTTTACAGATCGGCTGATGCAGACCCCTGAACAAGACTTTTTGGATCGCTTGGGGCAGACACTAACCATTGTGGCGCTGGTTGCGGGCATATTGGGGGTTGGGCTAGGGTTGATCATGGCGCGTACTGTCGTCGCACCGCTGGCGAGTTTGTCAGGGGCAGCACGGGCTTTTGCTAGCCACCAATGGGATCGTCGGGCTATCGTGCGCGGAGCCAGTGAGATTGCAGATGTCGCCCGCGCCTTCAACGAAATGGCGGACGAACTCCAGCGCGCCGAGATTTTGCGGCGCAGTATGATTGCGGATATTGCTCACGAACTTCGCACACCGCTCTCGGTGATGCAGGGCAATCTGCGAGCGCTGCTCGATGAAGTCTATCCGCTGGAAATTGGCGAGATCGTTACGCTGTACGATGAGACGCGCCTGTTGAGTCGGCTAGTGGATGATCTACGCGAACTGGCGCTGGCAGATGCCGGACAGCTTCGGTTGGATCTTCAGCCTGTCGAGGTGAGCGAAATCGTGAGCGCCACCGTCGGCAATTTTGCGATTGCCACGGAAAGCGAAGCGATTCAGGTGGTCATGCAAGGTGGTGAAGGATTGCCCAAAGTTCTGGCCGATTCGGATCGGGTAGCGCAAATTTTGCGAAACCTATTGGTCAATGCGCTGCGTTATACGGAGGGCTGCATCACGGTTTCGAGTACATTGATCGAGCCGTCAATGGTGTGTATCAGCGTGACCGACACGGGCAAAGGCATCGCCCCGGAAGAATTGCTGCATGTTTTTGACCGATTCTATCGCGGCGACAAATCACGCGAACGAGGCAGCGGCGGCACGGGGTTGGGGCTAGCCATTGCACGGGCGTGGGTCGAGGCGATGGGCGGCAAGATCGGGGTGGAAAGCACACTGGGACAAGGCAGTCGGTTTTGGTTCACGCTGCCTATTGCGCCGAGATAGGTAGGCCATCTTGATTGAATCTTTCGTTAGGGCTGCTGATTGATGTAGGCAAAACCTACATCAATCAGTCAAGTTTGGTGAGGTGTCAGCAATCGTTACTTCGCGTTAATAAACCTGACGATCTCTGTCCACACCTGCTCTGGGTTCTCTTCGGGTGTGTAGTGACCACTACCGAAAATGCGGGCAGCTGTGACCGATTGAATGCCAGCCTGGTGGAATCCATCAACGTATTCGTCCATATCGCCACCTTCAAACTCGCCGCGTAGATAGAGCAACGATGTGTCGATTGCCGAAGTATCTTTGCTGTTTATCTCAGCATCTTGGGCAAAGGCACGATACCAGTCAAAACCCGCCTGTAAGGCTTCGGGAGTCGCGTATACAGCTGCGTAGTGGTCACGTGCTATATTGTCGATGACAGCATGGTCTTTGGTCAGGGTATCGAAGAAATAATCAAAGTACAGATGCTGGTTGTGTGCCACCAATGCCTCTGGCAATTTGGGTATATTGTGAAAAGCGAAGTGCCAGATGTAGGGATTGGTCAAGACTTTGGACCATGGCTCGATACCCGGTATTACCGAACTCATGAGCACGACTGCCTGAAGTTCAGATGAGAAGTTTCTCAAGTACGCATAGGCCGTCATTGCGCCAGCATCATGGCCCACAAGGGTATACATACCAAGCGCCAAGACTTCGATAGCTTGATGAATGACCTTCGCCATAGCCGTTTTCTCGCCGCCTACGACTGCGGACGATCCGCCAATACCAGGTAGGTCAAAGGCGATGACATGATGTGTCGCGCTGGCGTGTTCCATGACACATTGCCATTCTGTCCAGTCCTGTGGCCAGCCATGCAGAAAGACTACGCTGTCTGGATGGTGTTGACCGGCTTCGACGATATGCAGTGAAGCGCCATCTATGGTTATGATACGATGTAAAAATTTTGGGTCTATATAAGTGTGTGTCATTATATTCCTTTCGTATCCGCCTACGCTGTAATGTTAGCGTGCTAACTATATTTTGTCAAAATGGAAGTTGTGTTATGAGTAAAAGCGTCGGGATGCTGCTCAAAAAACTAACCGTCACCTATGGACTGGTGATCGATAAACGGATGGCGGAGATAGATGTGACAAAATCACAAAGTGATGTGCTTGTGCAACTTATTCTTCATGGTAAATTGACCCAGCGTGAACTATGTGACATTAATGGTGTTACAGCAGCCAGCATGAGCCGAATGATCCACAACCTCGAAGAGAAACAACTGATCACCATCGAAAAATCTGAGGCCGATCCACGTAAAAACTATGTAGACCTGACCCCAAAAGCCAAGCAGTTAGAGGGAGAAATCGTGAATATTAAAGAAACAGTACATCAGGCGATGATGAGAGGCATTAGCACCCACGAGGTTGAGGTACTGTCGCAAGCGCTTGATACAATGGAGAATAATTTGGCCCATCTTTTTGAGGACACCCTGCCGTAGGTAAACCCGCATCAAAGTCCTCTCGATTCACTTGTGACCAATTGCACAATACGATATTCCAGTCTATAATTTATTGTGTGAATTATGGTACAAGTGGAGTGTCGATCATGATCGCCTTGTTTAACCGTGTCGATGTGCAGATTACCAATTGGATGGCGAAATACGGCGTTATCTTGCTGCGGATTAGTCTGGGCGTTGTCTTTTTCTGGTTCGGCTTTCTAAAGTTTTTCCCCGGACTCAGCCCCGCGCAAGACCTCGCCGCCCGCACCATCAGCATTCTGAGCTTTGGCATTGTGACTCCCAACCTCTCTATTGCGATTTTGGCGGCGTGGGAAAGTCTGATCGGCATCGGCTTGATCACAGGTAAGTTCTTGCGGATCACGCTGCTACTCTTGTTTGTGCAGATGGTCGGAACGATTCTGCCGCTGTTCTTTTTCCCCGGTGAAGTCTTTACACACTTCCCCGCCGCACCGACGCTCGAAGGACAGTACATTATCAAGAATATAGTGCTGGTCAGCGCGGCAATTGTCATCGGTGCGACAGTACGCGGCGGGGCAGTTGTTGCCGATCCCGAAGTCGTGCGAGCCACTCAGCGTAAATTTGATTTAATTCCGCCGACTCAATAGACTCGCCCCGTGAATGGTTTTGCGGGAGGAGTCTAACGCATGTCAATTTTAGTTCTGGTTCGTCACGGCGAATCGCAATGGAATCTGGAAAATCGCTTCACTGGCTGGAAGGACGTACCACTCTCCGACAAAGGCCGCGAAGAAGCACATAAAGCAGGCGAAAAACTACACGACTATCATTTTGATCAGGGATTTACCTCGGTGCTGCAACGCGCCATTTCGACCATGGACATCATGCTTGAGGTGATCGGACAACAGGATCTGCCCATCGAGCGCGATCAGGCGCTTAACGAGCGTGATTACGGTGATCTGGTTGGGCAGAACAAGGAAGAGGCGGCGGTAAAATTCGGCGCAGAACAGGTCAAGATATGGCGGCGTAGTTACGCTGTCCGTCCCCCCAACGGCGAAAGCCTTGCCGACACAGGCGAACGAGTGATGCCCTACTACCATAGTCATATTCTGCCGAAGCTGACAGCGGGCGAGAATGTTCTAGTCGCGGCACACGGCAATAGCTTGCGGGCGTTGGTCATGCGGCTGGATAAACTTTCCGAAGCAGAGATCGTCGAGCTAAACATCCCCACTGGCGTACCGCTGCGCTACGATTTCGATGCCGAAGGCAACTGGACGAAGCACGGCTATCTGTAGTCTTGTCTGTAAATCTGTAAACACAATCTCACAGCAGTAAGTTATTTAACTCACCTTACGTGACACTCAATCCAACCAGCGCGTAAGGTGAATTTGTTTGATGCGTTGACTTGAAATTTGGAGGTATTTGATGTCCACTGTCGCGCAAAACTTGCCTAACCCTATCAGTAAACCCAAGCGCACTAATAATATTTGGATTGCACTTGTCATTGTCGTATTTGTGATTATCTATGCGGCTTCGCTGACATTCGTTTTTATTGAAGGTGACGATGCCAGAGAAGCCGTTTATCATGCCTTCGGACGCAGGCTCGAACTTGCCGCGCCATACAACCCAGATCAGGCGATGGCAACGGGTTTACTGAGCCTCGTTCCTGCAAATATTCAGGCGGTTCGTGTAGCGATGATGGGTGCTTCCAGCATTTTGGCGGTATGTATGACGCTGCTGATTATTGCGCTGGCGTTTGAATGGCTCGGAGAAAATGTTAGTCAGAAAAAATGGATTTTGGCATTAGTCGTATTACTCGCCAGTCCAGAGTTTTTCTATCTGGGGCTGGTCTATTTGCCAAGTATCGCAGCAATGGCCTTTGTACTTGGCTCCCATCTAATTTTGCGCCACAGCAAACGCAGCACAATCAGGTGGAGATCGTTAACAGGGCTGGTCCTCGCCATCGTCTGTTTTGGGATAGGGATCGGGTTTCGTTGGGATATTGTGACCTATGGCGGCATTATTGCGCTCGATATTCTACTAGATGACGTTAAATCTTTTCGACAATGGCGACTTCAGGATATTCAAAATGGGTTTATCTGGGCGCTTAGCTGGGGCGTTCTAGCACTGGCGTGTTCATTGCTAGTCATCAAATTGTCAAGTGGACAAAACCTAGGAGATATATTCCATGCCTTCGTTAATGTCCAGTCACACGCTGAACAACCCATCGGCGCATGGAATCGAACCATTTCCGTCTTTACTATTGCAGGCTATCAATCGCTATTTACACCCGCTTTTGTAATCCTGAGCGTAGTTGGGTTTGTATGGCTGGCCTATCATCGTGAGAAACTAGTGCTCATCACGGTAGTCGGGTTAATTCTGGTACTGCCATTTATTCGATCCGGTGTCCCGAAGGATATATTACCCGCTGTACCGGGATTGGTGGCTTGCGCCGTGATGGGCTTTATTGTCCTTTGCTACCGCCTTTCAAGCCAACGTCTCAAACTTGCGGCCCGTATCATCATCGTTGCCTTATTGCTTTTCCCTTGGTTAATCGGTATTCGCATGACCTATAACGATACAGCTTATGGTCCCGGCTTTCAAATGCAAGCCTACGATCGGCCTGTTAGCCGAAACCGAATCGGGCTGGCGCTCAGTGCTGGGGTTAGTATTCCTACGCCGGAAGGGTTGCGTGCTGGGTTTGGGCATTTATGGGTATTGCTCGGTCAGTGGCGAAGCTTCTATAACGACCAATGGGACGAACAAACGCAAGCGATTCAGCAGGCTATTTTGATGCATATCCCTTACCTTAGACAAAATAATTACGCTTGGGCCTCTGCTGGAATGCTGGATCTGGGGTACATGGTTGAGCACAAATACAAGTACCCTGACGCTAATTTTACGGGTTACCGCTTTACAAACGGCCAAGAAGCGGTGACTGTTTTCGGATTTGATAAAGAGGATTGGCTCACCCAACACGAACACATTGCACAACTAAGATCTTATTTATCCCAAGATAAAGTAGTGATGTGTGCAGATTCATCGATCATGCGGGAACTTTTTAAGCGTTGCCCACAAGCGCTCGAAAAAATCAATACCGTTTGTGCCGTGACTCACTTGAACGTCTTAAATCAAGAAACCTTCTGACGCACACGTGTATCTCTGAGCAGATTGATCTTGTTTTGACGGGCGGCGGTTGCAGTTTCTATCCTGAACGGCTAGACTCGCGCCGCTTCTGTGCAAAAGTTATCAAGGGATAGGGTATGCGTCTTTCGCCACTCATTACGATGTTGGCTGCACTGGTCGCGTTGATTATTGTGGGGGCTGTCGGCGCACGGGTGCTACAGCCAAACCGCCCACTGCTGATGGACGCGGGGTTCAGCCTCGCCAAGATTACGCCCAATGCCGACGGCTCCGACGATGTGACCGCAATCCATTACGCTTTGAGCCGCAGCGCGACAGTCACGATCACGTTTACTAACAAAGCAAACGGGCAGCGCTTTGTCTTCCGCAATGCCGAAGTACGTCCCGCCGATAGCTATCAGGTGTTGTTCAGCGGTGTAGTCGATGGCTACACACTACCGGGTGATGCGATTGCCGATCAGCAGATCGAGACGCGCCTTATTCCGAATGGTGTCTATGACTGGACGATAGAAGCGGTTGCGACTGGGAATACCAATGGCAATAACGGCGAAACGGCTCACGCGAACGGCGTGCTGACCGTTGAAAACGCCGATAGTGATCTGCCTTCCATTACCGATTTCAGCATTTCGCCGCAGACCTTCACGCCTAATCAGGATGGAGTCGATGATCGCGTCGCCATCAATGTATCGCTGGCAAAGGATGCCGACCTGACCGTCTATCTCGAAGGGCAGGATCAGCAGCGCTACTACATCGCGGAACGGATAGAAGGTCGCCAACCGGGTGAACGCGGCGCACACATTTTCGACTACGATGGCGGGGTGGACAACAGCATTACGCCGCCGCCCAATGGCAAATATACTGTCGTGGCGATTGCTCAGGATAAAGCCGGACAGCGTGTGCGGCGCACTGGAACGTTAACATTAGTTGATGGCGGACTGCCCAACGCCGAGATCGAGGCGCAGAGTACGGGCGGCACGCTCTTTTATACGCACGCGCCCTACAAAGAGTCGTATATGTCGAGCAACGCCGCTCCCGGTGAAAAGATTGCCTTGCCAGTAGGAGTCACCTCGTCGCGGGCCTCGATCACCTTTGCCCAGAACGATATGCTCATTTTCCGGCTAACCGTTTCCAACTACGGATCGACCCCGCTTCGCACGGTTGGACCATGGCCCGGTACGGTCTACCAATATGACCAACAAGCCGCGGCGATGGGCGAAGAACCGATCACGGGCGCATGGCGAGTCGGGCTGATGTGCGAACAGAGCGATACACCGCTGCCGTGGCGCTGGGCGATTGGATCGCCCGATCAGTTGCAGCGCGTTGACCGTGAAGGGCAAACGCTGTGGTATCTCCCGCCGGGAGGAAAAGCGGTTGTGTGGGGCGCGGTACGGATGACGCGCCTGTTCAAGACCCGCAACCCGCAGGAATGTTGGGCGGCGCTGATCCACGAAGATGTGGCAATCCCGCCGTTGCAAAGCCATGTCGGGGCCATTAAAGTCGAACTGACCGCTAGCGATTCGGCAAAATAAACAGTTCATCTTATGCATCCTTACCCTAAATTCCTCTCCACTGTGTAGAGAGGGACTTCAAGACACTGGCCTTTTCCCCCCTCGCCCTGCGGGAGAGGGGTAGGGGGTGAGGGCAATCTTGTCTTTCGCCCGTATCGCACCACTGCAAATGATGGTACGATTATCGTTAGAAAGATAGGGATCTATCAAGATTTGCGTAGCATAAATTTTTAATCGGTTTATAGTTAACTTTAGCCTTGCAAACGCTGGTGAAACGGAGGATCGTAAATGGCTAAGGGAGATGTGGTGTTACGCCAAGAAGGCGCGCTTGGCCTTCTCGACTTTCCACGCGATGTAACCGCGCAAACACGCGAAACCGCTTACAGCGCCTACAACGAACTGGCACGGGCTAAAATCAGCGCTGTCGGGTTCAACTTTAGTGTCACCGATTATATGAACAGCGCCGGGATCGGCCTGATCATCAATCTGGTGGAAGAAGCGACACAGGCCGGACGACAGGTATTTGCCTACGGATTGGGGTCGCACTATCGCAAACTATTTAGTATGGTCGGCCTCACCGACCGGATCACGCTGGCGGCTGACGAGGCCGAAGTCAAAGATCAAGTTGACTGATGGCTGCTATGCCAAATTCAATCCAGCATAGTGATTTATAGAAGTTACGCCGCTTTGAGATTTACTATCTACTGCGGTACAACGGCAATTGCATCCATTTCGCACAGGAAATCCGGGTTTGCTAATCCTACCACATACATCCCTGTGATAGTGGGCGGATTGGGTCGATTTCCCCACACGCGCTGGAAGACTTCAAAGCCGACTTGAAGTGGTTGGCCTTGCACGATATAGATATTCCACTTGATGACGTGTTCTAGTGAGGCTCCGCCAGCCGCCAACGCGGCTTGCAAATTCTCAAAGATTTTCTCGACCTGTGCTTTGAAATCGCCCTTGCCGACGATGACCCCTGACGCATCGATGGCATCCTGACCGCCGATGTACACCGTTTTCACGTTCCCCGTCACGACAATCACATTCGTAAACGCCCGATTTTTGTTCAAAGAGTCTGGGTTGATATGCTGGACAGATGAGTCGGTCATGCTGGTTTCCTTTTACTAACGCTCTATATTCTTCAGTAATTTCATGATAAACTGCATTGGGTGACATCCTATGTCACTCAATATACGGTTCAGGTGGAGTTAGAAAACCATGCGGGCGGATCGACTGCTGGCGATGATGATGTTACTGCAACATCGGGGAAAGCTGACAACGCAAACGCTAGCCAACGAGTTAGGAGTCTCGCGGCGAACGATTCTGCGCGATGTGGAGGCGCTATCTTTCGCGGGCGTGCCGATCTACGCCGAAGGTGGGCATGGCGGCGGTATCGCACTGGACGAAAACTACCGCGTATCGCTGACGGGGTTAAAAGAAGCGGAAGTCCGCAGTCTGTTTGTTTCCAGCAATGCTCGATTACTCGGTGACATTGGCTTAGGCGAAGCCGCCGAAAGCACCCTACCCAAGCTCTTTGCGGCGCTGCCTGCCCTGCATCAGCAAGCCGTTGAACAGATCCGCCAGCGTATTCATATCGACCCCATATGGTGGTGGCATGATGCTCAACCGCTGCCTTTTTGGGCTGAACTTCAACAAGCTGTCTACGAAGATCGCCATCTGCGGGTTGTCTACGAAAACTACAACGGCGAACAGGCTGAACGTATAGTAGAGCCGTATAGTCTGGTTGCCAAAGCGAGTCTGTGGTATCTCGTTGCTATGCGTAACGAGGAGTTTCGCACGTATCGGGTATCCCGCTTGCACGCGGTGACGCTGCTAGATACCCACTTCCAGCGCCGCGAGAACTTCGATTTGGCAACCTATTGGAACGATCATGCACAGGAATTTTTGGCGACCTTTTCCCAATATAAGTTTACGCTGCAAATCGATAGCAGCCGGGTAAATTTTGCCAAATGGTACACCCCCGGACGCTGCGAAATTATTGATACTCCTACAGATGGTAGTTGGTACACGGCGCGTTTTCAGGTCGAGTCGATGGAGCTAGCCCGTAGTTTTGTCTTGAGTCTTGGCACGCAAGCCATCGTCGTAGAACCCTTAGCGCTCCGCGACGCAGTGCTTGATCTGGCTCAGGCGATGCTGCGGCATTATGCAAATGCAACCCTCCCCTAGCTGGCTTTCAAGGGTAGGTATTTGATCAATTCAGCGGGTCGGGCCTGCCCGACCCCTACATCCAAACTGTATTCTGTAGGGCCGTTGCCTGAGGAGTTCCGGGGGAACATACCCAACGCCTTCCCCTCGAATGACGCGCTGGCTAATCGTATCTTCCAGATCTTCCCGACCATCGTTAGCAACATAGGGGTAGGGTTTGTAGAGACTGTTGACCCACTCACCCACATTGCCTGTTTGGTCAAACGTGCCGACCCAAGAGGTACTGTCTGGGATAGTGCCTCTTGGCTGGGCAAGGACGCAGCTCCAAACCGACTTGTTGTCATCAAATTCATTACCCCAAGTCCACTGCAGATCATCGGGGCCACGCGCAGCATATTCCCATTCAGCTTCGGTAGGCAACCGTGTGCCGCGTTTGGCACAGTAGTCGCGGGCTTCCAACCATGAGATTTGCACAATGGGCAATTCAGGTTTTGCACTCATCAAGTAGGATTTCTGTCCGCCGAGCTTCGTGAACTGTGCTTGGGAGACTTCGGTCTTATCGATCCAGAACGGTTTATCAAAACAAACTTTTGTAGTCGGCTTCTCATCATCCGCGTCAGTCTCGCTGCCCATGATAAAACAGCCCGGTGGAACCTTTATCATTTCTACGTCATTGATCGTTTTGGAAAATGGGTTCCACGCTTTATTGGATGCGATCACCTGACCCGGCGTGAAGGTAGGTTCTGCCCTGCTACAAGCGGTGAGGCATGTTACCATCAACAGAACAACGATAAATGATTTCTGAATCGCGTATCCTCGACCTATTATTTGCACACAGGGCAAACGGATCAAGATTATCCTCACCCCTAGCCCTCGCTACGGATTGGAAAAGGGGAACCACACCGAGTCTGGAAATCCCTCTCCCGCAGGAGAGGGCGCGTTTCCAAATTTTGCGCCGATTAGGACGGTGAGTAAGCCCCCTTATCCTTAAGCGATTCTTTAAATAATGCTCCGTTCGGGATGTGCCGTAAGCAGTAGCGGTTTCGGAGACTCCATCGTGGCGTTCACCTTGATTTCGAGCAACATCTCGTCTTCGATGAAATGGTAAACAAGGGTATAGAAGAAGGGAGTCTCGTAGAGCCGGACAACCATCGTAAAGCTATCTTCGGTTGTCCACGCACCGCTGGTAACGACTGGCGTAGGGTCGTCAGATAACCAAGATCCCTTAAACAGTGTAGTCTGCCCTTGTTGCCATCTACCAAACCCACAAGGAAACGTTTCCTCACGATAGGGAGTCGTAAACCCGACCATGCAGCCAGACTCGGTAAAATTCAGGAAGATGGTTTCGATCTTGAGCGTATTGGCATCGACTCCATAAATGCGACCCGAAACGTGTGGCGCAATAGGCGATACCCTCTGTCCGTACACCAGAGCCAGAGTCAAACTGGATAACTTCTTCCCCAAAGCCTCTTGGAATACAGGATTTTCGGCAGGCACTTCAAGTCCCATGACCGGAAGCAGCTCCGACCAAACCAGATCCCACAATTGCTGCGATTCAAATACATCAATGCCCGCTGTGAAGGCCAAAACAGCGTCCTGTGCGGGCATGACAATACAACCCTGACCAAACACACCGCTGGCTTGGTAAGCGCCGTATCGACAGCGCCAGAACTGATAGCCATAGCCCTGCGTCGAATCGCTTGGGTCGGCAACGTTTCCGTTTGCAACTTGGGCGGAAGTAGCGGCTTCGACCCACGCTTCGGGCAAAATTTGGTGTTCACCCCATCGCCCCTTTTGCAAATAGAGCTGACCAAACCGTGCCAAGTCTTCCGTTTTGATACTCAGTCCGTAGCCGCCCACTGCGATCCCCTGAGGCGATTCTTGCCAAGTCGCATCTTGGATACCAAGCGGCTCGAAAAGGCGCGGTTGCAGATAATCGATCAGTTTCATGCCTGTCGTGCGCTGCACAATCGCGGCGAGCATGTAACTTGCCCCGGTATTGTATAGAAAGTGGGTCCCGGGTGCATAGCGAACGGGCACCTTCAAAAAGGCGTTTATCCAATTGCCGTCGGATCGCTCAAGTTGATACGGCCAAGTATCGTCAGCATGACCAGTGGTCATGGTCAGCAGGTGCCGCACGGACATGGTTGCTAAAAAGTCACTCCCTTCAGCGGGCGTTTCTTCTGGGAAGAAGGACAGGACTCGATCATCAATGGAAAAGCGTCCTTCAGACACAGCTAGGCCAACAGCAGAAGACGTAAAACTTTTGCTAACCGAAAACATCATGTGGGCATGTTCGCGTTGATAGGGTGCCCACCAGCCTTCAGCGATGATGTGACCGTGACGTAGCAGTACGAAGCTGTGTAATTCGTGAGTTTGGCGCTCAAGGGTCTCGACAAATCGCAGCAAAGCAGACGAGGCAATGCCTTCCTGTTCGGGCTGAGTACGTAGTAGCTCCTGTTCAATGTTCGCAACCATATTTGTAAATCCTCGCTACGCTAGTCGTGCATCATGTATTATCAATCGGTCACTGAGTCCGCGCCATTCAAATCAGCCGATTACGTGTTTCCAACGCCAAAAGAGAGGTTCATTATCAAGTCGTCGTGTGCCAAAGACAAGGGGCAACGTATCAAAATCGTGGGGAACTTTTTCAAAGGATGTCAGGCTCAGACCGAGCAGTTAGCGATGGATGGGCAGACATTGCGGGGAACCATTGAGGCAGGACACACGCGGGGCGTGCATTGGCTGGCGGTGTATGCGGTCGAGGCGGGCGTGGTCCTCAACCAAGTCAATGTGCTGGCAAAAGAAAACGAAATCAGTGCCGCACCGAAGGTTCTGGCGGATGTGGAACTGCGGGATAAGGTGGTGACAGGTGATGCCATGTTCACCCAACGTAACTTATCCAGCCAAATTATCGAGGCGGGTGGCGCTTATCTATGAAAAGTCAAAGCCAACCAGCCCAGCCTACGCGCCGATAGTGAACGGCTCTTTGGAGACGAAAAAGTGCCGCTGGGGTCAAGTCCCACTTCGTACTGATTTTCAGTCTATCACGACCACGCGGAAAGCCCATGGTCGTCTAGAAACCCACACCCTGACCACCCGTGCTTTGCTCAAGGCGACCTCTGACTGGCCTGCTTTGGGGCTTAGTGCGTGAGGTGCACTGCGGCGTGACCAGTTTGTCGGTTTCACTGGCTTCACCGCTGCGCCTGCTGACCCTCAAGCGTCGCCATTGGGCTATTGAAAATAAGCTCCATTATTGCCGCGATCTGACCTTTCATGAAGATGCTGGCCGACTTGCTAGCGGCACTGCCTCACAAGCCATTGCCGTTCTCAATAATCTGGGTTTGGGCCGGCTGCCCCGTCGGAGGTTTACCTCGCTCGTCGCCGCTCGTCGCCGCTCGTTGCCGCTCGTTGCCGCTCGTCGCCGCTTCAACGCCCTTCCCGCTGAAGCACTCGCCCTCATTCCTTTTATCTGACTTTGCACGCGCCCTGCGCCTTTAGCCGCGCATCCATTCGATAAATTTGTCGGTGGGCCATGTATTGATGACATTTTCGGGCTGAACCCAGCCGCGCCGCGCCGTCATGATCCCGTAGCGCAGTTGGTCAAAATCAGCCGCCGAATGCGAATCGGTGTCGATAGACAGCATTACGCCCATTTCAATAGCACGACGGGCATGTCCATCGTCGAGATCGAGCCGCTGTGGACTGGCGTTGATTTCCAGTACTGTGCCTGTTTCTTTGGCAGCAGCAAATACTGCGTCCATATCAAGATCGGCTCCCTCACGGCTGGGAATAAGTTGCCCGCGTGGATGACCGATTATATCCACATGCGGATTGCGGATTGCGGTGAGCAATCGCTGAGTTACCTGTGCGCGTTCTTGGCGTAGCCCAGAGTGCAGCGACGCAACCACCACATCGAGTTCGGCTAATACTTCGTCGGGGAAGTCAAGCTGCCCGTCGGTGCGGATCTCCATTTCGGTTCCCTGAAAAACGCGAAAGTTTGGCCCCATCTCGGAGTCTACCTGACGAATCTCCTCGCGTTGTGCCCGCAAGCGCTCAATACTCAAACCGCCGGCTACTCCCAGACTTACTGAGTGATCGGTGATCACGATATGTGAAAGTCCCCGCGCCCGCGCCGTTTCTGCCATCTCGCGGACTGAAAGTTTTCCATCGCTCCACGTCGTGTGCATGTGCAGATCGCTGTGAATGTCGCTGGCTTGAATCAGATGGGGTAGTTTGCCCGCGTAAGCCGCTTCGATCTCACCACGATCTTCGCGCAGTTCTGCCGGAATAAAAGGCAGGCCAAGCACCATGTAGACTTCTTCTTCTGTCGCACAGAGAATCTCTGGCTTGCCATCAAGCGGCGTAAACGCCCATTCGTTGAGAGTCAGGCCGCGCTCCTGCGCTAGCGCCCGCAGATGGATATTGTGAAGTTGACTGCCCGTAAAGTAGTTCAAGGCCGTTCCGTAGCGGTCTGGTGGCAGCACCCGCAGATCGCACAGCCGCCCATTGAGCAGTTCGACGGTGCTTTTGGTTGGGCCATTCGCCACAATCCGCGCCACTCCGGGATTCGTCACAAATGCCGCCATGATCGGCGCAGCGTCTTCAGCCGCGACTAGCAGATCGATGTCGCCAATCGTTGGGCGACCCCGCCGAATGCTGCCGCCGATGTCACCGCGTAGCGCTTGTGGCAGGTTCAGCAGCACCGCCATAATGCGTTCAGCCGCCGTCAAGGCGATGTCGAGCCGCACCCGTTCAGTTACCGAGGCAAGGCTGGCGATCCCTTCCAAAATTTTCTTCTCGGTCTTCGCACCCATCCCCGGCAGTTTGCCGATCTTGCCTTCTTCGGCAGCCGTTTTCAGTGCCGCAACGGTTTGAATGCCCAGATCCTTGTAGAACTGCATAGCTTTCTTGGGGCCAACCCCATTAATCCGCAGAATCTCGACTAGCCCCGGCGGGATCTCGCTGGCGAGTTCATCGTAGAAACCTAAATGTCCACTATCGAGCATCTCACGGATTTTTTCTTCAAGGACTGCGCCAACTCCATCAATGTCTTGCAGCTTGTCCTCAGCGGCTACCGCCCGCAGATCGCGGGGCAGTTCGCGGATCGACTGGGCGACCCGGCGATAGGCCATCACCCGATGGATAATCTCGCCTTTCAATTGCAGCATATCCGCTACCGTATCAAAAATATCGGCAATCTCACGATTCGTGAGCGCATGTTGTGGAGTCTGGTTTTCGGGGCTATCTTGCTTGTTTGGACTGTCGGTCACGAGCAACTCTCCGTTCCCACTATTCTCAGTCTGCTGCGGAATATTATAACGCGACATGGGACGGATCGAGCCAATGATGCACTCTGGTAACACTAAATACATTAGTGCAAAGGCAAAATTAGTTTATCGGCGGACTAGCAAAAGGCGGGGTGATCTATGTTCTGTTTCGATAGGTTAAAAATAGAGCTTGTCGGTCAGGTGGGAGAGTATTGACGACCGATACCGTATGAGATGGAAATCGAAGAGTTACCCTGAGGCAGAGTCAATTAGCAAGATGCACATTTGACCTGAGCATGTGAAATTGTATCGGTGAGGATGCAGTGTGGGCGATGAATACGCAGTATTCAATTTTTCTGGCGGCTAGCGTGGTGAGTAGTGTAGTAACGGGTTAGCAGTGTGAGAAAACGCAAAACAACTATTTCTTAATTGACCAGTCTTCACCATCTTCGGCATAGCTGATTTCCATGGTCATACCCATGAATGCCGTCCCAAAAATGGCGATGATGCTTAACGCTGCGGCGCAAATCTGAAATAGGTTGTCAGCATGTGCTGTGATAAGTGAATAAGCAATCGGACTAAAACTTAGAACGCTGTTGGTCAGATTTTCCATAATTTGCTTCCTTCAAAGCGTGCTAGGATATTTAAGGTCGTGCATAAATTTATTATATATCAATTCTAAGTTAATTGTAGATTTGGGTATAAAAATAAAATAACGAATGTGAAGCTGTAAAACGATATATTGATTAAGGTTTTCGACTAGTTTTTTGGCAAAGGTTATACTCATTACCATAGTTACATTACAATCCACATTACGATCATTATATAACAATTTCGCCGTAAGCAAAAGCCATTCGTAAAATCTAACAAGTTCTCTTAGTCAATAAGTGGCATGTCTATACACAAAATCACTTGGCCTATGTTGTCAGATCTATTCCCCGTAGCCTTTCCGGGAATACATACCAATCGAGATGAGCTACTTGTCGATATTGACAAATCACGGCTTGTTCAACGCATGGAACAGTATTTTGATCCCACGCTTGACCATGAGGATGTGAGCCAGATCTTACCCGGTGCAATGACCAGCACCCCTACCTTTAATGCGCCCGCAGTTCGCGATCAACTTTTGCGGCGTGGATTTCTGGCACAGAACATTGTCCGCTACTACTACCGCCCCTTTGATGTGCGTTGGCTGTATTGGGAGCCAGAAACAAAACTTCTTGACCGCAATCGCGCTGAATATTTCGGACATATTTTCGCGGGCAATCAATGGATCGCGCTGCAACAAAGGCCGCGCAAGGGGTGGTCAGTACCACCTGTCATGCGGGCAGCAGGCAGTTATGATCTGATGGAGCGTGGCACCAATTATTGCCCGTTATACCTCAATCACGTGGCAGCACTGCTGCGTAATGCGCCTAATCTGAGCGCCGAATCTGGCGATTATCTTGATCAACTTGAGTTGGAACCCACCGACCTGTTTTTTCACGCCGTCGCGATTTTGCACACACCCGCCTATCACCGCAAAGTAACGGAATCACCGTTAGAGGAGTGGCCTCGTATTCCACTGCCCAAAGATCGCGAGGTGGTAAAGACTTCCGCACAGGCTGGTCAGCATATCGCCGCTTTGTTGGATGTAGAAACCCCTGTCATTGGCATTACAATAGGGGTGGTTTCCCCAGAGTATCAGCATATCGGCAATATTGCTCATAGCTCCGCCGAACTATTGAGTATGGAGGCTGGCGAATTTGCCCTAACCGCCGGATGGGGACATCGCGGCAACGATGGTCAGATTGTCGCGGATCGAGGCAGCGTTGTCGCCCGCGATTATACGCCCGATGAAATTGTCAGTCTTCAAAGTGGCAGTGCCTCCGCCGAGGATCTTTCGCCGCTGGGTTCGCATACTTGCGACGTGTATCTGAACGAAGCGATCTACTGGCGCAATGTACCGATCAATGTCTGGAAATACAGCATTGGCGGCTATCCAGTGATCAAAAAATGGTTAAGCTGGCGTGACTACAATCTGCTGGGGCGTTCACTGACTGAAGACGAAGTGAACGAGATGACGAATATCATACGGCGTATTACCGCATTGATCTTATTAGAAACCTACCTTGATTCACTGTACATATCGACAATCCGCGAGACAATCTCCTTCACTTCGCAAGTTTGATGGAGTTGCGCTGAGTTGTCCAAATCAATCTTGACACGCTGGGGCGCATCTGGTAGCATGTTCCCCATTGCCAAGTGACCTTCCCGAGTAGCTCAATGGCAGAGCAATCGGCTGTTAACCGATCGGTTGTAGGTTCGAGTCCTACCTCGGGAGCCATCCAAGCCCAACGTATTGATTGCGTTGGGCTTTTTGTTGTGAAGCAGCGGTCAAACCTAATTTGCTCAGTGCGGCTTTTCTGTATACGCTAACTTGCTGCAACTTCATGTAGGATGGGGCGAAATACAATGCAAAACCCTTTGGTCAATCATCGTTCGCAAACACACATAGCTGACCATGCCGTTGTGATTGGGGCGAGCGTTGCTGGATTACTGGCAGCACGAGTGCTGGCTGACTACTTTCAGCGGGTTACAGTGCTTGAGCGCGACACGCTGCCCGATCAGCCAGAGTTGCGAAGCGGTGTCCCACAAGCCCATCATCTGCATGTGCTGCTGCGGCGTGGGCAGCAAAGCCTGAACCAATTCTTTCCACACTTTGAAGAAGCACTTGATGCCGCTGGGGTGCCAACGATGAATTGGCTAGACGAGGCTCGCGTACTCGGTGTGAGCGGTTGGTTATCGCAAACCAATCTCGGCTTTTCGACACGGAGTTGTGGTCGAGCGCTGCTCGAATGGGTGATTCGCCAACAACTTGCCACCTATCCGAACATTACCTTTCAGGACAACAGCCAGATCGATGGCTTGTTAGCAGACGAAAGTAAAAGTCGAATAACGGGTCTGCAAATTCGCTACCGACGTGGGGCAGGTGAATCCGCTGGTCAAAAGGATACGTTAAACGCTGACTTCGTGGTCGATGCCAGTGGACGTGGTTCTCACACGCCAGAGTGGTTGGAAGCGCTTGGCTTCGGCAAACCGGAGGAAACGACGGTTAATTCGTTTCTAGGCTACGCTAGCCGAATCTATAAAACCCTGAGTCAGCCTGTCGATTGGAAGGCTATGAATATCCCCGCCAGAGCACCAGAGGGGACACGCGGCGGTGTTCTCAGCGTGATTGAAAACAACCGCTGGATGCTCACCCTCTTTGGCTACGTGCGCGATTATCCACCGACTGAGGAAGCAGGTTTTGTTGAGTTTGCGCAGAGTTTGCCAACTCCACTCATCTATGAAGCGATCAAAGATGGCGAACCGGAAACGGAAATCTTCGGCTATCAGCGCACCGCGAATTGCGCTCACCACTATGAACGCATGGCGCGTTTTCCTGAGCATTTTGCGGTGATGGGCGATGCGGCGTGCTGTTTTAACCCGGTATATGGGCAGGGCATGACGATCAGTGCGCTAGGAGCAGAAACGCTGGATACATGTTTGCGATCTGCTTCGGATCTTGAGGGATTGGGGAAACGCTTCCAGCAGCAACTAGCAAAGTCAAACACTTTACCGTGGCTACTGGCGACAGGCGCGGATCTTCGCTATTCAGCCACTGAAGGCAAACGCCCGCCCAGAACGAGCCAACTAGCACAAACCTACCTGTCACATCTGCAAGACATCATGCCTGAAAATATTGAAGCCGCCGAAGCCTTTGTCCGGGTGATGAATCTGATGGAACGCCCGACGACCTTGTTCCGCCCCAGTCTCTTTGTTCCGGTTGTCAAACACATGTTGCTTGGAAATAACAAGGCGACAACAACGTCCGATAGTTGACCGAATGGGACACTTTCGGTTTCAATCTACCGGACGTTGCTATATAAGAGGCTCTATCCCTTTAGCGGCAGAACCAGATCATACGGTGCGTCAGTCAGCGTGTGCAATGTGCCATCATTGTCGAGATAAACAGTATCCTCGACACGAATGCCGAAGCCGCGATCTGGGTAGTACAGCCCCGGCTCAATGGTGAACACGTTGCCGGGAGTCAGCACATCTTCGCTGAACTGGCGGAAGAACGGCGATTCGTGAATGTTCAGACCGAGGCCATGTCCTAAGCTGTGAACGTAGCCATCCATTGTGCCGGGGTTTGAACGAGCGGTGGCGTGGCCTTTCGACTCGAAGTAGTCGCAAGCCATATTCTGATAAGTCGAAGTCACCTGCCCAACTTTGAAGGTGCGCTTGGCCTCATGGAAAACGTACATCACATCGTCGTAGGCCGCCTGAACTTCATCCGAGGCATGACCGATACACCATGTCCGGGTCATATCGTGAAAATAGCCATTGGCGGTCAACTTTGGGTAAATATCGAATACAATGGTTTTGCCAAGCTGCAAGGCTTCACTGTCTTCGCCGTGACTGTGAGCAATGCCCGCATCATGGCCTTGTCCGAAGATACAGATTTCAGGATCATCGAGGCCAAGTTCAATCTGTCGCAGCCGAATAAAGCGCTTGACTGCACCGATAGTCAACGGCACACCGTTTGCGTCAACCACAGTTTCGCCGCTGGCGCGATGCCCGCTGATAAAATCGGCGGTTTCATTGACCACCTGACTGGTTAAACGACCCGCTTCTTTTAATGCCACGATCTCTTGAGCGTCTTTGGTAGCGTAGGCATTGCTGAACAACGCCGAAGCCGCCCCGCCGATTACGGGTTCGAGATCCGGCAAGCAGTCACGCAATCCGGCGAACTGGACGAGCGACATATTAATATCTGCCACGCCGAAAAAGGCTACACGCCCGGTGATCTCCAGCTTACGGAGAATATTGCAGAATAAATCCCGCGCATACAGATCGGGCGCACTGGAGTGCTGCTTGGCGAGATCACTGCTGCCAAAATCATACAGTGTGTAGACTTGCAGTCCACTTTTCTGAGCCTCACCGATCTCCATGCCCGACTGCACGACGAAGATCGCAGGTTCGCCGCGCCGCTTAAAGACACTGCCCTGCGCTTTGGATCGCTTGGTCAGGTAGTCGCGATACGGGTTAGCGGCCTTGTCGCCAAACACAACAATCGCCTCAAGGTCGGCTTCTGCCATCAAACGGTCAAGATCAGATTTCATAAATTAGCCCTTTAGTTATTCAATCACGGTTATGGCTTTGCGTCGGGATCTTTGAAGTTGGGATCGTTTACCGCGTTCATGATCTCCTCAATCGCATCATCAACGGATTTGTCGCCATAGTAGGCTTCTTCCAGATGTGCGTTAAGTTGTTCTTCAATATCCGCCCATTTGTCGAGCGCAGGTGAGGTACGGATATTGGGGATAATGTCGAGGAATAACTTACTATTCGCTGGCTTTTCAGTCGGAGCCAAGAAGTCGGCGGATTCGGCTACCGCTTTGAGCGATGGCACGGTGCGTCCGGTTTTGGCGAGAACGCTCTGTCCTTCTGGCGAATTGGCATACTCGATCAGAGTCCAAGTTGCGTCCTTGTTCTTGCTGGCTTTGGACATGCAGTAGCCGTCTGAATAAAGCAGGGTCGCGGCCTTCTTGTTCTGTGGCAATGGCGCAACATCCCAATCGAACTTGACCTGTCGCAGCGTTGGCACAATGCGGCGGCTAAAGATCAACATGCCAACCGTGCCACTGGCAAAGCGATCATTGATGCTTTGCGCCCGCGATTGCAGTTCGTCTGGCGCGACTTTTTCCTTACCCTGCAAGTCTACAAACCACTGGAACGCGGCTTTGACTTCGGGCGTGTCGAGATCGAGTTTAGTAGGCGCGGCGACGTTATCCACCAGTTCGCCGCCATTCTGCCAGATAAACGGCATCAGGCGGGTAATATCCGGTTGGACTGCTAGCCCATACTGATCAACTTTGCCGTCACCATTGGTATCTTTGGTCAGGGCTTTGGCGGTTTTCAGGAAATCGTCCCATGTCCAACCTGCTTTAGGATAGTCCACTTTGGCAGCATCGAACAGCGCTTTGTTGTAGTACACCACCACGCCCGACGCATTTTGCGGGATGCATACAAGTTGCCCATCGCGAGTGAACGGCGGCAGCACTTCGGGATAGAAATCGGTAGACTTGATGAGTGTGCTTTTGGCAAGATACGGGGCTAGCGGTTCGAGTACGCCTTTTTCCTCGAAGATGCCATATTCGCGATAGTTCATCAGGAATACATCAGGCGGTGTATTCGAGGCAAAATCAAGGCTCAAGCGCTGGCGGTAAGCATCTTCCGCATCGCCAAACTTGATCTCATCTTCGCCGGGAGTGAATACCAATTTCACGGCAATATCTGGATACTTTTTGTTGAACGCGGCAATGAGTGTTTCGTAAGCGGCTTTCTCGGCACTATCGCCAAAGGCATAGAACGATACCTGACCTTTGGGCGACTGTGCTGCCTGTACCTGTACAGCGTTGGCAGCGATGATAAGAGTCACCAGTAGTAACGAAAGTTTACGTAGCATAAATTATCTCCTTATAGAGGTTGTACGAAAAGTCTGGGGACCGTTTTAAGGGGAGGGCCAACCAATATTCACGGTGATGGTTGTACCAGTTGAGTCTGTACCTCGACCAGACTGAAGACGAATTTCAACAGATGGAAAAGAGTCAGGAATGTCATCCTTAGTGCCCGCTTGACTGAGAATTTGCATTGGGAGACTTCGATCTTCAATCATATTTGAGTAGATTTCATGCCCCTGTCTATTAGTCGATTTCGTAAAACTGCCTCTTTGTTTTTCCATCGTAGTAAGGACTTGGTTCAAATCAGCAGCACAATAATAAATTTTCTGTTCGCTTGCGCCATCTGAACCACTCCATTCATTCACAGTTACGAGTTGTGCATTAAAGGGTATTAATGGTTCCATGTTGTGTGCGGACGTTTCTGAATAGACAATGCCAAACATAAGTAAGGCAGACCATAGGCCAAATGCACAAATGGGCATAGTCAACAAAAGAACACTTATCTTTAATATTTTGCGGTAGCTAGCGACGTTCAATAGCCTACTCATTCTCTTTTGGCTTCCACCCTGCCTAGCAACCCAAGTCTATCCTCTTTTTTCTCAGATGAAACAGCTTTTTCGGTTCCCAAAACTTTTCGTGTACCCTCTGATTGGCAACTAGCGTCCCGATAGGCCATCCAAGCGACCTGTGGGCCAGAAGTAGCGCTGAACTAGCAGGAACAACAGCACAACCGGTGCGATAACGATCACGGTGGCTGCCATCGCTAGCGGTTGATTCGTCGTATCCATTGACGTAAACATATACAGCCGCAATGAGAAAGTATACAGGTTTTCCGAGCGCAAGTAGATTAACGGATTGATAAAGTCGCTCCAATACAGGACGAAGGTTAGCACAGCAACTACAGCAATCGTCGGCTTTGCCAGCGGCATGGCTACCAATCGCCAGATCTGCAAGGTGCTGGCATTATCCAGTCGCGCCGCTTCGTAGAGTTCATTAGGGAGCCGCCGAAAAGTCCAGTAAAACAGCAGCACGAAAAACGGACTCGATCCCATAAACGCCGGGATAATCAACGTCCACAGCGTATCGATCAATCCAATATAGGTGAACATCACGAAGCGCGGCAGCCACAGCGCCGGAAGCGGCACAATCAACAGGATTACGGTAAGCAGTACCAGTCGTTTACGCATGGGTGCGGCAAGTTGGGTCATCGCGAAGCCCGCCCACGAAGCTGTGATTAATGTTAGTGGGACGGTCAGCAGTACCACGAAGATCGAGTTGAGCAACTGTTGACCGATAGGATATACCTCAAACACATGGGTATAGTTCGACCAAACCACCGGATCGGGCAGCAGCGTGATCTTTGGCTGTGGTGCGAGTCCCGGCTGTTGCAGCGAACTACTGACCAGCCAGATCAACGGCAGCGCAAACAGCAGTGCGATCAGCGGCGAGATCACGTAGTACAGCAATCGCCTAGAGTTCATCGGCATAGCCCCAACCGCGCATAAAACGATAGGCGAGCAGAAGTAGCACGCCCGCCGTGAGCAGCCAAACGACCATTGCCGCCGCCGCTACCCCAAACCGAAAACGCCCGAAGGCTTCTTCATAGAGCATCTGCGGCAAGAACCATGTCGAATACAATCGACTGCCGCCCATCATGATAAAGGCAGGCGAAAAGATATTCTGTGCGCCCACGACAATATCGCGAAAGGTAAGCAATACGAGCCAGGGGCGCAGCAAGGGTAATGTAACATGCCGGAAAATTTGCCAACGACTGCCGCCATCGACTTCGGCGGCGAGATAGTATTCTTCGGGAATGTCGCGCAGTCCTGCTAGCAGCACGACAAACCCCTCGCCAATCTGAAACAGCGACATGATCAGCAGTATCCAAAAGGTTGTGTTTCGGTCTACGACCCATGCGGGCGCAGGCAAGCCTAACGCCACTAGGATCACATTGATCGGCCCATACAACGGGTTAAAGATCCACGTCCACATCAGTGCGTAGGCAATATCAGGGATCACGGTTGGCAGATAAATCGCGGCACGGTACAGTCGCACGCCGCGCCGAGGCCGACTGAGCAGCAGTGCTAACGCCAACATCGTCAGCACACGCAGCGGTACCGCCACAATGATAAAGCCAAACGTGTTACGGGCGGCGTATAAAAACGCGCTGTAGGTGAAGATAAACTTGAAGTTGCCGAGTCCGTTCCATGTTGGCGGAGTCAGCGCATCGTAGTTGGTGAAGGCCAGCCCCACCGAGATCGCCGCGGGGATGATCACCAGCACGAGCGTCCCGACCAGATACGGTGCTAATAGCATATAGAGCGTGAGTTGGCGGCGCTTCATGTGACTCGTTCACCTCACCCTAAATCCCACTCCGCGAGCGGAGTGGAACATCCAGAAATGCTCTAGCGGTTGTGTAAGCATCGGTTAACGAGTCCAAGTGGGAGTCGTGGCGCTGCCCAAATTCGTGAGCTTGACGAGATTCGAGCCATCAGCGTTCATCACATAAAGCTGATACGTCGAATCGCGGTTGGAGGAAAATACTATCTCCTGACCATCTGGCGACCATGCCGGTGAGATGTCATCCGCGCTGTTATCGGTCAAACGATGTAAGTTGGAGCCATCTGTATTCATCGTGTAGATTTCAAAGTCCCCATCACGATCCGAAACAAAGGCGATCTGCTTGCCATCCGGCGACCACGAGGGGAACAAGTTCTGATCGGTGAGATCGGTCAAGCGCCGCACGTTGGAGCCGTCAAGGTTCATCAGGTATATCTGTTCACTACCTTCACGCTCCGAGGTAAACAGGAGCGTCTTGCCATCTGGCGACCATCCAGCGCTTTCATTGCCGGGACGCTCATTCGCTAAGCGCCGCACATTCGAGCTATCGACATTCATCACATACACCTGACTGTAACCACCCAGATTCGAGGTAAAGGCGATTTGCTTGCCATCCGGCGACCACTTGGCGTACAGGCTTCGAGCGCCATCATCGCGCAGCAGCCGCAATTGCGATCCCTCGGAGTCTATCACATACAAGCCCTGTTTCCCGTCACCAAACGAGTCGAACGCGATCTGCTGACCATCCGGCGACCACGCCGGATTGCCATCACGCGGACTGTTATCGGTCAAGCGGCGGACATTCGATCCATTTGCGTCCATCACATAGATCCCATCCCGACCATTTTGGGTGGCGACAAACGCAATCTTGCCGTGCAACGTGCTGAGGAACGCTTGCGCCGTCTGCGTGCTGCTGATCGCTTGCTGCGCGACAGCCGTTTGAGTCGGGACAGAGGGAACACTCGCGCCGCTGCACCCAACCAATAACCATGTAAGCGCAAAAAAGACGATACTCTGTTTCAAAGGAAAGATAATGTTGACCTTTGTTTTGTGGATATAAACTGTAACGCCGAGTCGTCATGATCGTACAAACCTCTCGGCAGATTTTAACCGAGTTTCAGAGAAGGGCTTTAGATCGCCTCATAAGGGCGCAAACGGCGTGCCATCGGCGTTCAAGTGTGCTATACTCTTCTGCACATATATTCTAATGAGTAGCGTTTCACGCCGCCCTTGCGATGTGCTAGATTGGAGCCTGTATGCGCGGCGTTCTTGTCGCCATTGATTTAGAAACCACTGGACTCGATATGTCCAGTGCCGAGATTATCGAAATTGGCGCAGTCAAATTTCGAGACAATGAAATTATCGACACGTATAGTACGCTTGTCGATGCCGAAAGCCCGATCCCTGCCAAAGTCACTGCCATTACCGGAATCCATCAGGAAAATCTGGTGGGTGCGCCCAAACTGCGCGATGTGCTATCCAAAGTCAGCGACTTTGTTGGCGATGCAACCATTGTGGGTCAGAACATCGAGTTTGACCTGCACTTCCTGCAAAAGGCAGGCATCCTCACTTCGCACGCCTCAGTCGATACTTACGAACTCGCTTCGGTGCTGCTGCCGACTACACCCCGCTATAACCTGAATGCGCTCATGCAGGAGTTGAATCTCACGCCGGACGGTGACTATCATCGGGCGTTGGCAGACGCACAGGCCACCGCCCAAGTCTATATGGCTTTTTGGCATAGGCTGCTAACCAGCGTTCCGCTGGATGTCTTACAAGAAATTGTCACAGCTTCGCAAGCGCTGCCCTGGAAAGGCGCACCTGTTTTCGCAGATGCACTGCAAATCCGCTTACAGAATTCGAAAAAATCAAGCAATAGCAAGCCACCTGTCCCTGCAACAGACTCTAACATGGCTCCAATAACTGTACAGCCATCTCTC
Organism: Chloroflexota bacterium; assembly: GCA_040007395.1. Taxonomy (GTDB): domain Bacteria; phylum Chloroflexota; class Anaerolineae; order Aggregatilineales; family UBA2796; genus DATGFK01. The sequence goes on from JBDTVG010000229.1 coordinate 42,070, forward strand.
ATTACATCAACAGGCGCGAAAGCTACACCGCTAGACACAGCGCAGTTGGCAGCACTGCTCGAACCAATGGGCAAGGTGACGCAAGCCATTTCCGATTTCGCCTCGCGTCCAGCACAGACCGAAATGTTAGAAGCGGTTTCGCAGGCATTCAACGATCAAACGCATCTACTGATCGAAGCGCCGACCGGGACAGGTCGAACATTGGCCTATCTGATACCCGCGCTAACATGGGCAGTCCAGAATAACGAGCGCGTCGTGATTGCCGTCAACAGCCACAGTTTGCAGGAACAACTCATTGATCGCGAACTACCTTTGATTAAACAGGCGCTTGGTCTGGACTTTGAAGCGGCGGTACTCAAGCGGCGTTCGAGTTACCTGTGTCCACGCCGCCTCGATGTGCTGCGCCGCCGCCACCCAACCAGCATTGACGAACTCCGCGTTTTTGGCAAAGTCAGTGTGTGGCTCAACGAAAACCCGAACGGCATTGACGGCAACTCTAGCGAATTGTCGCTGCGTGGCCCTGCCGAGTACAGCGCATGGACTCGCCTAAGTGCCGAGGGCGAAGAATGCACGTTAGGTCGCTGCGAACAGCAGATGCAGGGAACCTGTCCCTTCCACAAGGCGCGACGGGCAGCGGAAAACGCACACCTTATCGTTGTCAATCAAAATCTGCTCATCGCCGACGCGATCAATATGCCCGCCGAACGACAGGTTTTGCCCGATTATGGGTGTGTGATTGTGGACGAAGCCCACAACCTCGAAGAAGCCGTCACCGATAGTTTGCACTTCCGGTTAGATCCAGAGTCGATCCGGCGGCAGCTTGCCGATCTGGGCAGTCTGCATACTGGTTTGCTGGGCGATATTATCGGTAGCACACAGCCCGTTTTGATCCCTAAGCATTTTGACCAGATCGCAGCCTACACGAAAATCATTGCCGAAACCATCACCAAGATGCACCACCACATCAATACCCTGTTCGCCGATCTGCGGGCGTTTCTGGAAACGGTGCAAAACCTAAAGGGTAGCGAATATCTGATTCAGGTGCGTCTGACCGATGCCTTCCGCAATAAGCCAGCCTTCAGTCAGGTCAAAGCAGCATGGACGATTCTGAAAGACTTTATCGATGGGATTGCCCAAGCAATCAGCTATCTCTCGAAAGCTCTAACACAGCTTCGCGAACGCTATGAAATGCCCCATATCGACGATCTGCTATACGGCACACAGGCCACCGCCCGCCATCTCGCCTTGCTGGATAAACAGTTGAACGCTTTTGTTGTTGAGCCAGATGATAACGCCGTTTACTGGATGGAGATGAGCGCCGATCTCGACTTTCTCTCAGTACACGGCGCACCGCTCAATGCGGGGCCGCTGGTGAAAAAGACATTGTGGGAAGCCAAAAAGACTGTCGTGATGACCGGATCAACCTTGCGGGCGAGTGCCAGCTTTGAGTTTATCCGGCAGCGTCTCAATGCTCAGAATGTCAAAGAAGTCGCGTTGGCAAACGCCCGCGATTACGAGCAGTCAATCCTGCTCTATTTGCCCAGCGATATGCCAGAGCCTCAGGAGCGTAACCGCTATCAGCAGTTTGTGGAGCGCGGTATTATCGAATTGGCGGCAGCAACCGAGGGTCGGCTGCTAGCGTTATTCACAGGTTATACGGCACTACGACAATCTGCCCCGAATATTACGGCGCGGTTGGCGCTGGGTAATATTGCAGTCTTTGATCAGTCTGATGGCACGAGTCGCCAGAGTTTGCTGGAAGGCTTCAAGAACACCAAACGCTCGGTGCTGCTTGGCACGCGCAATCTGTGGGAAGAAGCCGATCTGCCGACTGACGACCTCTCTGCGCTGGTCATCGTGCGACTGCCGTTCGCTGTACCATCTGATCCGTTGTATGCGGCACGCGGGGAGCAGTATGAAAACTCGTTCAACCAGTACACCGTGCCTGACGCGATCCTGCGCTTTCGTCAGGGCTTCGACCAACTGCTGCGTACTCATGCCAAGCGCGGTGTCGCCGCGATCTTCGATAAGCGCATGATCAGCAAAGAATATGGTCAGTCGTTTCTGGAAAGCCTGCCCGCCTGTACGGTGCTTCGTGCGCCGATGGCGGATCTTGGTGCAACCGCCAAAGAATGGCTAAATGGGTCATTACCATAAGTTCGGATGAGGCTTGTCAGTGAACGAGAAATTTTTAGGCATACCCCTCTTTATCTGGAGTGCGCTTTGTTTGGGTGTTGCTATAATTTTCATATTCGTGTGGCCTAGCCAAAAGGCGGTCAATGCGATTGGGCTACGTTACCTTATTTTGCGATGGGGTCATTCCCTTGTCTGGTTGCTACTCGCCCTTTTCTGTTTTGTGCGAGGAAGCAATCTCTTTGGTGCTCCAAATAAAGCAAATATCATTGCGCTGTTGGCGCTACCGACGTATCTCATTTATCTGTTTACCATCATTACAGCCTGAAAGATTGTGTGGGCTGAGAACCTGTCCGGTGATTGTCGATACAGTCGATACAAATTTGGTGTAAGCCATGCTTCATGTTGGATGTGCAGTTTGGGCCTACGACGGGTGGGCGAATTCGTTCTTCCCGTCAGGTACGCCCAAAGACGAACGCTTAAAATCCTATGCGCGGCGGTTGACTGCCGTTGAATGTAATAGCACTTTCTATGCAGTTCCGGGTTTGCCCACCATTAAACATTGGGCGGAACAAACGCCGGAAACTTTCCGGTTCAGCCCCAAGTTTCCGAAGGCGATCACGCATACCGCGCAGCTTAAGAATGTCGCGGCGCAGACGGCTTCGTTTATCGGCGTGATGCGCGTTCTTGGATCGCGCTTGGGGCCGTTGATGCTGCAACTGCCGCCAAGTTTTGGGCCATCGCGTTTGCCAGTGCTGCGCGAGTATCTGGAAAGCCTGCCCAAAGACCTCCAAATTGCCGTCGAGATCCGCCACCCCGACTGGTTTACTGACGACAATGGCGCAAAGCTCAACGAGGTACTAATCGCGAATCACGCGGCGCGGGTCGTGTTCGATGTGCGACCCGCCCACAGCAGCGAATCACCAGACGCGGACAAAGCCAAAGAGCGCAAACCAGACGTGCCACTGGTTGTCGAAGCGCTCCAGCCGTTTGTCGTAATCCGCTACATTAGCAGCCCCGTTATAGAGGAAAATGACCCCTATCTAAACGAATGGGTTCCACGTATTGCCGCATGGCTCAAAGAGGATCGTGAGGTATACTTTTATGCACACTGTCCTGTGGAAGATCCATCACCGTTCATCGCCCGCGACTTATATCAGCGGGTAAGTACTGCCATCGATCTGCCACCGCTAGCGTGGGATCTAATCGAAAAGCCGCCCTCGTATACCGACCTAACCCAACTATCGCTATTTTAATGCTGCTCTGACAGCTAAGTTGCCGAATAATCAAAGGAGCCTCTGTGAATTCCTTACCCGATTATGCCTCGTCAACGTTGTCACGCCTGCTCACTGGCTTGGCAGCAGGAGCCGATCAAAAACTATTCTCTGTCGATAGTTGGGCTAACCGTCTTGGTGACGATCCCGGCGCTCGACCCTTCGTTGCTCAGATGCGCGAGGAATGGTGCCCGATCACGATCCCCAATGAGTTTTGCCAGCAAATGATGGACACGGCGCGGAATGCCTTGAGTTGGCACGCAGGCTGGCCTAATCTATGGGCGCACACGCTGCGGGTTACGGGAACACTGTTGGCGCTTGCCCCGGAAGCATCTGTTGATTTAGATCACGCCTTTATGATTGGTATCTTTCACGACATCGGCAAGCTGAACGAGATCGCCTACGGCGACAGTCACGAGGCGATTGGCGCACGGATGGCCCGCCGTGTGTTGACCGACCATTACTCGCCTACTGTTGTCACGCTCATCAGCAACGTAATTGGCAAAAAAGCGAGTAGTGCTAACCCCTATACGCAACTGTTGTATGACGCGGACAAACTCGACAAGATCGGCGCGACAGGGATTGCACGGCGTATGTCGCTTGAAGCAGATATACAGAATGTCCGTTATACACTCCAACGGGTTCAGGACGACGCGATTGACTTTCCGGCGATGCACTTCCCGACTTCGACCAAACTCAGCGCCTCGAAGCTCGAATTTACCGAAGCGTTCTTCGATCTCAGCCGCTTTGCCGAGGAAGTGTAGATTACACACTTCCTCTCGATAGTATCAAATCGGGTTTTTGTGCTACGGCTTAGATGTGGGGCGCATTTCTGGGCAGCCCCAGAACGTATACGTATCGACGTATTTGTTGAGATCGACCACATTTGATACGTTAGGCGCGGTGTCGTCAGGGATAAAGGTTGGGTCAACTATCATCTGGTTAGGCGACATCTGCGCCCGCAGCCGCGTAACATAAGCGGCCTTTTGCAGTAACCCGGCAACTACTGGATCGAGTTTGCCGTCCCCGGTCAGTTCAGGGGCGGCAAGCAATGTCGCGCTAGGCTGCGCATATTCGGTCAGAAAAGCCTGTCCATTGTATTCGTTTTGCATCGCTTTTTGCTCGGTACGATAGCTCACCAGCGAGGTATACAGAGTACCGTTTTCCTGTACAGGCTGGAAGCCTGCCTTCATCCGGCTAAAGTCAATGGTCGGATGTGCGTAGTTCTGCGGCACATATTGGGTTTCACCGAGAATCCAGACGAGCACCTGCATATCCTCGACAGCGGCGACAGCCGTCAGGCGCAGCGGGATCATTGGATGGACGGCCTGATAGGTCATAACGACTGGCTTTATCTCATTGACGTTCGCGCCACGCTTGAGCTTCATTGCCAGAAAATACAAGCCTTCTTTGACATACTGGATCACAAGGGGTTCCATCTCCTTGGTGATACGGTAGCCATTGTCGCGCAGCCATGCGATCATGTCGTCGGTGCGCTCGTTCTTGATAATCGCATAATCGTAAGGGCCAACCTGTCCGGTTTGCAGAAAGCCACCCCCGCCGCCAGTAGGTGCATCGGCAACCGCCATCATCGGACGTGGGCAGGGATCTTGCGGGGTGATAAATTGCAGATTGGTCGCCGCGCCAAATGCGTCCAGCGATTTGGTCTCCGCTACATCGAGTTTGGGCGGCGATGGCACAGGCACGACCCAGCTAAATTCGCTGGACTCACCTGTATAACTGATGCCAACGACAGCAGTAATTGTGCCATTCGACTTTTTAACGGAAAAGATAATCCGTTCTGCGGTCTGGTCAATTGGCTTGGTGGTACAGAAGAATCCACCACAGGCAAGCGCTTCCAGACGTGAGGAGCCTAGCAGCAGTACGACAGTCACGAGGGCTAATACGACTCTTTTTAACCGCATATTGATTCACCTCAAAGCATAATAGGCGACATTCTCTTGACGGAATTGTACGTCAGAAAGTTCCCAGCGTCGGGTTATTCACTTTACCCATAGATAGGTGGAGATTTGTAGGGTAAAGGACTTGCTCTTTTCCGTGCACGCTGGTAAAACAAGCGTACCGTACTGTTACTGAGTCGCGGTGTTCAAAAAAATATTATGACAGAACTAATGTTGGTTGGTTTAGTGGTCGCCGTTATTCTGGCGGTTGTGTTAAGCCATCGCCGTCAGATCACGTGGTCCGGCAACTTGCGCCGTCTACACGCTGGTGTCTCGCACCGTGCCGAATGGATGGCCCCAGATGAGATCGTGCGTGGTGTCGAACTGGATTACCTTGCGGCGCAGCGTTGGCACGCCGAAGCCTTGTTGGAAGGGTATTTGCGCCTGCTGGGCGAAGCCCCACGCTATCTCACAGGCAGCTATCTCAAACGCCAGCAAAAGATTATTGGGATGCAGCAGCATTCGGTCAAGTGTGGGGTGCATTTTGTCGGCGTGCTGCACGCGAACCATGAGGTTCGCGCCCGTCGCTTTGCTGACGATGGCTTAAGCTGTTATCTGATAGATTATCAAACCTCACGTCATATTCTCACCTATCAATACGGTCAGGTCAAGCTAGTCAACACTCAGTATCTCGAACCGGGCGCGTATGTCTACCGCATGGTTTACGAACGTGCCGCCAAACGCTGGAAGATCGAAGACCTGATCCAGCAAGTGCCGCGTGGCTGGGAACAAAAAGTGCTGTCGGATACTGAGATTCGGCTTGATGAGTCACTGCCCATTGCCGCCGGACGTGATACTTAACCGCCCCAGTAATCCATAAACAAGTCCGTTGATTCGATTTTTGCGAGAGTCAGTCGATTTACTGCCTCATCGCATTCTGGGGTATGATCCTCAATTAGCTTCGGATTCAGCGGAAATCAGGGAACGCATTGAGCAATCTACCTATCTCCTCGACCTCGGCGGCTGCAAAAGGCGAGTCTATCTTTGTGACGGGCGGCACTGGCTTTCTGGGGCGCAGTTTACTCCCGCTGCTCATCGAACAGGGCTATCAGGTGCGGGCTTTGACTCGCCATCCGGCAGAACACCTATGGTTACAAACGCTGGGTGTTGAAACGATTGAAGGCGACGTACTAGACGCGGAACTGATTCGCTGTGCAGTGCAGGGTTGCCGCTATGTCGTTCATGCTGCCGGACGCTTTAGCTTCTGGGGCAAGCGTGAGCAGTTCGAGCAGACCAACGTCGAGGGATCGGCAAACGTGATGCGGGCTGCTACCGAAGCCGGAGTCGAGAAGTTTATTCATATCTCGACGGTGGTTGTCGTCGGCGAACCCTTGCCAGATCGGATCGTGGACGAAACGCATCCGACCCACCCGACTGATCCTTACCAACGCAGCAAATACGCCGCCGAACAATTGGCGCTCAAGCATTACCATGATTTTGGTTTACCTGTCGTAGTGCTGCGCCCCGGCGCATTCTACGGCCCCTATGGACGCTATGCCTTCAATCGCCTGTTCTTTGAAGATCCGCTGAAAGGCTTACTCCTACAGATCAATGGCGGGAGCTATGTAACCTTTCCCGTGTATATTGGGGATGTCGCTAGCAGCATCCTCTCGGCGCTGCACAAGGGTAAACCGGGCGAAGTATATAATATCTGCGGCGAGACGCTCACCCATGAGCAGGCTAACCTTATCATCAGCGACGAGGCCGGGATCACCCATTTTCGCGTCAATATTCCGGGCTGGAGCATGATCGCTCTGGCACATCTGTGGACAGCCCTCAGCGAATATACAGGCGTTGAACCCTACTATCCGTTGAACTTGCGATCCTATGTTTTTAACAACTGGCGGGTCAGTAGTGAAAAAGCCTGTCAGCAGTTAGACTTTAACCCGCTGCCGTTTCGCGAAGGGGCACGGCGCACCTTGCAGTGGTATCGTGAGTCGGGGATCTTTCCCAAAAAGATAAAAGGCAAAGGTTAACCGATCTAATGGAGCAACTCTTTTGGCAGATCGTATCCTGACACTGCGTGAACTAAACCGGGCGACTCTGGCTCGCCAACTGCTATTAGATCGTGTTTCGCTGCCCATTCCGGCGGTAGTCGAACGCTTAGTGGGCTTGCAAGCACAAATGGCTTCGCCGCCGTATATCGGGTTGTGGACACGTATACGTGACTTCCACCGAGACGACCTTGCCCGTCTCATCGAGGATCGAATTGTCATCAAGCCCACATGGATACGCGGTACGTTGCATCTTGTTACCGCCGAAGATTATCTGCTCCTGCGAACCACACTTCACGCTGTAATGGCAGGTGCTTCGGAAACTATTGCCAAACGGCGCGGGGCAGATCTCGAAACCGAAACGGTTATCGTGGCGGCACAGCGTTATATCGCCGAACAGCCGCGCACCTTCACCGAGATCAGCACAATGTTGTCCGAACTCATGCCAGATCGTGATGTTGGTGCGATGCGCTACACAGTGCGGATGCACATCCCGCTAGTTCAAGTGCCGATCAGCAGTGGGTGGAGTTACCCCGGCAACCCTCAATTCACCCTTGCCGAGACATGGCTTGGCAAGCCGATCTCTACCGAAGACCATTTTCGAACCCTTGTTTTTCGCTATCTGGCAGCGTTCGGCCCCGCCTCGGTGACGGATATACAAACGTGGTCGGGCTTGGGCAAATTGAAAGCCGCGATTGATAAGCTAAAACCAGATCTGATTACCTATCGAGATGAACAAGGCCGCGAACTGCTTGACCTGCCCGATCTCCCGCTGCCTGCCGCCGATACCCCCGCGCCGGAACGTTTTCTGCCAGAATTCGATAACTTGCTGCTCTCACACAGCAAACGCACCCGCGTGATCGCCGACGTTTATCGCTCGAAGGTGTATTTGCCCGGTTTGCGCGTCGCCGCCACTTTCCTCATTGACGGCTTTGTCGCAGGCGTGTGGAAGATCGAGAAAGCAAAAAGTACCGCCGCCCTCGTGATCGAGCCGTTTGAACCGCTTACGCCGCAAAATCGTAAGGCATTGACCGACGAAGCAGAGCAACTAATCCGCTTTGTGGAGGCCAGCGCGAAATCCTTCGAAATACGCTTTGTGGATTAATTGATGTTAAATCAACAAAGTTAATGAGTTGGAACGTTTCTGAAATATCTCCCAACTATCGATATAGCCACACTTAGTGTTATCATAAATCCTACACATCGTCGCGCATTAACTGGGCGATTATCTCAACCATCGATTCTACTGAGGACAACGACTTCGAATGAGAAACATCAAATTTACATCCGTCATTTTTAGCATTTTTCTGTCTGCAATTTTCTCGCTGGTAGGTATGCTCCACGTTTCCGCAGCCGGGAGCAATCGCTACGTCGGCTCTGGTAACTGCGGTGGGCAATTGCCATGCTATACGACTCTGACCAACGCCATCGGTGTGTTGCAGGATGGCGATACGATCATCATCGTCTCGGACATTACTGAGGATATTAGCGCCGGATCACCGGCGACAAACGTCACTATCAAGGGTGACACAGCATCCAGAAAAATAACTGGCACTATCGCGATCACAGCGACGCTAAACGGTTGGACTTTCACGAATTTTACGCTGACCAACAGCATTTTCGCCAGCAATCCAGCAGGTACGTTTACGATTAACAACCTGACGACTGGCGCAATTGTGATCAATCCCGCTGCGCGGAACTTCACCGCAGCACTCAATATCACCAACAATAAACTCCCGAACATTGCGGCTAGCGAAATCTCAATCGTTGGCCCGACCGGGGGGACAATCGGCGGAACGATCAACATTTCGGGTAATACGGGCGTGAATGCGATCAACATCCTGACAAAGGTGGCCTCAAGTGGCAGTGCCGATCTCAACGCAAACATTACCCTAAACGGCAATACCTATATCAAAAGCGTCAATATCGGTGTCGATGGCAGCGTGGCGGGTCACGGTAACGTCAATGGATCTGTCACCGCGACAAACAACGTGGCGACAGGTGGCTTTGATGCCGGGCTGGATTCGGGGCCGGGTCTAGGTGTGACGATTAGCGGTCTAACGGCTGATGTGCGGGGCAACATTAATGGCCCTATCGTTTTCACGAACAATACGGTGTGGAAGCTGGCAGTGATCACCTCTGACTCGAATCAGGGCGACCTGACTGGCTCGATCACGGCAATAGGCAACGACACCGAAGCGATTGAAATGGGTTTTCACGGCGGGTTGGCTGCCAACATCACCGTGACAAACAACTGGATACACTACAAGGGTAGTCGCTTTGGATCGTTTGTTTCCGCCGATGGTTACGGCATTGGTGCTGTGACGATTAATATGTCAAACAATACGGGTAACACGGGCTTCAATGTCGTGGCGCGGCAGTTCAACAATGATGCGTCAGTGACCATTCAAGGCAATCAGGGTCGCTATATCATTGTTCAGGCGCAGGCATCGTACACCAAGCCCTTCACGATTGCCAATAACGCCCTGACTCTGAGTACGTTTGATAATGTACCACCCTATCTGACCGTACTGACTACCGCAGGAAGCATCATCGGCGGCACAGTTAGCGGTAACAGCCTCGACAAAGTGCAAATGACTCTCCAGACAGGTTTGGCAGGACCACTTACCGCCAGTGGGAATTATGTGGGCAGCCTGTTCGCCATCCTGAACCAGAGCGCAACGGGAGCCGGAACTGCGACTATCACGGGCAACAACTTCCCCAACCGCGTATACCTGATCAATACTACTACCGAAATGCACTATAACCGCATTATCGGGGATCTGGATACCGCTGGGGCGACAGTTAATGCTCAGAATAATTGGTGGGGCTGCAATAGTAACCCCGGCCTCGGTTCACCCTGCCATCCGCACTACAACGGCGGTGTGGTACAACCAGCCTTGGTGATGAGTGGCGGGACAAAGTGCCTTTCCGCGACCAGCATTCGTGTGAACTTCAACCTGTTGACTAATTTCAATGGCGTTGCTACAACGGGTAATACTACACCCGCTGTAGCTAGCATCCAGACGACGGTGGGAACTGTCGCCAGCCCATCGGTGACTCTGGCAAATGCGGCGGGGGCAACCATTGTCACCATCCCCGTAAACGGTGCGCCAACGATTACTGTAACTATCGATAGCCAAGTCAGTAATTTTACCCGCACCTGCGAACCGCATATTGACGCGATTGGTGTCTTCCGTCCTTCGACTGGCACTTTCTATATGCGTAACTCGAACACGACGGGCACTGCCAGCATCACCTCTGTCTTTGGCGCTTCGACGGATCTACCTGTCGTGGGCGACTGGAATGCCGATGGCATTTCGACAGTCGGTGTGTACCGCCCCAGCACTGGACAGTTCCTGCTCTCAGACTCCAACAGTGCCAGCCCAGCCATCAACTACAGCTTTGTCCTCGGCGCACCGGGCGATATGCCGATGGCGGGCGACTGGGATGGCGATGGTCGCGATGGCGCGGGCGTATTCCGGCCTTCTAACGGGCTAATCTATCTCAAGAACAATCTGACAACGGGCTTTGCCGACTTCCAGATGGTGCTGGGGGTTCCCGGTGATGCCCCTGTAGCGGGTGACTGGAACAGCGACGGCTTCGACAGTCCCGGTGTGTATCGTCCCTCCAGCGCGACGTTCTATCTCTCGAATCAGATCTGCAACTGTAGTGTTTTTGCGGACTACACCGCGACGCTAGGTATCGCTGGAGACAGTCCAGTGGCGGGCGACTGGGATGGCAATGCCTCATCAGGAATTGGTGTGTTCCGACCCTCAAACGGCTTGATCTATCTGAAAAACACCCCAACGACAGGTTTTGCCGATATTAACATTGTCTTCGGTATCCCGAACGACAAACCCGTTGCTGGACACTGGTCAGCCCAAACGATGAGTCCCAGCACGACAACCGCTGCAACGCCAGCGCCCAAACTTGCGCCGACGTTTGTTCCGTAGCGCACTATCTATAAAAATGTAGGGTCGGGTCTGCTCGACTCCTACAAAATATAGCTTGGTGTAGAAGCGACGCAGGCTAGTTAGCCTGCGTCGCTTCCTTTATAGGTCATGGGCAGTTAGTAAACTACTCACTATACTTAACTTATTTCCCTTACCTTCGCCGCTCCATCGCTGCCAATTAATTCCATAAGGAGTGGTTTTTATGCGTCGATTTTATTTACCTACCTCACTGCGTCCTTTTGCCGTTGAACTGTTGGTTGCCATCGGGCTAATAGCTGCCCTACAGATTTTCGGGGGTGTCTTTAGCATGACCACCGCTAGCGCCGCCCCGCTGGCAACCCCGCCAAATAAAGCCGTGTCGATTATCAATTTTTCATTTTCACCAACGCCGCTGACCGTTCCAGTCAATACCCAAGTTGTCTGGACGAACAACGATACCGCCACTCACACCACGACTAGCGATACAGCGGTTTGGGATTCGAGCAGCCTTGCCTTCCATGCACAATTCAATTTTACGTTTACTACCCCCGGTGTATACACCTATCATTGCTCTATTCATCCCGGCATGAAAGGCACTATCATCGTAACCGGGGTGCAAGCTATCGGGATTTACCGACCCTCCAATCATACGTATTTTCTGCGGAACACCAACACTACTGGCCCCGCCGATATTACTATTCCCCTGAGCAGTTCAACGGATCTGCCCATTGCTGGCGACTGGAACGGCGATGGGATTGATACTATCGGCGTATTCCGCCCTAGTACGGGTCAGTTTTACCTGTTCGACTCGAATAGTACCCCTGCATCACTCACTTATAGCTTTACCCTCGGCTCACCCGGTGATTTGCCGATGGCGGGCGACTGGAATGGCGATGGCAAAGCGGGGGTAGGAGTCTTCCGGCCTAGTAACGGTCTGATCTTCCTGAAAAACGGCCTGACAACGGGTTTCGCCGACTTCCAGATGGTGCTGGGCAGTCCCGGCGATGTGCCCATTGCAGGCGATTGGAACGGCGATGGCAAGGACAGTCCCGGTGTTTATCGCCCGTCACTTCCCATGTTCTTTGTCACTAATCAGGTGTGTAATTGCAGTGTCACTGCCGATGCTAGCGCAGTATTGGGGGTTTCGGGCGATACACCTTTTGCCGGAGACTGGACTGCCACTGGCTCTACGGGCATTGGCGTGTTCCGTCCGAGCAATGGGTTGATCTACCTCAAGAACGTGGTCAGTACAGGTTTTGCCGATAACAGCCTAGTATTTGGCATACCCAATGACCTCCCAGTGGCGGGTCACTGGTCAGCCCAGACTCTGATCCATAATACGCCGAAGATCGCGCCCACCTTCGTTCCATAAGAATCTCGTTCCTGTCATGCTGGTGATCCCTTTAAAGGATCACCAGCGATCAACCCTACTGACCAATTATGGAGAAATGAAAAAAAATGAAAATAATTAATGGTCATGCAATTGCCCCAGAAAGCAATTTGAGTGGGGCCGATCTAAGCAATGCCGACTTAAGGGCTGTTGAACTGTCTGATACTGACCTAAGCCGCGCCAATTTGAGCGGCGCAAACTTAAGTGATGCCGACTTAACCCACGCCAACCTCAACAAAGCCAATCTTAGCAAAGCGAATTTGAGCGGAGCCGGTCTGGATAGTGCCACGCTAAGGGAAGCCAATTTGAGCGGCGCTAATTTAGAGCAAGCAGACCTTTATAATGTTGACTTGACGCTGGCAGACCTTAGTGGCGCTAACCTGAGAGATGTTGAACTGTCTGATACTGACCTAAGCCGCGCCAATTTGAGCGGCGCAAACTTA